>NZ_JBFRDD010000001.1:0-370808 GCF_052113425.1 Cupriavidus sp. YAF13
ACCCCTTCCCATCCCGAACAGGACCGTGAAACGACTCCACGCCGATGATAGTGCGGATACCCGTGTGAAAGTAGGTAATCGCCAGGCTCTCCCTTGAAACCCCCCAGTACGAAAGTACTGGGGGGTTTTGCTTTTGTGGCTGCGGTTTTAGAACGGCTTCAGAAGACAAGCGTGGATCTATTCCGTCGACGGCCGCAGGGCCCGCGTTCCAAGTTTTGCAACGGCGACCACAGCCGTGACATCAGCAGAAGCAGGYTGGTGCGGGCCATATCCACAACTCCGCAGGTTAAAACGCGTGTCTCTTCACGTCGAGGGGGCACGCACAATACTGTGCCACATGCGTCGCCTTCGATGCAGGCCATCATCAATCCGGCTGTTCCGGATGAAAATCAAGGCAACTGCGGCGTCCGGCAAAAAAGAAGACCGCCGGCGCGATGCCAAGGGGGTCTACGGGAAGTCTCGTCGGGGTCAGTCAACGAGCAATTGCAATATGCCAAAGGGCGCGGAAGCTTCCTATACGCCGTTGGTAGGGTGAAAACAGGGATCCACATGCGTAGAACAGTGGCGGGTACCGCAGGCTATAGCGCCAACGCAATCGCGTTGGCGCAACAATACGAGCACATTCTATTCGAGGATGTCCATCGCGACGTTCTGCACCTGTTTCCACATACGCCCAGCGGCATTCTGGACATCGGCGCTGGGTCGGGCCGCGATGCAGCCGCGCTTGCTCGGTTGGGACATCGCATTGTGGCTCTAGAACCCACCCTTGAATTGCGTCAAGAGGGGCAGCGTATTCACGCGGCTTTGCCCATTGAATGGGTGGATGACGCGCTGCCATGCCTATCGGCGATGCGAGCCAGGCGTGAGCAATTTGATCTCATATTGCTAACTGCCGTATGGATGCATCTTGACGCTGCTGAGCGAGCGATTGCAATGCGTGCCATCGCGGAACTGCTGGCGCCGGGCGCTAGTGTCATCATGTCGCTCAGACATGGGCCTGTTCCCCATGGTCGAAGGATGTTTGACGTGTCTGCCGATGAGACGCTGGAACTTGGCCGAGCGATTGGCTTGGCTGAACGCTATATCGGGCAGCGCAAGGATACGCAGGGCCGCGACTCGGTCTCCTGGAGCGTGATTGCATTGCAGATGGGGTAGCCGACAAACTGCTCAGGGATGCGCGGATTGGCCATGTTAGGATCTCAGCGAGGCTCTGGGAGATGGCCATGGTTCAAAAGTTATTCTACGAACTACCCGCGGACGAGCGTGAGAATTTCGAGTCCGCTTGCGCGCGGCACGGATTTGTACCAGAGGATTTCGATGTCGCAGCAGAGGAGGGCACTCCGCTGGCCGACAGCCCGAATCACACGCTGCGGGAAATCACCGTCACCCGAGTAATCGGAAGCGAAGTTCGGCGCTATCCAGACAGGGCGGGGTCTTCGTGGATAGCGGCGTTCGAGCAAGATCTGCTGCGGGATGTCTTTGGCTTCCCTCTTGCCGATTAGTTGGTTTTTCCCTTTGAGACAATGAAGGCCTTATAGGCAGAATTAAAATATCTTTATCCAAATTCGATGCCAATATTCGTTGCTGGACACGCCGGTGCACCCAAGAGTCAGTGCATCACTCACGTCTCTAGGCAACGAGTATCGGGCGGAGGCATTGCAGTGCACAGCTACTGTGCGGATTCGTAGTGAATCCGAATGCGTGCGTCCCGAAAGCAGAGCGCCGAATTGTCAACGGATGGTTTCGCCGGGCAAGAACGTGTGACGGGATTGCGGGGGGGGGGGATAGGAGTGCGCGGCGCACATGGGCGGCCCGGCATAGCGATACCTCTACGTGCGTTGCGAGCTTGAGTCGCAAGGCCCTTGATCCGAATTACCGCTGTGGGCGCTTTCAGCGTGCGCTGAGTCCACAAACAAAAACAGCGACTTGGCTAAGTCGCTGTTTTGTAAAGCAAATTCTGGGGTGGCTGATGGGACTCGAACCCACGACGACAGGAATCACAATCTGAGGCATCAAGCCAATATCTATAAGGCTTTGCGGGTAGTTGGTGGGAATACTATCTGCTAAAACTGCACGGCAGCATAAGGCTTTGCGGCGGGATGTTCCCATCACAATTCACCTCAAAGCGCTTTACGCTTCACCACCTTATTGCGGTCGTAGACGCGCGCCGTGATCGCCGGATTGGCATGCAGGTCGGGGAGGGTGCCGTGTTCTGCTTTGTGCGTTGTGGCGTAATAGGCGCGTAGATCATGGAATGTAAAGCGCTCTGCGATCACCTTTTCCTTGAGCGCTTGGTTCATCAGCTTGCCCCACATTGCCTTGAATCCGGCCGCGGTGTAAGCGTTGCCGTGCTTGTTCGGGAACAGATATAGGCACTCGCGTTCTTGCTCGCGGTGCGCCGCGTCAATCCGGTCCAGCAGGTCAAGCAGCTTGGGCGTGATCTCGACTTCCTCGATGATCTCGCCGCGCTTGATGCCGCGCTGCTTAGCGCGCTTGGTGCGGATGACTAGCGAGGCGCGGTCGACCTGGGGGCGCACGATGTCGAGGAATTCCACCTTCCGGCTGCCGGCCACGGCGGCATATTCGGCTGCCAGGCCTATGATCTTGCGCTGTGCCGTCTGCCTCGCAAGCCATTTCAGGAAGGCAAGTAGGGCATCAGCTTTGGGGGCCTCCGTGCGCGGCTGCTCGGTATTGCGGCGCACCTGGCGGCACGGGTTGACCTCTGCCTCGCCGCGCTCGATTGCCAGATTGAACAGGTTTGACAGCAGCGCCGCCTCCCGGTTGGCACGTACCGGGGCTTCCTTGCGCTCGATGCGCAGATACCGGGCGACGTCGGTCGCGCGAATCTCATTCGCCTTGACGTTCGCGAATACCTTCAGCAGAGGTTCGCTGCACTGCGTGTAATCGGTGCGCGTGCCTTCGGCCAAATTCCTCCAGTCCGCCGTTTCCTGGTACTGCTCCCACAGTCGCCCGATCATGCCGATGTTGTCGCCAGCGCCGAGCAGATCCAATACCTTCTTGATTGCCTTGAGGCGGTCGGTGCCGAGATTGATCGGTTTACCACCGACCGGCCGGTAGCGGTAGGTCACCAAGCCATCCTTGCGCGGTCGTGCCTCCATCCGCTCCAGCAGTCCGTTGGCGGCCCGCACAGTACGAGGCCGGTTCATGCTGCGACGCTCCAGCGCGGCCCGCCGCTGCGCTTCTCGGTGGCCGTCGGCCCACGGTTGACCTGCTCCCACGTGATCATGGGGTGGCCGTCGATTTTCACCGGCGGCGCAAAGCCCAACTGCTTGGCGATCCATCGGCGCTGTGCCGCACCCTGGACCAATCCGCCAGTGAGCTTTACCAATTCATCGTTACTGAGGATCCCCATTGCCTTCTCCCAATGCTTCCGGGTTGTTTCAATCATATGTTGTGCTGCTGAGTCCACTGCTTTCCTATCTCTACTCACCACATTGGTAAATGCTGTTTACGCATGTGGTTGCTAATCAAGGGTGAATGGCTGTGGCCGGACCTTGGCCGCGATGTACAGTGGGTGCTTCGGACTGCCGTCTTGGTTCAGCCCGAGGTGATGGAGCAGGGCGCCGCGACCGCACATCCGGACGATGCGCAGCACCTCCGCCGCGCGCGCCGGCGCCGCCTTGTGCGCGCCCCAGGCGCAAATCACCAGCGAGCAGCGATCGAGCGCGTCCATGATTGAGCCGTTGGCAGTGTCCTCGCGCCCGAGCGGCGCCGGGTGAGCCAGCAGCCCGTCAGGATCGGTTGATCGCAGCGGGAACAGGTTCACCACCTCCAGGCGTCCATAGCGACCGGTCAGCGCGCGCTGCAGGCAGCGGGTGATCGTCGGGTCGTTGACCTGGTAGTCAGCGGTCGACGGGTTGAGCATGATGAAGCCGAGGCCCGGCTGGCTGCGGTCCCACTCGCGCCAGAGGCGGTAGCGGTACTGCTCGCAGTCGGAAAGGATCGCGCCGGCCTCGCCGTCGATCGTGTTGCTGGTCAGGTGCCTCACTTCGTGATCCTCCATGCCTTGCGGGTCAGTTCAATGATTCGTTGTGCTGCTACGTGCACTTATGTCCTGTTCTAAGCATCACATTGGTAAATGGCATTGACGCATGTGGTTGGTGGATATTCGAATTGGGTATTTCGGGGCCATGCTACGATCTCGGCCAAAAACCGATGCCCCACATGCCTGCCAGATTTTTCGACTATCGCGACTTCGAAGTGACTGCCTTCGCGGAGCAAAGCTTCACGGGCCTTTGGGTCGCCACGTATCACGCGTTTCCCTTCGCTGAGAGCGCGTCGGAGAGCCCCGAGGAGGTCCTCTCCTTCCGATTCCTCTGCGACGGCCGAAAACACAGGCTGGTCTGGAATGCTGAGGAAGCCGCTGCCGAAGCGGCGGCGTTGGCACGGGCCGCCATCGACACCAAGCTGTTGATGGCTTCGCTGCGCAACTAGGAGCTTGGTCCAAGCGTTGCTATCCGCCGCCCCGAAATGACGCAAATGGACAAGTTTTTCAGCAAGGAAGTCGCCGACGCCATCGGGATTGGCGCAGCTCTCCAGGTCGCTGATCTGGCCAGGCTGATGCGCGAGACTATGGACCGGGCCAACCTCAAACTGATCACTGCCGGGCGGCCCCCTCTTCAAGAGCAATGGGTCAAAGTTGAACAGAGGATCGCGTCCAGCAGAGCGGAGCGCGAGAGACTGCTGCACGGGCCACCATGCTAGGATTCCCGAAGCGCTGGGAGGGCACCGATGGAAGAACAACGGAAAGGTGAATATCGTGGCTTTGAAATATATGCGACCGCCGGTTGGGATCCGACTGCCGGCTTTCACGTCATTGCCCAGCGGGTCCAGCTCACAGTCCAAGGTGCGCTCGTCTACGTACCGCTCAACGCGGTGACGTCCAGGCGATTCGTGGACCTCGACAGCGCATTCATAGCTTCCTTCACCTGCATTCAAGAGGCGATTGATAAACATATCGAGGGGATGGGTGCTCGCTAAACGGTAGCCTAGAATCTCCTCATGAATGCGCACTACGAGATCTGCCGGGGTTTTGATCTGAAGGCCCATGCCCGGCATGGCTTGACCGGCTGCTGGGTGGGGGTGTATGAGGCGTACAACACCGCCCCGGACGGCGCTAAGCCTCATATCGCGGGAAGGGTCGTGTGCGACGGAAATGTCCATCCGCTCGCGCGCTTCGCCACTGAGGCTGCCGACGAGGCCGCCGCGGTCGGGCGTCTGGAAATCGACAAAATGCTGACTTCCGATTGAGGGTCGACCGCCTTGGATGGCGCGCACCATGGCGCCACTGAAGAGGATAGGGCGTTCTTTCATGCTGCGGTCCTCCCAATTGCTGTCCCACTTACGAGGGGAATGCAGAGTCGGTGTCCAGGCCGCACGGCGTGGCGTTGCATGCTAGGCTTTATTAGGTATCCATTGAAATTGCGACGTGGCGTCCTAAAGCGCCGACAGGAGAAACGGTCCCCATGTCCATCGAAAAATACCGAGGTTACGTAGTTGAGGGTTTTGCAAAGCCATCGGGAAGCGGAAAGTTTGCAGCCCTGGGGCGCGTGAGTATGGATCGCCGCGCGATTGAAGAGTCCGATGCGCTTGGGCTCTACACGACGCGCGAGGAAGCCCAGCGCCACGGGATCCTGTGGGCTCAGAAGTACGTTGATCGCCTGGATGGCTCGCATTGAGCGTATATCGGCGCTGGTGCGCACCATGGCGTCGCCGAAAAAAATCGGTCTTTCCTTCATGCTGAAGGCTCCAAGAGTTCGACAGCTGCAGCCATGATCTGGCCGATCTCCATCCCGGTCATGCCAGGGTCGGAGCAGATTTCCTTTGCGGTCATGAGAACGTCCTTGCCCTTGCGCGCCGCGATCTTCTGGAGCGCGCCGCCGAGTTCGGTCATGCGCTCTTTGTAGTGCTCGCCGAGCAGGTGCCTTACGGTGTCGCGCGTCTCGTAGAGCTTCGCGGCGGTCTGGATGGCTTGCTGGGTCATGTTTCAGCCCTCCTGATTGGGAGATGCGGGAGCGGCCTTCCAGTTGCCACAGCCCTGACGCACTCGTGGTGTATCGCCGCCACACACGCAACCGTTGCCCGCAGTGCAATACCCAGATGCGGGGGCGGCGGCGAGCAGGGCGCGGATAGCGTCACGCGACTTCTTCAACCGCTCGCGCAGGCCCATATCAGCCAGTTCATCGCCGTAGTCGCCGCCAGCGATCAGCACCGCATGCATTGCTTCTGCGGCATCCGTCAGCGCCTTGGCGCTCGGTTGCGGGGCGGCGCAACGGCTGCGGGCATAGTTGACCAGCCGACGCAAAACCGTACTTGCGACAACCGGGTGGTCGTCTTCTGCTTCGCATTTTTCGGCCAGCTTCACCAAAGCGTCCAGTTCGCTGGCTTCGAACGCCACTCCCTCGCCCTTGCCACCCTCATTGATCGCCACCGGCTGCGGGGCGCTCGCTTGCTCGGGAGCGGATAGGTTGTACGCCTCAAAGTGCGGTAGGTCTTTCCATCCCGCAGGACGCTCGGTGCGGTAGGTCCAGTCCCCCCACGATGTTTTCCAGCGAAACAGTGTCGGCGCTACCGGCTGCATGGCGGCGTTCTTCGGGTTTCCCGCAAATAGCTGGGCCTTTTCGTCCTTGCAGCGCTCGCACAAGCCGCAGCCAGAACCAAGAGCCACGGACCCTTTGCACAGCGATCCTGGCGCACGGAACGGCCAAGCCACCGACTCGCTGCCACCCTCATTGGGAGCAGATTGGGCGATCGGACTATCCGCACTGCCCTTCGTCTTGACGGCAGCCACGCCATTCGTCGGCACGTCAGCTGGACGCCAGATGTGGGCACAGTTGTGGCACAGGTGGGAGCGGTGCGGAGGGTTGTCCCATTCCTTCGACGTGCCTGGCATGTAGTGCAAGTGGTCCGGCGCGTCGATGTGCTGCATTCCGCAAGCCGGACAATGCAGCACCATGTCAATCGGCACCACCGGCTCGCTGCCGCCCTCATTGAGGGAAGCGGACTGGGAGAGTCGCACATGCACCTTGCGACCGTCATCAAGCCGAACCTCTACGCCATCGTTGTCGATCAGGGTCACGCCCTTGGCGCACACGTATTGACGCTCGCTGTGCATTGCGTGGGCCACGTAGACCAGTGCCCGCCGCAGCCCGTCTACTTCCTTCGCCCGGCTGACAGGTGCCGGGGGAGCGGCGTGAACCGCATCAGCGAAGCGGCCAAGCGCCGCATCCCAAGCGTTCGTGCGAGGTGTCGCGCTCTGCAGCCCGCAGTCGCGCGCCAGATTCCAGTCTTCATCCCGGCACCGCGCCGGCTTGGTCGTTTCGCTCACGATTTTTCCTCTTCCAGTTCATCGGCCATCTTCTTCATGAGCCGATAATTCACGTAGGAGCCGACCGCCACGCACGCCATTAGGCTGGCGGCGGTCACCATCAATGCAATGTGGTAGGTCACGCTGTGGCTCCCGGCAGCGGCGTGCCGATCCACGAGGCGGCTGGATCGCGGCGGATCAACTTGCCAGTCTTCTCCGCATAGCGCAGCCGGGCGCGCAGGTTCTGCCGGGCGCAGTACTCGGGATCCTTTCGCATCCGCCGCGAGAACGCGCGGTTGATCTCCTTCCGGCTCTTGCGCTTCGGAGCGGGCGCATCCGGCCCAGTGCCGAGCGTCCAGCGGATGACGTGCGGAGCGTGGGCGCGCACATCGAAGCCACCGATGCGCACCTCGGTACCATGGCGCAGCCGCATCTGCTTCTGGACCGCATGCGGTGTCACCTTCAGCAGCGCGGCCAGCTCGTTGGACGTCATCTTCTTGCCGCCGGCCAGCGCATGCTTGGCGCCTTCCCATACTGGCGAGAAGCACGGGCGGCCACACTCGCGCGGACCAAGGCCCATGTCGTACCCATGCTTCAGGACTGCGGCGGCGGAGCGGGCCGGGAAGAGGGTGGCGATCGTCTTGGTCGGCTCACCGTTTCCCCAGTGCTTGCTCAGCAGCGCTTCCTCTTCGGGGCTCCAGGGCTTCCAGGTCGTCATGCTGGCGCCCCCGCAAGAACCCGCCGGCTGCCGTCCGACATCATGGGCGACACGACGCTGGCGCCCTCCATCTGCTCGAGCAAGCTCGCGGCGCGGTTGTACCCGATGCGCAAGTGCCGCTGCACCAGCGAGATGCTGGCCCGCTTGTTCTTCTGCACGATCTCCACCGCCTGAGGGTAGAGCGGGTCAGCTTCGCCTTGATTTGGCGATTCGGCATCCTCGGCCGCAGATACCAGGTCATCCGGTGCTTCGGGCACTTGCTCGCCACCCATGGCATGCACGAGATCCGACAGCATGCCCGCCAGTTCGCCGGCCATCATCAGGAAGTCGCCATCGAAGGCCTCGTCGGCGCCTTTCTCGCCGGATGCCGCGGTTTCCTTGATCACATCCAGCGGCATTACGCGTTTGATGGTGAGGGCGTCAGTCAGCACGAACGAGATGCGATCGTTCCACGTCATGGCCAGGTGGCTGCAGCGCTTGCCGGCGGCGATGTGGCGATTTACGTCCGCCGGTTCCAGCACGTGGTGCGCAAAGCGGACGCTGGCCTTGCCCTCGCCGGTGGCGCGCAGTTCGGTGTCCTGGTCGATGGTGAATCCGGCGGGCGCGCTGTCGGTGGCCAGCCACTCTGTCATGGCTGCCGTGGGCGACGTCACGACACGCAGCGAGACGAGTTCCAGACCGTCGACGGACTTGAACAGGGCGCCAAGCAGGGCTTCGGCCTTGGCGGCACTGGCGGTGTCGATCGCCAGCCAGCCGTTCACTGGGTCGATCCATGCGGCGGTGCGCGCGCGAATGCTGAATGCCTTGGGCAGCAGTTCGTCCGTGACGGCCTCCTTGATCTCGCGCAGTTGCTTGCGGCCGGGCTTGAAGCCTTGCTGCTCTTCGAGTTCGGCGGCGCGCTCGGCGGCGGCTTCCTTCACCACGGCGGCCGGCAACAGCTTTTTCTCGGTGCAGAGGGTAAGCAGGAATTGCCCGCTGACGGCATGCACCAGCGCGTCGCCGCGCGGCGGGGCCCAGCCCTGCGTGGACATTTCCAGTTCGGTGCACTGCGCGAAGGCATGCTGCGCCAGCGCGTCGTTCAGTTCTGCCGCGGTCAGCCCAAACGAGGGCAGGCGGTATAGGGTCAGGTTACGGAACCACATGGTCTTCCTCGGTTAGGCGGCCAGCTTGCGCAGTTCAGCCAGGTTGCGTTGGATCAGCTTCTCGAACTCCCACAGGTCTTCCACCATCGCGTTGATGTAGTCGTCGTCGCGCTCAATGCGCCAGCGGAAGAATTCCTTGACTGACTTGAGGGCGGGGCAGTAGACGCAGAAGTCCCACCACTTCCGGCCCGAGAGCCAGAGATTTCCTTGCACCTGGTCCGTGTACTTGGCCAGGTCGTGTTCGATCAGGGTCGTGCGCAGTTCGTCGGGCGAGATCAGGCACTTGTATTCCGCGCCGCCGTCCCCGCCGATCCAACCGTCGGCACTCGCGCCGAAGAGGCGGTCGTCGGTGAGTACCATGCCAACCGGCTGCACGTAGACGCCGATATCGGCCTGGTGGGCGATGCGCGCGTCTGGCTCCAGCTCGTGGCCGCGGCGCATCTGCCACGTCTCGTGGCCCTCGTTTAGGGGTTCGCCGCTGATCCGCTCGATGGCCGTGCCGAATGCCAGATTGAGAGCGGTATCGGACCAGTCACCGCCGGCGCGCTTGCGCGAGCGCGCTATGCGGAAGTTGCTGGCGGTCGTCACGCCTACGCGGGCCGCCAGCCAGGTATCGCTACCCTGGGCACAGTTGACGACTATCACGCTGCCTCCCGCAGTTCTTGGGTGCGCTGGTTGTAGTAGTCGGAGTACTTCGCCCGCGACTCGCGATCCAGGCCGGTCATGATCTTGCTGAGCTCGCCAATTGTCTTGGCGTCGCGCATGCCGGTGTGCACCTCGGCCGGTACCGGCGATTGGCCTTCGCCGCGGTCATCACCGTTTTCATCCAGATCATCGTCAGCAGCCACGCCCAGCATGGCGCTCACGATGTAGCGGCGCAGGTAGGTGATCGCGGCGCCGAAGTCCTTGATGTCGCCATCGCCGCGCGGCACGCGCATTAGGCCTTCAATCTGCGCGCCGCTGGTGTGGCCCAGCACCGTGCGGATTATGGTTGCGTTATCCGCCTCGGTAACCAGTTGGAACAGGCAAATCCCGTTCTCGGACAGGGCCGGCGTGGTCTTCTCGCGGATCTCCTGCAGGTCGGCATAGTTGAAGGAGTAGGCAGCCTCCTTCTTCGGGCGAATCGTGACGGCGCGATTCTTCACGATTGGCTTGAACGCGCCTTGCGCCTTGGCCAGGGCGGCGTACATCGGGCCCATGCCGCCCTCGGCGGCCGGGATGAGGTTCGTTTCCAGGTCGGGGCGGCTCACGCTGCTTCTCCGGTGGTGGCGGCAATCGCGGCGTCGATGCGCGCGGCCAGATCGGTATCGCCGACGTGCTGGCGGGCTTCAATCAGGAGGGCCAGCAGGGTGCCAGCCTGCTCACGCACGCGCTGCGCGGCGGCTTCTGCGGCTTGCTGTTCGCGCTGGCGGGCGGCGGCGGCTTCGCGCTCGCGCTGCTCTTCGGCGGCGCGGGCAACCGCCTGGCGCTTCGCTTCCGCGGCGCGCTCGTCGGCCTGGCGCTTTTCCTCGGCCGCGCGCTCGTCGTCGATGCGGCGCTGCTCGGCTTCGGCCGCTTCGCGCTTGCGCTTGGCCTCCGCGTCGCGCAGGGCCTGCAGTTCGGCCTGGTCGGCGGCGCGCTGGCGCACCTGTTCTTCCTTCTCGCGGGCGGCGTCCAGCATGGTGTTCAGGTTGCCAAGCGCTGATTGGATCGCGGCGCCGGCCTCGGCCTGGAACTCGGCAAAGTCGTCGGCGGCTTCGGCGGCCAGCCCATCGATGCGCTGCTGGATCTGCTTCACACCCAGACCGATGCAGGTAGAGGCGGCCATCTCGATCGCGTGGACGCGGTCCTTGATGCGGGCCACGCGCTTGCGCTCGGCCTCGGCCTTGGCTTCCTCGGCGCGGCGAGCGGCGGCTTCGGCTTCCTGCTGTGCCTTCATGGCGGCCAGTTCCTCGCGAGCCTTGGCGTTCTCCAGGTGCACGCGCAGCGTGGCGAGGGCGGTGGCGACTGCTTCCTTGGCTTGGTCGGCGTATTCCTCCCACTCGCGCTGGCCCAGGTACTCCGGAGATTCCAGGTCGCTGATCGCCGCAGTCACGTCCGCGACAGAGGCAGAGAGATAGTCGCGGGGTAGCATGGCGATCGCGTTCAGACAGGCCTGGTGCGCACTGATGCGCGCACTCTCGACGCGAGCCTTTTCGATCCGCTCTTCGTCCTTGCGTTTCTGCTCAGCGTCGACCAGTTCCTTCACCGGCTGCTCGATCGCTTTGACTGCCGCCACGATCTCGTCGCGCTTGTCGCGGTTGCGCTTCTGCCAGGCCAGGAGCGGGCGATTCCAGTTGGTGTACGCCTCTTCAGTGGCGGTGCGCGTGCCAACACAGCGCTGAACGAACTCGCGTGCCGCCTTGTTGCCAGCCGTCGTCTTCACATCGAAGGCCTCGGCGCCGGCTTCGCGCAACTCGGCAAGGCCCGCCTCGATGGGGTCATACAAGGCGAGGGCGGTCGCCGGCTCTGCCTGGACCGGGTCCAGGACTTCGATTTCAGGTGCTGCCATGGATTCCTCTTTGAATGGCGGGCCGTCAGGCCACCTTGATGTAGGCGAAGGCGCGGGCCACTGCGGCAGGCACGTGCGCGCTTCCGATTGCGACGCGCAGGCCGATGCCGCGGCGATTGTTGTCGGCACGCTTCTGTGCCAGTTGAGAGTCATTCATCGCGGCCAGGTGGCGCATCGCGGCTGCCATGCGCTCGGCGCGCGACAACTTCACGCCGGTATGGATCTTGGTCAGATCAAAGTTCTTGGGGATCACGCTCAGCCTCCGAGGTGCAGGGCGATCTCATGCACTGCCGCGATTACCGCGAACAGGCCGAGGACGTAGTAGGTGATGGCGCGGTTGCGAGCCTGTATCTCGCGCAGATTGTGTTGGCTCACGTTGCGTTCCCGATTGCCTTGGCGATGACCGCCTCGCGCTCATGGAAGCGGGTAATGCCGTCACTGTCATTGCCGCTCAGGATGTTCCTGGAGGCCCACTCCGATTTCTGCTCGGGGGTCATGATTGCGAGCGCATTGAGGATGAACCAGTGCGCCAGTTGGAGCTCGCGCAACAGTTCGCGCTGCAGGTTTTCATGCGCGGCCTGGCGCATTGCCGCTTGTTCGGCGGTCATTGCTGCTCTCCGGTGGCTTTTGCGATAGCTGCGCGCGCAGCAGCGAGCAGCTGGCTCTCAGGGTCCGGCCCGTCGACAAGCCACTTCTGTTTGGTCAGCAGGCTATCTACTTCAACGGCGACAGTCAGCAGGTCAGGAGCTGCAGCCATAGCGCGAGCGTTTGCCGTTGCCTGCGCCTCGCTCTCGACGTAGCAGATCAGGTGCGCAGGCTTGCTCGCGTAGGAGACGTGAGCAAGCAGAAGGCCCTTGCTGTTGTCCGGCGTCGCCGGGCAGCGCACTTCCATGTGGCAGCAGACCCCGTCATAGACGAAGGGCGTGGCTCGCCACGGCCCCTTTGTGAATGCTGGCTTCATACCGTTGCTCCGCAGAAGAAACGGCGTTCGTCGCGCTGGCGATCAGCTGCCTCGCTCGCTTCGTAGGCCTCGTTGTCCAGATGGGCTTCCAGCGCCAGCCCGGCGATTTCCTCGAGGTCGTGGAGATGAGTGACATCCACACCCGAGTCGGTGATGGTGTCCACGTAGAAGGCCTCCGGCTCGCCGGGCTGCTCGAGCGTGGCGTCATAGCCGCTGCAGTAGCTGCCGGCCACCCGCAAGGTGGTGCCGTTGTGGTTGATGGATAGGGTGGTCATGGTGAGCGCCTCAGTCCAGGCCGTAGAAGCGAACGCTGACGATGTGCTCGCCTGTGGCTTCATCCCGACGAGGGAGGCTCATAGACGGACTGCAGTAGGAGCTGATTGCCTGGAGGGATGCACGAGCACGTTCCACCACGGCCGCCTGATCGCGGCCGCGGAAGGTGTGCATGCCGCCGCTGCCGATTGAGCGATATGAAATCTTCACGGCCGCGGCGCGCGCGGCTGAGTTCACCGCCTCTTGCGCTTGATCGCGCTCGACGCTCCCGCGCGCCGCATCCATCAATTGGTAATGCAGAGCGGAGTACGCGGCGAGCTGCACGCTGTCGCGGTCAAGGCGGGCCATGCCGGCGTAGTCCTGCAATTCAATAGCGAGGAAGCCGAGGATTGCTTGGTTGCGCTCGGCGGGTGACATGTGGGCGAGGACCTGATGCGGAGTCATGGGGCAGACAACGTGGACGCCAGGCGCCATCACGTGCGCCGGCCCGCCGCCTTTCCCAGCTGTACCCGTCAGCACGTCAAAAATGCTGGCTGGGCTAGCGGCCCGTGCCTTGGCGCCCTCGGCGATCCAACCCCAGAAGCCGGATTCCTCGGCCACGGACTCAATCTGCGCATCGCACGCTGCAGCGGTATCGGCTTGAGCGATGAATGTCGTTCTGCTGCCATCCGTCTTCGTGACGCGGTACGTGACTTGCATCTCGCCCTCCATCTGTTGTGCACCGGGGGTCGGTGCCGATGGATTGCATTAAACAACATGTTTATGTTTTAGTCAAACACTACGTTTAGTTTTTTGCGGTGCAACTCGCCTAGACTGAACCGATACAACGGCAGGAGTTCGCTATGGACCCAAAAGACGTGATCGCCGCCTTCGAGCGCATGGCGCTGGGCGATGAGGATTTATCGGTGGATGGAGCGGTGGCCGGCTTGGCGGGCTTGATGGCGGACGAGCGGATGCCGGAAGAGCTGTGGCTGGCACTGCTGACTGTGGGTGCTACGCTCTACCGGGTAGGGCTAGAGCGGCGGATGAGGGCGGTAGGGGCGTAAAAAAGCCCACCTCAAGGGGTGGGCTAGCTGTTCCGCCTCTAATCGGGTCAGGACTTCAGGCGAACTCTATTACCCTTGTCGCCCCTGCCTGAGCGGTAGCAACCGGGAAAAAGCGCATGTCATAGCTATCGGCCTCTTGCTCGATCTCCCTGAGATTCCGGCGCATTGCATCAATCTGGCGCGTGGATAGGGTGGGATCATCCTCGCTCGGCGCGCCAAAGATCAGGCCGGCGAGATTGATCCCCGAGATTTCCTTGGCTCGATGAAGTTCCCAGAGACGAGCCCGGGCATCGCGAAGCCCGGACGGTTGGCGTACGGGAGACAGGACACCAAAGTGCAGAATGGCCTTGGGGTTCACGAACCCAAATCGCGTATGCTCGCCGCCTTCGATCAGAACAGCCGTGCGTCCAAAGTACTGGGCAAGGTCTGGGCGTTGGCTGATTACGCGATCGCGCACATCCGTTGTAAAGCGCCGATTTCCTTCCTCCTGGGTAGGGGCATCGACTTCCTCCATGTCGTCCAGCTTGTCCAGATTGCTAAGACTGGAATAAAGGAGGGCAGCTGTTTTCAACGCGTCTGCCAGATTTTTCGCGGGGGTATGCCGAAGAGGGCCAGCTTCGAGTCCGTAGAGAGCGGGCATGGACTCTTGCTTGAGCGCCCCGTGTGTTCCAATAGAGCGAAGAGCCTCCAAGCCCGATTCAATCAGCGTCCTGACGCCCTTGGACGCCTTCCCATAGAGGCAGTCCAGGACATCGTCCCGAATGAGTCTATGCCAGCTGACCCGCCCATCCCATTCGACCAAGGCTCCGACCATCAATCGCTCTCCCGTGCCTGAAACCGGCTCCCAGAAAACTGGGCGCCAGTATGTGTTCGGAAGGAGAGTATTTGCGGTCATGACGAAGGCTCGAGTCCAGTCAGCAGATCCTTTGATTTGGGAAACCGTGCCAAAACGCGGTTTGCCAGCCCTTGAAGTTGTTGTTCAACATACTCAACCAAGGGGGCGAAATCAATGTTATCAAGGGCTTGTACCCGTGAGGGAGCGCCCGTGTCAAGCACTAGCGCAGCGGCAACGCTGGAGCGCTCAATCTCTTCCGCTTTGCCGGCGATCTGGGCCAGCAGTGCGATGATATTGCGCTCATGCGTGACAAGTCCGAGTGTCCGCTCGTGATCAATGTACGCATGGTCGATGCCATCCCAGAGGAAGTTGCCAAGATTGCGGTCAGCATTTGCAATTGCTTCATCGGCTGCCAGAGCCTTGGGCGTATCCTCCCAACTACAAACAATGCTCGCAGCTAGAACCTGCAACTGCATCTTCTGCGCATCAGGAAGTGTGTCTGCAAAACCCAAATGCTTCTTCAAGTTGGGATAGTGCGCGTCCAGACTGGCAAACAGTAGATCGACTCCGTCGTGAATCAGGATGGGCTCTGGTGTGGGAAGGTCCCATGCTCGGAACAGCATTCCGCAGAAGCACTCCGCCAAGACCGCTTGTAGCGGAATGCGCTTCACAATAGCCGCATGCAAGACGTCATCTACTTTGATGACGGCCCTGACCGCGCCATTAATCCCATCCCCGACGGGCGTCTCGGTGTTTGCTACCAAAATCCCTGTTCGTAGCTTCATGTGACCTGCTCAGAAATCGCCCATCCCGGAACGGTACTTGACGCGGCCGATCACCGAAATGTGCTCGATCTGATCAGGCTGAAGGAGGATTGGCTCATACCGTTCGTGGTTGTCGCTAACAATCTTCAGGATGCCACCCGGGAGCTGGAAAAGGCGCTTCACTAACATCTCGCCAGCATAGACAAGGGCAAATACGCCGCCATTGGCGGGCACGCGTGTGTCCGCGCGATCCACTATCACGGAGTCATCGTCGAACAGCCGCGGCTCCATGCTATCCCCAGTAACTTTGACCGCGACCAGATTCTTCGGCTTGGCATCGAGGCGTCGGATGTAGTCCGCCTGAAACGGCAGCGGCTCCTTCTCCTCGATGTGCCAAGTCTCCCTCCCATTTCCCGCCGACAATTCCACATCAATCCTCGTTACGAGAACCGTCGACTCCTTTGGGAGTTCTTCCAGGCTCTCGTAGGTAACAATCGGCCGCACGTAGACGCCGTGAAGCGTTGCCGTTGGCGGTGGATTGTAAGCGCCTGTTTCAGACTTCTCGTTAAGTCTTGCTTCTATCTGATCTGCACCAGATTTGGGATTGACGGGACTCCCAAGCTCTGCAGCCGATGCCGCCATCGGAAGCTGCCCCGTCAGCAACCAGGTAGCGCTGCAGCCAATTGCTGCCTGGGCCTTAAGCATCCCGCCTTGCGACATGCCCCTCCGCTCCCAGTTGTTGACGGTTTGTTGGGATTGATTCAGAGCCTTCGCCACATCCGTTGGCGAGTCTAGCCCTTTGAGTGCTTTTGCGGCCTCGTAGAGGCGAACCATGGTTTCGTGCATGGCGCCAATTTTCTCACGTGTAAAYGCTTTGTTGATAAACGTGGTGTTTGACTGTTTAATAAACATGGTGTTTAATACGGCCATGACCACGAAAAAACCCGCCGCTCACGACGATTGGCAACTCATCGAAAGCCTTGGTGGCCCCACCCAGGTGGCGAAGCTCCTCGGCTACGACTTGCATCGGGGCGGTGTTCAGCGAGTCCACAACTGGAAGGAAAGGGGCATCCCTCCATCCGTAAAGATCGCACATCCCGGCTTGTTCCTGAAAGAAATCATGCACAGCCAGGACGCCAGCGACGACGTGCAGCCACCTGTAGGTGCGTCGGTGCGGAAGAAGCGATAAGCAGCGATCCGTTTTCAAAGGGCGCCCTGTGTTGGCGCCCTTATTTGGCGCCAGTGGCTACGTGGAACGCTACTGAGAACACCTAGAACAAGTGTTGGGGAGCGAACAGATGCAACGCGAGATGCCGTTTTTCGACGTAGTAGGAGAGCCGCAAATGGTTTCGGAACAGTTGATTGCTCGCCTGCGCCACGAGGCCGACGCCACGGTGCTGTGCTGGGCCAAACGCCGCGTGCGCTACAGCCTGAGCGATGCCGCTGCGATCCTGGGCATGCCCAAGTCGCACCTCTCCAACATCTTGAGCGGCAAGAAATACCTGCCGTTCGACTTCCGTATCAAGTTCCAGGCGCTCTGTGGCAACTGGGCAATTCGCCAGTACGAGGACGCTGTGTGTGGCTTTCGCTCGGTGGCCGAGACGCAAGAGCAGCGCCGTATCCGCGAACTCGAATCTCAAATTGAAGCAATGAGGGCAGCGGCCTGACTGCAGAGCGCCAATTCTGGCGCCTTAGAAGCAAGTTTTTAGTCGGAAATACCGGGGGAATCATGGAGCAGATCAGGTCGCGTCAAGCGATTCGAGAAGAGGGCGCGCAGGCTGCGCGCGACGGTAAGCAAGGCAGTAGTAATCCGCATGCAGAAGGCACTGAGGCGCGCGAGGAATGGGGTCGCGGCTTCATTCTTGCCCACCGCGCGGTCCATTCTCGTGCGGTGATGGCGAGGGCGGCAGCATGAACATCTACCGCCACCAGTTCATCTGCGTTTGCCCAGCCAACGGCAAGTCCATCGTCTTCGACCTGGAAATCAAGTCGACGAAGATGATCCACGTTGAGCACATCACGACGGCTGCTGCGGTCCATGGCGCCGCGTATCACGAAGAGCTCGCCGATTTCCTGCAAGAGAGCCTGGGTGGGCACCAAGAACTGAAGGCCCACCACCACGGCGTCGACATCGTGACCTACCGCGGTTCGGTCGAACCCTCCAGCCGTTCTGCGGCTAAGCCGGCGGTAGCGCATATCAGCGCGGCCCATCTGCGCATTCTGCAGTCCGGCGTCGCCGTGGTTACGCATGTCAGTCCCACGCCGAGAGATGGCGACGTTGCCCTGACGGTGGTTTAGCCATGATCCACTATCACGGCACACCCATCACGCCGACCACGGCCGCCACGAAGGCGGTCTTCGCTGGTCACGCGTTCGTCTCGTTTCGCTACCCTGAGCAATTGGGCATCGTGCTGGACGTCGCGCAGTCGTTCGCCGTGGACAACGGCGCATTCTCGGCCTGGCGCTCGGGCGCACCGATCACTGACTGGGAGCCGTATTACGAGTGGGTGGCAGAACTACACCGCTATCCATCGTTCGACTTCGCTGTGATCCCGGACGTCATCGACGGCGACGAGGCCGCAAACGATGAGCTGCTGGCCGAGTGGCCGTGGCGCGAGCGCGCGCCCGGCGTCGGAGCGCCGGTCTGGCACCTGCATGAAAGCCTCGATCGCCTGGAGCGCATGGCGTTGGCCTGGCCGCGTGTCTGCCTTGGCAGCTCGGGTGAGTTCGCGCGGGTTGGTGCGCCGGCATGGTGGACCCGCATGGCCGAAGCCATGGACGTGGTCTGCGACAAGAGCGGCCGGCCAGTGTGCAAGTTGCACGGGCTGCGCATGCTCGATCCCGAAGTCTTCAGCCGCTTCCCGTTTGCCAGCGCCGATAGCACGAACATCGCTCAGAACGTGGGCATCGACAGCGCCTGGCGCGGCACCTACACGCCGGCCAGCAAGGAATCGCGCGCGCAGGTGATGCGCGAGCGCATTGAGTCGCGGCAGTCGCTGGTTTTCTGGGATCGCCGCGCGCACCCAATCCAGGCGGGCCTGTTCATGGGGGCTGCGGCATGAATCCCCTGCAAATCTGGCTCTTCGCCTCCTACTGCTTCTGGCGTGAATGTATGGCTGGCGGCTGGCTCGCCGCGCCGCGTGCCAAGAAGGGGAAGAACGCAACATGACCGCGATCCGCTTTGGCTCCGTCTGCAGTGGGATTGAGGCAGCCAGCGTTGCTTGGCGCCCGCTGGGCTGGCGCGCCGCATGGCTAGCCGAGATTGAGCCGTTCCCGTCCGCCGTGTTGGCGCACCACTATCCAAACGTGCGCAACTTGGGCGACATGACCAAGCTGGCGCGCATGGTGCTGGCCGGCGAAATCGAGGCTCCGGATGTCCTTGTGGGCGGCACGCCGTGCCAGGCCTACAGCGTGGCCGGTATGCGTGCCGGCCTGAACGACGCGCGTGGCCAACTGACCCTTCGTTACATGGAACTTGCTGATGCAATCGACTTTGTTCGGACTCGAGACGGAAAGCCCCCCTGTGTCATCGTCTGGGAGAACGTCCCCGGCGTCCTCAGTGACAAAACGAACGCCTTCGGGTGCTTTCTGGCTGGCCTTGCCGGGGAAGATGTCGAACTCCGACCGGCAGGGAAGCGATGGACGAACGCTGGTTGTGTGTTTGGACCCCAGCGAGCAATCGCCTGGCGGACCCTGGACGCCCAATATTTCGGACTGGCCCAACGCCGCCGCCGTGTGTTCGTTATCGCAAGTGCTCGAAACGGATTCGATCCCTCCCAGGTACTTTTTGAGTGGGACGGCCTGCGCCGGGATTCTGCGCCGAGCCGAGTCGCGGGGGAAGACACTGCCGCCGGCACTCTTCGCAGCACTGACGGCGGTAGCGACGTTGACCACGCCAGCGCCAGCCACCTGATCGCGGGCACGCTGCAGGCAGCGGGGAAGGCCGCCTGCAGCGCCACGCAGCCGGACGCCGAGGCGCGGCTGCTAGTCGCGGCATATGGCGGCAACAACACCTCCGGCCCAATTGACGTAGCAACCGCCCGCAACGCATGCGCGAGCGCGAGCGGTAGGCTGGACTTCGAGACGGAAACGTTCATTACCCAGTGCGTGACCAGCGACATCACACACGCCTTGAAGGCCGAGGGCGCGGACGCCAGCGAAGACGGCATGGGGAGCGGAAATCCGATCATCCCGGTGGCGATCCAGGCGGGCGCGCTCCGCGTGAATCCTGCCAGTGGTCCCGACGGTGTCGGCGTACAAGAGCATATCGCCTACACGTTGGAAGCGCGCGCAGAGGTCCAGGCCGTAGCGTTCGATACCACGCAGATCACCAGCCGGGTAAATCGAAGCAACCCGAAACCGGGCGACGCGTGCCATCCGCTGGCCGCCGGCGCGCACGCTCCCGCCATTGCGTTCGACTGCAAGGCATCCGGGCAGAGCGGTTTTGGCGTCGGGGAGATTGCCGCCACCCTTCGCAGCATGGGCCATGCCGACAGCCATCAGAACGGCGGCGGCCACGCCTCCGTGCTTCACGCCATGAGGGTGCGCCGCTTGACGCCGCGCGAGTGCGAGCGGCTCCAGGGTTTCCCGGACGATTACACGCTGATCCCATTCGGTCGCGCGGTGAGGCCTGAAAAGCTGGATGAGGACTGGATTAAGTATCTCCTCCGTGGCGGCGTCATGACGCGAGAGCAGGTCGCCCAGGCCGCCGCCGACGGCCCACGCTACAAGGCGCTCGGCAACAGCATGGCCGAGACGGTGATGACCTGGATCGGTCGCCGCATCGATGATGCCATCAGGAGATCGGCATGCTGACTCGCAGCACGAAACCCATGCAGCGCGGCGCACCGCTCCAGCGCCGAACGCCGCTCAAGTCCAGCTGGTTGAAGCAAACAGCCGGGCTGATTCCCAGCCCCTTCAAGAAGAAGCGCTCACGCAAGAGGGCGCCGACCGCGGCCGAACGGGCCTACATGGGCCACGTCGCTGCGCTCGGCTRCGCCGTCTGCCGGCGGCTCGGCCACGGCGCCACGCCCGCGATCGTGCATCACCAGCGCACTGGCCAGGGAAAGATGCGCGCCAGCCATTACCGTACCGCGCCTCTGTGCCCGCGCCACCACCAGGATAGCGGCGTAGGCGTGCACGACATGGGTCGGCCGCAGTTCGCCGAGATGTATGGCTTCAGCGAAGTGGAACTGATCGAAGAGACGCGCGCGCTGCTGGTCGCCTACCTGCCGGTATCTGAGCAAGGGGACATGAGTTGAGCAACGTGCGCCCTGCGCCTTATCCGGCTGATACCCGCGCGAAGGGGTGGCGGTTTGAGCTGGATCTCGAGCAGATCGACCAGTCCGACACCTGGGCGCTGACATCGCCTGACCTGCGCCCGTGGCTGCTCATGCTGTGGGCTTCGGCGTGGCGGCAGACGCCGTGCGGCTCCCTCCCAGACGACGATGCCCTGATTGCCGTACGCATCGGCATGAAGCCGGCCACCTTCACCAAACACCGGGCCACCCTGATGCGCGGCTGGTGGAAGGCCGACGATGGCCGCCTGTACCACGACACCGTATTCAAGCGCGTCACGGAGATGCTGGCCGCCCGCGACAAGGAACGCAACCGGAAGGCCGAGTACCGGAAGAAGAAGGAGGCGGAAGAGGCGGAGAGAGCCAGGGTAATCGCTGGGTTGTCCCAAGGGACAGAACCGGGACAAGCGCGGGACTCAGGCGAGACGGACAACACTAGAACAAGTACCAGCACCAGTACCAGTACCAACACTTCCGTTCCTGACGGAACGGGCGGCGCGCCGCCTGCCGTGAGTCAGGCGCAGCTGACCAAGATGGAAATCTGGCACGCCGGCAAGGCGATGCTGGAGGCGCAGAAAATGCCCAAGGCCCAGTGCGGCAGCTTCATCGGCAAGCTGTGCAAGGACTACGGCGACGCCATCGTGCTTGAGGCGGTGCGCGCTGCCGCCGTGACGCAGCCCGCGGATGTTGCCGAGTATCTCAAGGCCACGTGTCAGCGCCTGAAGGGCGAGCGCAAGGCACCGAACAAGCAAGAGGCCCTTGAGGCCAACAATCGCGCGGTGGCCGACCGGCTGGCCGTGGAACTCGCAGGAGCAGAGCAATGACCCCGCAAGACGCAGGCCGCTTCACGACCCTGGTATCCAACGTCTACGCCTTCTACCGCCAGGACTTCTCCGAGTTTGCCGGCAAGGTCTGGTGGAGCGCGATGCTGCCGTTCGACATCGACGCGGTGCAGGAGGCCTTCAATCGGCATTGCGTCAACCCAGACGCCGGCCAGTACCTGCCCAAGCCGGCGGACGTGGTGCGCATGCTGCAGGGCTCGACGCAGGACTCTGCGCTGCTGGCTTGGGCCAAGGTGGACCGCGCGATCCGCACCGTGGGCACCTACCGCTCGGTGGTCTTCGACGACGCGCTGATCCATCGCGTGATCACGGAGATGGGTGGCTGGATCGAGTTGGGCCGGAAGACCGAGAAGGAATGGCCGTTCCAGGGCAACGAGTTCGTGAACCGCTACCGCGGCTACCGCATGCGCAGCGAGTGCCCGGAATACCCACCGCATTTGATCGGCATGACGGAGGCGCAGAACGCGAAAGCTGGCTTTGCCTTCGAGGTGCCTGTGCTGCTCGGCAGGCCCGCGATCGCGATCCAGATCGCGCGCGGCGGCAGTGATGTGCCCCTGCTGGAGGTTACACACGTTTCGCTCCCGACTCAGAATGAGCCCCGCCGGCTGGAAGGCAAGGGCAAGCGGGCGAGGGCGGCATGACGGTCCGCTGCATCACCTGCCAGCACTTCACGCTAAAGCCTCGCCCCGGGGATGACGAGTTCCTTCGCCAATCGGACCGCGACCATGCCCGCGTAGGGATGGGTCGCTGCCAGAAGGATGAATTGACCCGCCGGTGGCATCCGGCAGAGAGTGAGCGGCAGTGCGGCAAGCACGTGCCGATCAGCGAAGAACAGGCGGCAGCGCGCCGCGCTTGGATCAGGAGCCAGAAACCATGAATTGGACGCACGATGCCCTGGGAGACGACCTGGCGGCGCACCTTCGCGGGATGACGGACCGGCGGGTCTGGGTGAATATGCAACTGGGCCCATCCGGTAGCACCCGGCCCGACGTCTACACGATCCCGTGCAGCTTTACCCGCTTCACCCCACTGGCTTACGAGTGCAAGGTCTCAGTCTCGGATTTCCGCGCTGACGTGACCAAGGGCAAATACACCGACTATCTCGCCTACGCAAGCGGCGTGATGTTCGCCTGCCCGGCCGGGCTTCTAAAAAAGGAAGACATGCCGAAGGGAGCGGGCCTGATGGTGCGCGGCGAAGAAGGCTGGCGCACGCTGAAGGCGCCGACGCTGGCGCAGTGCCCCGAGTTGCCGCGAAAGTTCTGGCTGAAGCTGCTCATGGACGGCGAGCGCCGCGACCACGAGCGCGAGGCGTATCTCCGCGACTATGCGGTGCGTGGACTGAACGAGCGGGAGGTGTCCGCCAAGATCCGCGCGAAATTTGGCGAAGCCGTGGCCGCCGCCATAGACGACCACCACAACCAGACCACCCGCCGACTGGATTCTCTGAAGTACCAGATCACCACGCAGATGGCGGTACTGGAAGGGGAGTTGAAGCGGATCGACGAGCGCCGCCGCGAGGCAAGGAAGTCTGCGGACGACCAGTGCTCGAAGCTGCTCACTGAACTGGCGGCTTTGGTTGGGATGGATCCAGACCCGGACAAGGTCTACGTGATGGCGAACCGCCTGCGCGACATGATCGCGCTCGCCCAAGAGGGATCCACGGTGAAGCGTATGCGCGAACTGGTGCGCAATATGAGCTACTCGTTCAAGGAATTCGGCGAGATGGAGTCGACGATTCAAGACGCAGCGCAGCCTTCGCGAGTGGCAGCGTGAGTAACGCCATCCGCTGGACGCCGGAGCAACTGGCGGCGCACCGGGCGCGCCAGCCCAAGCCGGTCGCCTCGAAAGCCGATCGCGCGGCGGCGGCGCTGAAGCGCATGCAGGCGAAGGGTCGACTGCCGCGCGGCACGATGAACAAGACCGAGGCACGGTATTCCGTCTACCTGGACCAGCAGAAGCTGACCGGCGCGGTTCTGTGGTGCCATTTCGAGGGCATCAAGCTGATGCTCGCCAAGAACACTTCGATCACGGTCGACTTCGCAGTGATGCCGGACAACGGGATTCTGGAGATGCGGGACGTGAAGGCCACAAAAGAGGCGATCACGGACGATGCGCGCGCAAAGATGAAAGTGGCGGCCGCCATGTACCCGTTTGTTTTCAAGTTCGTCTACCCGGTGGGGAAGGGTGCGGCGGGCTGGATTGAGGAAGAGATCTGATGGCCATCAACAAGAAGCGCCAGGGCAAGAAGTACCACCCGCGCGAGGTCCGCCGCGACATCACCGAGCTGCTGTTCGACGGCGACCAGCCGCTGGCCGACCACAAGCGCGCCAGCCTGCTGCTCGCCGTGCATGCCAGCGCCGCTTCCCTCATGAAGGGAGATGCGCCGCGCATCGTCTGGCACGACATCACCAACGCCCTGAACATCGCGCAGATCCTTTGCGAGAAAGCCAGCAACTCGGAAGTGGGGTTGGAAGTCATCTTTGCCGCCCAGAACGCCATGATTGCTGTCGGCGAGCGCTGTCATGCCGTTGGCCGGCTCGGCGTCTCGGGTGATGAGATCCGCGCGATCAATGATGGCATTGCCCTCTACGAGCAGCTTCTGGAGACGGTCACCAAGCGCCAATACACCCGAGCAATCGAAGAAGGCATTCGCCGGCTTGAGGCTGGAGACGTGGTGAAGCTGCAGCGCGCGGGCACGCCGCGCATGACAACAACTCATCTAGCCGCTTGATGGAGGCTCCATGCGTATCAAGTTTCGCGGGTTGAACCCGCTTCGCTGGGGGTTTGGCTACTGGCGCGCGCCGCGCGGCGCTGCTGTGCTCGAGCTTGGCCCGGTCGACCTTTGCCTGAATGTGAGATGACAGACCTGAATCTGATTGAGGCAGCCGCCCGCGCCGCGGGCTACGAGGTGCGCCGGTACCGCGTGCGCGAGCAGGAGGTGGTGCAGGTGACGGTGGGCGACGACCTGTGGGCGCAATACGACCCGCTGCACTGGCACGGCGACGCCTTCCGCCTGCAGATCGCCTGCGGGCTGACGGTGAAGACCGGCCCGCGGTATGCCACGGCCATCGCCTGGCCGGGCGGCGGGGCGCTGATCATTATCGAGCCGGTTGGAGACGACCCGGAGGCAGCGACTAGGCTGGCAATCACTTGCGCCGCCGAGGCGCTGTATCTACACAGGCAAGCAAAGGAGCCGGCATGACGGTATCGGAACTGGAAGGGGCGAAGCTGGATTTGTGGGTGGCTCGCGCTGAGGGCAAGTGCCACACGCAGAATCCTGGCGAGTGGGGGATGGCCGGCATCAATGAGCTTGGCCGGCTGTCCATCGCAAAAGTGTCGTGGGATTGCGCTCGCTACTTTGAGCCGTCAAAAAACTGGGCGCACGCTGGCCCGATCATCGAGCGGGAGCGCCCCGAGCTGATTCCGTGCTGGCCGGTTGGGGGCTGGTACGCACGATCCCGGCACCGCCCTTGCGATGGGGATCAGTACTACGGCGAGACGGCGCTGATCGCAGCCATGCGCGCCTACGTGGCCAGCAAGTACGGCGACGAGGTGCCGGCGGAATGACAGAGATCTACCGGGAATTCACCCTGTGCGGCCGCGCGGACTGGCAAGAGGTGGTGGCCGCGGTCAAGGCCGCTGCCCCGACCAAGGCCAGAGACGGCCGGCCGCTACGGTTGATCCTGGTGGGCGAGGGCGAAGACCGCCTGGAAGAGCAGGTGAAGTTCTACTGGTCGGCGGTGATCGAGCCCATTGCCGAGCAGGTATGGCTGGATGGCCGGCGCTTTAGCGAGAAGGCCTGGCACGAGCAGCTCAAGGGCATGTTCCTGCCGCCGCGCGAGATGCGCATGCCCGACGGGACGGTGCAGATGGTGCCGCCCTCGATCGCCCGGGGTGAGATCACGGTCGGCGCAATGGGGGAATTCATTATGGAGGTCGAGGCGCACGCCGCCACGACCTACGGAGTGGTATTCGATTGATGTGGTGCTCAATTCGGGGGAATTGGGATGGGAACATATGCAAGGCGGTATGCCGCCGCGGTCGCGGCTGGGCAATTGGGGTTTGCATTCCACTTCGAGGTGGAACGCGCAAAGACGCATCGGGGCAAAGTACTCGAGGTGCTGGCCCGGGCCGATGGCCTTCTGACTGGCCAGGAAGTCGCCCTGCGCACGGGCCTCTCATACAAGCAGGCCTTGAACGCCCTCATGGTGCTGCATGAAGAGCGCCGCATCTCGCGCGCCGGGCGCAAGTTCACTGCCCGCTGGGGGCGGGTGAAAACGAACGCCGGACACGACGGGCTGGAATCGTTCTTTCGCGGCCTCGTACCACATACCTAGAATTGCTGTCCAGCCCATAGGATTGCCGCATCCGCCAAGTAGCGCATCCGCGCCGGCCGGATGTCGGCATTCCCCTGGAGCAATCATGACCGTACGTGCAAAACTGCAACTGCAAAGCGTTACCAGCCACGCCTGGAGTGGCGACGCCAAGACCCTGAAATTCGGCGTGCAATACGACTCGACCATCCCGGAAGACCAGAAGTTCAGCAAGGCCACGCCGAGCGGCTCGATCGAGATCCAGGTCGACAACCCGGTGGCTGTCGCGCAGTTCGAGCTCGGCAAGTCCTACTACGTCGACTTCACGCCGGTTCCGGCAGTCTGAAGCCGGCTCACGCGCCCGGATTCACCTAAGCCAAAGATCATCTGCTAAGGGCAGACCATGAGCACTTGCGCATCCCATACCCGACGGAAAGCTCCCCCGGTATCCTTTCGGGTAGGGATGCGCGGCTGCACCTTCGCCGCCCTTGCCATCATCCTGAGCCTGTGGACCCTGGCGCTGTCAGCCATGGTGCAGGCTTCGGCGCCAGCAGCGCGCCCCAGCCAGACACAGGGATAGCGCCAGATGGAGCGGGCGAACGGCACTCTCGAGGACGTGGCAGCCGAGATCGGCTACACGGCCACCTCGCGTCTGGTCGCCTGGTTCGGCGGCGCCAACCTCTATGTGCCTGCTACCGCTACAGAAGACCATGCGGTAGCCCGACTGATCGGCCTGCCCGCATTCCGCCGCCTGGTGACTGAGTACGGCGGCACCACGCTGTCGGTCCCCGGTGGACATCTGGAAGAGATGGACCGCCGAGACCGCCTGATTGCCGAACGGTTGGGTTGCGGCGCCGGCCCGCGCGAAATCGCTGCTGAATTCGGCATCACTGAACGCCGAGTGCAGCAACTGCGCACCAGGATAGAGCAGACGGGTCTGATCCTGCTGCTCGTGCGTACGCGAGTTCGCAGTCCACGGGGCACGGCCAAGGCCGCCCACCCCAAGCAGGCCAGCCACCCGGCGCAGCTGCTGCTGCCTCTTCCTGATCCACAGTAATGGCCGGCGGGGTGATCCAATGAGCGTGACAGCCGAGGAACTGGAAGCGGTGCGTGGCCGCCTCATCGCGCAGCATGGGCTCGACATGATGGGTCTTGTAAGCCTCGCTGACTTCGTTGTGGTCGCGGCAGGTCCGGCCGACCCCGCAGTTTCTGATGGGCTCCATGCGACGGTTCGCGTGTGCATCGGGGCAAGGTTAGCTGAGATCGGCAAGACCTGGAGCCACTACACTGCCGCGTGCCACGCAATGTACGCCGCGCGCCATACCGTCGCTGAACTCAACGCGATTCCAGATTGATCGAGATTACTGGAATTTGATCCTATTGGGGCAGCAGGTCGTGCTCTCTCGCGTATTCCCGCAGTGCATCGTTCATCTTCGTCTGCCAGCCTTCTCCCTGGGTGCGGAACGCCTCAACAACGTCCACGTCATAACGCACTGAGACGAGCACTTTGCGCGTTTCACTGCGCGGGCGGCCCCGCTTCCCTAGCGCCTTCATCTTCTTGAAGTCCTCGGCCGGCACCTCGTAGGTGTCCGGGTCGGCGGCGATCCCGCGGTTGATTGCCGCGTCCTCTTCATCCGTCGGCATGATGATCCTAGGCTTGCTCGACATACGCCTTTACCTCTCGTCTGTTGGCGCGGCGCAGGCTGATAACGTGCATCGCATCACCCCGCTGCGTGAACACTACGCAATACAGCCGCTGGTCAATAACACCGAACCCGATCTCACGAAGTTCACGATAATCGTGGCGCGCGTCCGGATAGGCCATCACTGCCGACCAGTCCAATTCACGGGCCAATTCTAACGAGACGCCGTGTTTGGCGCGGTTGGATTCGCTCTTGGCCGGGTCGTATGTGATGTCCATATGAATTAGTGTAGCTACACAAAATAGATAGTGCAAGGATTATTTGTAGCTACAGATAAGCATAACTATATTCGATGTCGTTCCGCAGCTGCGTGAGGGGCCCCATGCAAGGTCGCCATGGCAAGACAGCCATCGGCAGCCGCACCAGCCAACTGGCACATGTCTGCCTACGGATGAGCGTTCACGCCATGCCGGGTGGAACCAGTCGCGCGCTTGGCTCGGCATGCGGGGGACCCTGACGGGCTCGGGCAACGTGCGGGGCCGAAGAGGCGCGGTCTTCGAGAGTTTTTCGTATTTCCAATCTTGATTCGGTGGGGATGGCCAGCCCCTATCGGCCCCGGCAGGCCGCCATTGGCCCTCAATCCACCGGCATAACCCCGAAACCCATTCCTTAACTCCGAAATCCGCCCGCAGGCACCGAGACACCCCATAACCGCAGCATTGGCGGCATGGACCGAAATCAAGTTGGCGCATCGGCGCCGCCCGGGCTCTACAGGATCGCCGCGGCGGCTGCTTTGGTTGGCATTTCTGCTGACCTGCTGGAGTCAGCCATCAAGCGTGGCGAGGCGCCGCTCACACTGTTGCGGCTGGGAAGTCGCGGCATGCTGTTCGTGCGGGCAGCTGAACTCCATGCCTGGCTTCAAGGGGTGGCGGCCGTCAATTCCAATGCGCCGGCCGCAGATCAACCTGCCCATGAGGGCGGCCCGGCATGAGCGAGTCCATCGATACATCCAGGGGCGGGAACGGGCACGGAGGGGCCCGGCCCGGCGCCGGCCGGAAGCCCAAGGACTACGTGAAGCCTGAGGCGATCGAGGCCTTCGACGAGGCGCGGGCGCGCAACGAGTCAGCAAAGGCTGACCTGAACGAGCTGGAGTTCAAGATCAAGAGCGGCGAGTACGTCGCGCGCGCCGCAGTCATCCAGGCTACCGCGACGGCTTACGCCGCCATCGCGCAGACGCTGCGCTCCCTGCCCGATCACCTTGAGCGCCGCCTTGCCCTGGCTCCCGAGGTAGCGGAAGAGGTCGGTCGCCAGATCGATGAGGCGCTTGGCGAATTGGCAACCGTCTTTGAGCGGATGGAGGTCAACGATGCTTGAGGATTCTGAGCATTACGACATGGCGCTGGCGGATGTCATCAGTCCATATGCCGCCTTTCGTCCGCCGAAGCGGATGACGGTCGCCGAGGGAGCAGCTCAGAACCTGATCATCAAGCAGACCGGCGGGCCGGCCATGTCATGGTCGCCCGACGAGACGCCCTACATGGTTGAGCCGATGAATATGCTCGCCAGCCGGCGCCACGAGGCGGTGGCGTTCGTCGGCCCGGCGCGAACCGGCAAGACCGCCGCGATGCTGCTGGGCTGGATGGCGCACGCCGTCGTCAACGACCCGGGCGACATGCTGTTCGTGCAGATGTCGCAGGACAAGGCCCGTGAGTTCAGCAAGACGGACATCGACCGCGCACTCCGGCACTCCCCAAACCTGGAGAAGATGAAGAGCAGGTCGAGCCAGGACGACACCGTGCATGACAAGCAGTTCAAGCATGGCATGTGGCTGAAGATCGGCTGGCCGACTGTCTCCAACCTATCGAGCTCGACCTATCGCTACGTCGCCTTCACCGACTTGGACCGGATGCCGGACGACATTGGAGGCGAGGGTGCACCGTTCCCACTCGGGCTCAAGCGCACGACCACATTCATGTCGCGCGGCATGGCTCTGGCCGAGTCGTCCCCGGGGCGCGACCTGACCGATCCCAACTGGCGGCCGGTCACACCGCACGAGGCGCCCCCAACGAACGGCATTCTCGGCCTGTACAACGGCAGTGACCGGCGGCGCTGGTACTGGAAGTGCCTCGACTGCCGCAACTGGTTTGAGGCGGAACCCGGGCTCGGCCTGTTCAACCTCCCGCCCGAGGATCAACTGGGTCAGGCGGCCCGCGAGGGCGACATCAATGCGCTCGCCGACACCTACAACTTCATCGTTTGCCCGCACTGCGGCTCGATGCACCTGCCGAAGCGGAAGCCCGAGCTCAATCGCAATGGTATCTGGCTCCCCGATGGCGCGCAGATCACCGCAGACGATGAGATCATCGGCGAAGCGGTTACTTCACCCGTCGCCGGCTATTGGCTCGGCGGCGTGGCCGCAGCGTTCCAGTCGTGGAAGTCCCTGCTGTTGCGCTATCTGCAGGCGCTCCGGCAGTACGAGCTCAGCGGGGACGAGGAACCGCTAAAGAACACGACCAACGTCGACCAGGGCATGCCGTACATGAGCCGGCACCTGGCGAACGCGGCGGCCGACACGAACGACCCGGAGAGCCGGAAGGATGGGGCGCTTGAACGGTATGTCGTCCCCGACGAGACGCGCTGCCTAATCGCCGCCGTGGACGTGCAGGGCGGCACCAACGCGCGCTTCGTGGTGCAGGTGCACGCGATCGGGCCGCACCTCGAGCAGTGGCCCGTGGACCGCTACAACATCACCGAGTCGGCGCGCGAGGGGATGGGCGGCATGGCCCCGATCGACCCGGCGTCCTACGCTGAGGACTGGGATATGCTCACCGAGCACATCGTGCGCGCGACGTACCGCACCAGCATCGAGGGGAAGGAACTGCGGGTCAAGCTGACCGTGGTGGACTCGGGCGGCGAGGATGGCGTAACCGACAAGGCATACGATTGGTTCCGTCGCATGCGGCAGCAGGGGTACGCGCAGCGGATCATGCTAGTGAAAGGCGCCTCGTTGCGCACAGCGCCGATGATCCGTGAGTCGATGGTTGGCGGCAAGAACGGGAAAGAGGGCGACGTGCCGCTCTATAACCTCAACCCGAACCTGCTGAAAGATGCGGTGTGGACTGGGCTCAAGCGTCAGTCGGCCGGGCCCGGCTACATCCACCTGCCGAAGTGGCCGGCGCAAGCGTTCTTCGACGAGCTGCTCCGGTCGGAGGTGCGCATGCCGAACGGTACCTGGTCGCAGGTGCGCAAGCGCAATGAAGCGCTGGACCTAGCGGCGTACATCCGCGCTGGCTGCCTGCGCCTCGGACTCGACAAGTTGAAATGGGGCGAGATGCACCTTACACCCACCTGGGCGCGCCCCCTAGCCGAGAACAGCGAACTCATCACGACCGAGGATCGGCGCGAGATGAAGGCGAACGAACCCGTGCCTCCTGCGCCGGCCAGCACGTCACAGGCGGCCCCGCAGCTCGCCCGGCGCCGCGTTGCTCGGTCCCCGTACCTAGGCTGAAGGCGAAATCTGGCCGCAGGCGGGGCTGCGGACCCCACAGCACAATCGGCGTGCTTCTATCCACAGGTGCACGCCGCATGCCAGTCACTCAAACGGACATCGATGCGCTGAACACCGCCATCGCCTCGGGCGAGCGGCGGGTCACGCTCGGCAGCCAGAGCATCACCTACTACAGCATCGCCGAGATGATCCAGGCACGCAACGACCTGATGCAACAGAAGGCGATTGCCGACGCCGAGGCGAGCGGCACGCCGCAGCGTCGCCGCACCTTGCTCTACCAGAGCGGGCGGGGGTACTGATGATCGGCCGCATCAAAACTGCCATCGCACGCCAGGTCGCGCAGATCGTCGCGCGCTACGACGCGGGCGGAAACGGCCGGCGCATGCGCGGCTGGAATGCCCCCAACGCCGGCCCGAATCGGGTGCTGCTGTCGGCCACAAAGGTACGCGACCGGGCGCGCGACGCCGGCCGGAACGACTGGACCGCCTCGGCTGGTGCTCAGCGGTGGGTGACAAACCTTATCGGCACCGGCATCGTGCCGCGCGCCAAGAAGATCGCCGACAAGGAACTGAAAAAGGTCGTCACCGAACTGTGGGACCGATGGGTCAAGCAGTCCGACGCCGATGGCGTGCTCAATTTCTATGCCCAACAGGCTATGGGGACTCGCGCCTGGATCGAGTCTGGTGAGGTATTCGCGCGCATGCGCTACCGCCGCAAGGGTTCGATGGAGGTGCCGCTCCAGGTTCAATTGATCGAATCCGACTTCGTGCCTCAGTTCGATTCCGACTATTGGCCTGGCATGCCGACCGGAAACCGCATCCGCCAGGGAATTGAGCTTGATCGCATCGGTGCTCGCACCGCTTACTGGGTCTACCGCGCGCACCCCACCGATTTCACCACCGAGACGATCGACAAGTCGCACCTGGTCCGCGTGCCGGCGGCCGAGATGCTGCATATCTTCGAGCCGAAGCGTCCGGGGCAGCTTCGCGGAGTGCCTGAGTTCGCCTCGGTGCTGGCGCGCCTGCGCAACGTGGCCGACTTCGACGATGCGGTATTGGAGCGCCAGAAGCTCGCCAACCTGTTCGCGATGTTCGTCGAGAAGGCGATGCCGACAGTCGGCGCTGACGGTGTTGATCCGCTCAGCGGGCAACTCATCGGGTATGGCGCGGACGGCATGCCGCTCGCTGGCCTGCAGCCGGGCATTTCGCAGGAGCTGGCGCCAGGTGAAAAGGTCGTGTTCTCAAGCCCGCCCGACGCTGGCACGACGTACAGCGAGTACATGCGCACGCAGAATCTCGCCACATCGGCAGGCCAGGGCGTGCCATACGAGGTGCTTTCCGGGGACATCATCAACGTGTCAGACCGGACCTTGCGCGTCATCATCCAAGAGTTCCGACGCTTCGCTGAGCAACGCCAGTGGCACGTCCTCATTCCTATGTTCTGCCAGCGCGTGCGCGACGCATGGGTCGATCAGGCCGCCCTGGTCGGGGCGATTCCGCGGTCGGCCATTGCCGACGCCACCGCTGTCGAATGGGCACCGCATGGCTGGCAGTACATCCACCCGGTTCAGGACGTTCAGGGCAAACAGATGGAGGTCGATAGCGGCTTCCGGTCCCGGTCCAGCGTCATCGCCGAGCGCGGGGATGACCCCGAGACGGTGGACGCCGAGCGCGCGGCAGATCTTAAGCGAGCCGAAGAGCTTGGGCTGCCAACCACTGCTCCGCAGGCCGGCGCAGCAGCTCCAGCCGGAGATAGCGGGGGTGCGGTGCCGCCCGGCCACAACCCGAACACCAAAAGAGGGAAATAGCCGTGATGAGTTTTCGAGACTTGATCACAGAGTTGGGTAAGGCGGCGCCGGCAGCAGTCATCGGGTTCTTGCAATGGCTGACCAACGCCATCCCGACCCTGCTGCTCTGGATGACGTTCGTCTACACGGGCCTTCAGATGTACGTTTTCATCCGGGACAAGGTGCGGCGCCGCCAAACGGACTGACACGAAATCCGCCCGCAGGCGGTTCGCCTTGCGGAAAACCACAATCCGCATCATTCAGAGGACTGCCATGAAGACCTGGTACACGATCACCGCAAAGGCTGACGCGCCCGCCGAAATCTCCGTCTACGACGAGATCGGCGCGTGGGGCGTTACCGCAAAGAGCTTCATCGCTGACCTTAAGGCGCTCGGCGATGTGAAGCAACTCACGCTCTCGATCAACTCGCCGGGCGGTTCGGTATTCGACGCCCTGGCGATGTTCAATGCGCTGCGCGGCACCGGCGCGGAGATCACCACGAAGGTGATGGGCATTGCCGCCAGCGCGGCGAGCCTGCTGGCGATGGCCGGCGACAAGCGGGTCATGCCGGCGAACGCTTTCATGATGGTGCACAACCCCATGAATGGCGTGTTTGGCAATGCCGCCGATATGCGCGGCATGGCCGACGTGCTCGACAAGATCAACGCATCGCTGATCGCCACCTACGTCGCGCGCACTGGGCGCTCGGAGGCCGAGGTGAAGGCGCTGCTGGATGCCGAGACATGGCTGAGCGCCGAAGATGCGCTTGCGCAGGGCTTTGCCGATGAGGTCGAGGCTGCGCTGACGGTCACCGCCAGCTACGACATCGACCGCCTGCCGGCGAACATCCAGGCGGTATTCAAGGCGGTCGCGGACCCCGCTGCCGCCGAAGCTGCTGCCGCAGAAGCCGCCGCAGAAGCCGCCGCGGCCGCAGAAGCAGCTGCCGCCGCTCAAGCCGCAGCTGCTGCCGCCGTTGCTGCTACGCCGTTCGCTGATCAGGTGCTCAACCTGGCAACGGCAGCCGGCGTGCAGGGATTTGCCGCGCACTGGGCTCTCGCCACCGGCGACATCGGCGAAGTGAAGGCGCGCATCGAGGAAGCCCGCGAGATCCAGGCGCTGTGCGCACTTGCAAAGCGGCCCGACGACGCGGCGGCATTCATCCATGCGCGCACGTCGGTCGAGAAGGTGCGCGAGAACCTGGTCAACCGGCGTGCGACGCAGGACGAACAGGTTCAGATCGACACGGCCGCACGTTCCAAGAATTCGTCCGCCAAGGCTGCGCAGCCCGAGGCGGTGAGCGCTTCTGGCATCTGGGCTGCGCGCCACAAGGCATATCAATAAGGAGTTGAGTCATGACGATGTACACCGAAGGCTTGCACACGGCTGAGTTCCTGCTGGACGATGAGGATACCTACAGCCGCGAGCAAGTGACCATTGACGCTTCCGCACCCGAGATGTCGGCCGGCACGGTGCTCGGCAAGCTCACCGCGAGCGGCAAGTACGTACCGTACAACAACGCGAACACGGACGGCTCGCAGACCGCAGTGGCGATCTTGTATGCCCATGCACCCGACCTGACCGTCGATCAGAAGGCCACCATCGTCGCCCGCCAGGCAGAAGTTGCATCCTATGCGCTGGTCGGCCTGGATGCGCCCGCACGCGTCGAACTCGCCGCTGTCGGCATCATCGTCCGCGACTAAGCCGCGGTAACGACAACCCAATTTCAGGAGAACCGCAACATGCCGGCACTCGATATTTTCCAGAACGACGCCTTCGGCGTCGTGTCGCTCACCAAGGCGATCAATGACATCCCGTATCAGCCGAAGCGCCTGGCGCAACTCGGCTGGTTCTCGGAAGAGGGTGTCACCACCACCGCGCTGATGCTGGAGCGCGAGGGCACCACTATCAGCCTGATCCCGTCTGGCTCCCGCGGTGCTCCTGGGCGCCCGGAAAAGGCGGACAAGCGCAAGCTGGTGTCCTTGCCGTCCGTCCACCTGCCGCAGCGGGCGACCATCAACGCTGACGAGGTGCAGAACGTGCGCGCATTCGGCAGCGAGAGCGACGAAATGACTGTCCAGACCCTGGTGAACAAGCGCCTGGTGAAATTGCGTCGCAATATTGACACCACGATCGAGTGGCAGCGCATGGGCGCCGTCAAGGGTCAGGTGCTCGATTCGGACGGCTCGGTGCTGCTGGACTTGTTTCAGACGTTCGGCCTCACCAAGACGACCAAGGCGCTGAACCTCAACGTCGATGCGACCAAGGTCCGCTCGGTGGTCGTCGGTGCGAAACGCACGATGGAGCAGAAGCTCGGCGGCATGGAGTATTCTGGCATCCGCGTTCTGTGCTCGGCGTCGTTCTTCGACGCCTTCGTTGATCACCCGGCCGTGCAGCGCGCATGGGACAACTTCCAGGATCGCGCCCAACTCCAGGAAGACCTGCGTGGTGGCTTCAAGTTCGCGGGGGCGTACTGGGAAGAGTACCGTGGCAACATCAGCGGACAGTCGTTCATTGCAGACGGCAAGGCGCACATGGTTCCCGAGGGCGTGCCTGACCTGTTCAGCACTACCTACGCGCCGGCCGACTACATGGAGACGGTGAACACCATCGGCCTGCCGTACTACGCCAAGCAGGAACTGATGGAGTTCAACAAGGGCGTGGAGATCGAGGCGCAGTCGAACCCGATCACCTTCTGCACCCGCCCCGACGCGCTGATCGAGCTCTCGATCTCGTAATCGCGTGGCACTGAGCGCGTTCAACCGCCTCGCTGACCGCATCCTCGCTCGATTGGGTGAGGATGCGGTTTTGCGTACTGCGGAAGGGTGCCGAGTCAATATCGAGCACAACGTCGAGGTTGCCGGAAACGACGGGCAGATGGTCTATTCGCGCTCGGTGGCCACGATGCTGAAGTCCCTCAAGCCGCGCATCGGCGACCCCTTGGTGTTCGTCGATGCCGCCGGTATCCCGATCCCCGGGCAGGCATACGCGATTGACTCGCCATCCTTCGAAGAGAACGGGTACACCGCGCGGTACATCCTCCGGAGTGTGTAATGGCACGTCTCAGCAGTTTCTCGGTCACAGTGGATACCGTCGCGCTCGAAGAGGTCGCGCAGTCGCTTAGTCGTATTGACGGTGCCGCGCTCGGCCGCGCCGCGATGACGGCGGTGAATACCGTTGCCGAGCAAGCCTTCAACGACGCCCGCAAAAAGATGAACGAGGGCATCAACCTGACAGACGCCTATCTGCAGGCGAACATGACGTTCACGCCGGCCACGGACACGGTGAAGCCGACTGCAGTGGTTACCGCGCGCCGCGAGCACTCGACGCTGACACGCTACGGCGCACAGCAGTTGACGAAGCCCGTGCGGTTCCCGAACGGCTCGTTCACACCAGGCAAGATGGGCAAGAATCCGCGCAAGGCCGGCGCGATGCTCCCCTGGAAGCTCCGCACGGGCGACGAGAGCCGTGGCATCCCGGTCAATATGAAGCAAGCGGGCCTCTCCGTCGAGGTGACGCGCGGCAGCCGCAAGCCGATCAGTTATGCGTTCGTTATCCACGGGCGCAACGGCAATCTCCTGACCGCCAAGCGCGTGCCAGGCACTCGCCGCAAGATCGAGGTGCTATATGGCCCCTCGGTCTACCAGTTGTTCCGGGCCGCCCTGGACACGACGTTCCTGACAAACGTGTCGGACCGCCTGAGCAAGACTGTTGTGACGCTCACGACCGACGAACTGAAGAAGGCACTGGCATGAGCAAAGCAAGCGACATCGCGGCAGAACTGACCACGCGTATCGCCAAGATCACCAAGGTGAACGGCTATGCCACCGACATCGGCAGGCATGTGTTCCGCGGCAAGCGCCGCCTGGACGAAGAAACGCATCTTCCGTGCACGATTCTGGTTGAGGGCAACGACTCGCCGAAGACCGACGACAGTCTCACCGCAGTAGGCATCGAGCAGGCCTACGTGTTCGAATCGCATGATGCCTGCGATCCGGATAACCCGAACGACAAGGCCCACCTGATGATCGCAGACCTGAAGCGCGCGATCTTCTCCGGCGAGCCGAAGCACGGCATGCGCCTGAATGGCAAGGTGAAGGCGCTCAACTACAAGGGGCGCGTCATGGGTGCGCGCGAGGACGGTGCCAGCATGGTGTTCGCCGGCATCCATATCACGGTTTTCTATACCGAAGACCTGACCAACCCCTGACGAAATTCCCCCGCAGGCGGGTAGACCCCCGGATCGCCACACTTCCACCGTGCCAGTGTGGCGATTATCGGAGATACCCCTATGTCTGCTCGTGGATTTCTTGGCGCTGGCGATCTTTACATCGCCCGCTACAACCCCGTCACGGCTGCATACGACGCCTTCCAAGGTCCGTATGAAGCCAAAAAGTTCGAAATCAAGCCGTCCGTGGACATCAAGGACTTGGCTTCGCGAGGCCGCAGCACCTACGGCCAGGTGATCGAGACGGTCACGCTGCCGAAGCCGACCGAGTTCACCGTCGAACTCCCGGAAGTCAACAAAGAGTCGCTGGCGATCGCGTTGCTGGGCACCACAGTGGACATCAACACTGCGGCGGGCACCATGACCGACCAGCCGGTGACCGCCAAGTTGGGCTCGTGGTCCGAACTGCCCAACACCAACTTCTCGCAGACCGGGTTCGCTGTCAAGAACACGGGCGCAACGGTCACCTACGTGCTCGGCACCGATTACGAAGTCAACTGGCGTATGGGCTGGATTCGACCCCTGATCGGCGGCGCGATCGCCGATGGCGCAGCGCTCAAGGTCAGTGGCGCGTACAACGCGGTCACTGGCACGCAAATCAACGGCTCGACCAACAGCCAAATCCGCGCCAAGTTCCGACTGGATGGCATCAACTTTGCCGACCAACTGCCCGTGATCGTCGACATCTACGAAGGTGTCGTCGCCTCGAACAGCGCATTTGACTTTCTCCAGAACGACTTCGCTACGGTCACGCTACCGGGTCGCCTGAAGACGCCGGCCGGCCGCACCGAGCCGTACAACGTCAAGCTGCTCAGCACCGCGACCTAAAGCGGTAGGCGCACGCCCGGGGCACTCGCCCTTGGGCGCGCGGTGAGGGCGCTGACGCTCACCCACCTCATCACTCTCCGCAGGCCGCTATGGCAGACAATAACACCGACGTATCCCTACGGGTTACTGCTTCGACTGACGGCGCCGAGAGCATTCGGAAGCTCGCTGACGACGTTCGCAATCTCGCGAAGCAGGGCGGCGACGCCGCGCCGGAGTTTCAGCGCCTGGCAGCCGAACTTGATCGCCTTTCCGGCCAAGCCACAGCAGTCCAGAATTTCTCCGATCTCCGACACGAGATCGAGCAACTGGCTGTCGAGCAGAAGAAATCGGCCGATAGTGCCGGCGAGCTGAATGGCAAGCTGCGCGAGCTCTCCGTGACGACTGGTGAATTCCAGGTGGCCGAGGCGCAGGCGAAACAGGAAGTGCGGGACGCACAGCGTGGCATCGCCGAAAAGCGGGACGCCCTGGCGCGGCTGAAACTCGAGTACGACGATACGGGGAAGCAGAGCGCTGATTACAAGCAGCAGGTGCAGGCGCTCAACCTGTCAATCCTCGACGCGAAGGCCGCGCTACGCGACAAGAGGGATGCCCTGGTAGCGGCGCAGCAGGCCACGAAGGGCGCTGCTGATGCCGAGCAGCAGTTGTCGGCGCAGAGCAAACTCGCGAATGCCGAGGTCAAGGCGACCACACGGGAGCTGACGCAGCGTAATGCGGCGTTGAACGAGGCGCAGGCCGCGCTGAAGGCGACGGGTGTCGCGTCTGAGGACGTGGCTACGGCGCAGGCGGATGTGCGCAAGGCGTTCGCGGACACGGCGGCGGCCGTCGAGCAGCAGCAGGCCGCCCTGGTCGAGCGCCGGCAGGCGGAATCCGCTGCGGCGGAACTCGCCAAGCAGGCCGCCGCGGAGGAAGATCGCCTCGCCACCATCCAGCAGAACAATCGGTACCGGCTCGCCGCTGCGGCGCGCGAGCAATTGGATGCCGAGCGCACGCAGTACGCAGAATCCGCCCGCCTGGCGAGGAACGCGACCGACGCCAAGATCGCCGCAGAGCGGCAATACAGCGATTTCGTCAAGGGTTCGGCGCAGGCGCGCAAGGCGCTCGACGATGCCTTTGCGCAGACCGGCGTGCGCTCGGCGCGGTCGGTGGAATTGGAGATCAGCAAGGTCAACGCGGCACTGCATGTTCTGGCGAACGATGCGTCGGTGAGCGGGGCTGAGTTCGATCGTGCCTTTGCCGGCGCGCAGAGGCGCATCGAGGCGCTGAAGAATTCGCTGAACGATGTGCCCGAGGCGATGAATAAGACCTCGACAGCCTCGCGCCTGGTGACCAACGCGTTTGGGCAGTTGGCAGCGGCGTACGGCGGGATCGAACTTGCGACGAAGTTCATCAATGCCAACGTGCAGTTGGAATCGCTGCGCCGGTCGCTCGCCATCACCTCGGGCAGCACGCAAGATGCCGCGCGGCAGATCGAGTTCCTGCGCACCACTGCGAACAGTTCGGGTATCGCTATTGGGTCCATCTCCGACTCGTACCTGCGATTCTCGGTGTCGGCTCGCCAGGCGGGGATCTCCGCAAAGGTCGTCGAGGACGTGTTCGCTGCGGTCACGCGCATGTCGGGTCAGATGGGGCTCAGCAGCGAACGCGCCGCCCTGGCGCTTGAAGCTCTGTCGCAGATGGCCAGCAAGGGCACCGTGTCGATGGAAGAGCTGCGGCAGCAGTTGGGCGATTCGCTCCCCGGTGCACTGAAGCTCGCGGCAGACGGGCTCGGCCTGACGGTCAAGCAGATGACGTCAATGGTGGAGAACGGACAGGTGATGGCGGCGGACATGCTGCCGGCACTCGCTTCCGCCCTCACGAAGACCATCGCGAAGGGTACGGACGATGTGCAGGGGTTTCAGGCAACGTGGGCTCGCCTGAAGAACACGATGACCCTGGCGGCTCAGACCATCGGCGACACGGGCGCCATGGATGCGCTTGGCGTGTCCCTGCGCACAGTCGGCGTGATTGCCGGCTCCGTGGCGATGGGTGTATCGACGACCCTAGACATCGTGTTCACGGGTGTGAAGCAACTCGCCACGCTGACGGCGGGTGTCGTGCATGGCGACCTCAAGGGCGCGCTTGAAGAGTCGGGGCGCTTGGGTGACCAGTTCATCGAGCGGCAGGCGAAGTTCGGCCGAGCGCTGCAAGACCTCGCGGGAGTCGGCGAGAAGACCACTGCCGCGCAGTCGAAGGCCGGCGCCGCAGCAGTGCAGACCGGCACGCAGGCCGCATCCGCAGTGGTGGGGGTGAATGCCAATGCGCAGGCGCAGCGCGCCGCCACGGCAGCCGCAACGGAGCACGCACAGGCGCAGGGCCAGTCGGGCGCCGCAGCCGTGCAGGCCGGCGCGCAGGCGGCTGGCTCCGCAGCAGGCTGGTACACGATTCAGGCCGCATACAAGGAAGTCAACAAGCAGGCCGAGGCGAACACCGTCATTGCCGAGAAGCTGGCAGCAGCCAAGAAGGCCGAGGGTGCTGCGGCGGTACAACTGGCGACGATGGCCGGTAACGAAATCGAGCTTAGGCGCACCGCCGCCCAGGCCGCCGACGCAGATCACACGGCACTGCAGCGCCTCTCCGATGCGCGGCAGCAGGAGGTGAACAACCTGAAGGCGCAGGTGGAGTCGCTGAACGCTGCGGCTGCGGCGTCGGGTGGTCTGCGCGATGACCAGAAGGAGCAGATCAAGACGCTCACGGACCTGGTCGACAAGAAGCAGGCTGAGGCCGAGCACGCCAAGCAATCTGCCGATGCCGCGGCGATCGAGGCGCAGTCGCGCCACCTTGTCTCTGAGACGTATAAGGACAACGCGGCCAACCTCGACACGTTGCGTGCGGCGGCTGCGGAGGCTGCGAACGAACTCACACGGATGCGGGCGCAGGAGACCGACACGGCGAGCTCGCATGCCCTTGTCGCGGAAGCGGCACGCAACGCAGCGTTCGCCGAGGGCCTGTATCGCGACGCTCTGGCTGACACCGCAAACGCCGCCGCGCGCAAAGTAGCGATTCTGCGCCAGGATGAAGTCGAGACGAGCATCGCCCTCCGCGGACGCCTGGCATGGGCGAAAACGCAGGAGCAGGAAGCGCAGCTCTACGGGCAGGTGGGGCAGGCCGCCGAAATGCGCATCCGGCAGAAGCAGATCGAGATCGAGCAGGTGCGCAGTCACATGGCAGCGGTTGATGCGGAGACGAAGGCGACCCTGGCCGAGATCGAGGCGAAGCGCGCCGAGCTCGCCGTGAGTGGGCAACTCACCCCGGAGAAGCAGGCAGAGATCGATCTGCGTATCCGCAATGCGCAGGCCAAACAGCTTGAGGCGCAGCAGGGCGAGCAGGCGATCCGCCAACTGCAAAACGAAATCATCGCGATCCGCAACCGCAATATCGAAGCCGAGAACTCGCAGCGGATCGATGGAGCGGCACAGGAATCCCGCATCAAGAGCCACACGAACGGGTCGGTCACCGCGTCGCAGAACGACGGCTTGATGTCTCTGGCCGCGAAACAGAAGGCGGGAACGCTCGGCGCCGATGACCTGAAGACCGCGCAGGCGGCTTTCCAGGCGGCTGACTTCAATTTCAAGGTGATGCAGCAGTACCGCTCCCAGTTCACGCTCGACAGCCAAACGAGCGTGACGGCGGCATATACCCAGTCGAAATCGATCCTGGATGCAGTGCAGGCCGCCGCGGCGAAGGGGGGTGCAGGGACCTCCGGCTCAAAGACCGCGCAGCCCGGCACAGGGACGCGCACCGTCAACATCAATATCGGAGGCAAGAGCACGGCGGTCAACGTCGCGAGTGAGGCAGATGCAAACAACCTCACGGGCGTGATGCGCCAGCTTGAGAGCCTGTCCGGGAGGTCCAACGCATGAGCATCACCCTGGCGGTAGGCACCACATCCATCGATCTGCATCCGGACCTGTACTGGTCCGACGAGAACAACTGGCACCCAGTCGAGCAGACCGTGCAGCGGACCCTTACGGGCGCGCTCATCGTCAGCAGCGCCACGCGGCTCGCCGGCCGCCCCATCACGCTTGAGCCCGAAGACGATCGGAGTGCCTGGATGAATGGGGCTGTGAAGGATCAATTGCGAAATTGGGCCGCAGTCGCAGGGCAGCAGATGACTCTTACACTGCGCGGGCAGGCTCGCACCGTGATTTTCCGACACCAGGATGGCCCCGGGGTCGAAGCCAAGCCCGTCGTGCATTACAGCGACGTGGTTGATGGCGACTGGTTCCTTGTCACGCTGCGGCTAATGGAGATTTGACGCATGACCATCCTCTCGGGTGACATCAAACTAATGCAGTCGGAGGTCTTGCTGGACACCGACAACGGTGGCGGCAAGATCACGGCGAACGAGGTGGTGGACGGGGTATCGAACAACCTGTTCCCCGACGTGTCGGAATTGGATCGAGTCTACGGACGCATTGGGCTGCGCAAGGCATACCCCTCCGTGCAGGTGACCGGCACGGACAGTTACCTCGGCTCGCATGCCATTGTGCTCAAGGAGCCGACTGACCCGGCTGTGTCGGTGACGATGTTCACTACCAAGTCGTGGTACGACCATCGCAGCGATGCCGCCAATAACGTGCAGTCGTACCTCGCCAAGAGCGTGAAATGGCCGGGCCAGGTGCTGGGCACCCAGCTCGCCGGCCAGCGCTCGATTCAGTTGCTGCTGCGCGTGGGCGACGCCCTGCCCAAGGTGGGCCAGAGCCTGGTGCTGATCCAGAATGAGGGGCTGGGCACCGAGTTCTCGCAGTTCGTGCGCGTGCAGACCGTGACGACCCTGACGCGCCAGTTCACGGTGGTGGTCGGCGGTGCGCAGGTAACGTTCACCGGCGTGATGGTGACCTGCACGATCAGCTCGCAGCTGCTGTACACGTTCACCGGCCCCGACCCCTCGCCGCTGGACCTGGGCTCGTCGGCGGGCTGCATCTGCCGCGACACGCAGGTCGCCAACGCCGCCAACTACTACGGCATCTCCCCGGTGACCGCGCAGGGCAACCCGGGCGACGTGTCGGTACAGGCCGCTTCGATCTTCTCGCAGTTGGTACCCAGCTCGCAGCAGCAGACGCCGCTGACGAATCTGAGCGCGGCCGGCACTACCAACCCGACCATCCAGTCCGGTACCAGCAACCAGTCGCAGGTGGTGACCATTCCCGGCACCTACCCGCAGACCATCTACGTACCGACCGCCATCAAGCCCGGCACGCTGACGCTGGGCCCGGTGTCGGACGATGGGGCCGGCAATCTCGTCATCACCGCTTCCGGGGTGGTCGTCGGCACGGTGACCTACGCCACCAACCTGTTGACGCTCACGCAGTCGATTGGCACCACCGGCAACGTCACGCTGTCGTGGATGCCGGCCGGCGTGCCGATCCTGGCGCAGAACACCGCCACCATCGACATCGACCAGACCAACCGGGTCAACGTGTTCGTGATGACCCTGGTACCGTCGCCGGCCCCGCGCCGGCTGTCGGTGTCGTACATGTCGCAAGGCAACTGGTACACGCTGACCGACGTGGGTGGCGGCGCCACGGGCTCGATCAAGGGCAGTGACCCATCGCTGGGCGCTGGCACCATCGTGTACTCGACCGGCACGGTGACGCTCACCACCGGCGCGCTGCCGGACGACGCCAGCTCGATCCTGTTCTCCTGGGCCTCGCCGGCCAACACGTTCAACCGCTCGAACACCACGCCGTACACGCCGTACGTGGGCTTCTTCATCACGCCGGCCGCTGGTCAGCAACTGGTGCAGAGCACGGTCAGCATCACCTGGCCGAACCCGAGCGGCGGCAGCTTCACCGCCACGTTGAATCAGGCCACGCAGACGTTCTCCGGCGATGGCACGGGCTTCTCGCGCTGGATCAACGGGCAGTACGAGCTGCGTTTGCGTCCGAACACGATCCCGGCAGGCGGCACGGTGTTCACCCTGCACTACAACCTGGGCACCAAGAAGACCCAGCACTTCGCCTCGCCGGCGCGTGACGGCACCGGCAAGCTGTCGCTGGCGCTGCCCGACACGAACATCGTAGCCGGCTCGGTCAAGGTGACCTGGAACGTGCTGATCAACGACTACTCGACGATCAGCAACGTCCCGGCGCAGATGCAGTACTTCAAGACCGACCCGTACGTCACCGCCCAGGACGACGCCTCGGGGGTGCTGAAGCGCTACAACGCGGACGGCACGACCACGGCGGTGACCAACGGCGCGGTGAACTACTCGGCCGGCACGGTGACATTCACCCCGGACATCACGGTCAAGATCGCGCAGCCGCTGTTCGCCTCGCGCCTGATCGGCTACATGAAGGCGGCCTCGGCCAACGGCGCCTTCGGCTTCCTGCAGGCAACCGGCGAGCCGGTGTACCAGAACACGCTGCAGGGCATCCAGTATTACGATGCGGCCGCGACCTACCCGAACGACACCACCGGCACGGTCGATGTCGAGTACCTGACCGACGCGGGCAGCGCGCAGACGCAGACGGTGACCATGGCTTCGTGGAACCTGAAGCTGATGTACCTGTATGCCGAGGCCATCGTGCCGGGCTCGGTGCTGTTCTCCTGGGGCGGCAAGACCTACTACGACCAGAACGGTACGCTGTACTGCGATTTCAACTCGACCACCAACGCAGGCACGGCGGCGGGCACGATCAACTACAGCACCGGCGACGCGACCATCACCACGTTCAACTCTGGTGGCGCCAACTCGATCTCGCTGCTGTCAATGCTGACCACCCAGGGCGGCCAGCCGGTGGACTTCGCCACCTTCCGCATCCCGGCCGCCCCTGTGGTGCCGAGCAGTCTGCAGATCCAGTTCAGCCCGGTCACGGGCGGCACGGTGACGGTGACCGCTGACTCGTCGGGCTGGATCTCTGGCACCAACGTGTTTGGTACGGTCAACTACCAGACCGGCGTGGTGAACTTGCGCTTCGGGACGATGGTGACGGCGGCGGGCAATGAGTCGGCCATCTGGTATAACGCCAGCGCGGTGAACGCGCAGGGCAAGATCATGAAGCCGTACCCGGTGTTTGCCAGCACCATCGTCTTCAACGCGGTCGCGTACTCGTACCTGCCGCTGGACAGCTCGATCCTCGGCCTGGACCCGGTACGCTTGCCGACCGATGGCCGGGTGCCGATCTTCCAGAAGGGCTACGTCGCCGTGGTGCACCACACCGCCAAGCAAGCGACGACGCCGAGCAACACCCTGGTGGTGAACGTCGGCCGCGTGCGCGTGGCAGCGATGCGGGTAATCGACAGCAGTACGCCCAATCCGGTCGTGATGGACCCGACGATGTACGCCACGGACCTTGATGCCGGCACTCTGACCTTCGGGCCCACCGTCAGCACGGCCGGCATGACCGCGCCGATCTATGTAGAGAACCGCGTGGAGGACATGGGCCTGCTGACCGATGTGCAGATCACGGGCAAGCTGACTCTATCGCGGCAGTTGACGCATGCGTATCCCGCCAACGAAACCCGAGTTTCGTCTGCGCTCATCATGGGCGATCTGCAGGCGCGGCTGTCGCTGTCATTTACGCAAACCACTTGGGCGAATGTCTTTGCAGATTCGGCGTCAGGCGGTTCACCGTCCTCGACCTACAACTTCGCGAGCTACCCGCTGGTGCTGACGGACAAGTCGTGCATCCAGGAGCGCTGGGCGCTGGTCTTCACAGACACGATCAACTTCCGTGTGATCGGCGAGTCTGTGGGCCAGGTGGCGATCGGCAATATCAACACCGACTGCGCGCCGACCAATCCGGCGACCGGTCAGCCCTACTTCACGATCAAGGCGCTGGGTTGGGGTGGCGGTTGGGCGGCCGGCAACGTGCTGCGCTACAACACCGCCGGCGCCAACTACCCGCTGTGGCTGGCGCGCACGGTGTTGCAATCAAGTGCAAGCGGGGCCAGTGACGCCTTCCGTTTGCAAATCCGTGGCGACGTGAACGCATAAGGAACGACATGGGCACGCCAACTTCGGTCAAGAATTTCAATAGCGCATCGGCCTCGGCACCGGTCCTGTACGGCAACCCTGGCTCGATGATCACCCTGCTGGATGCGGTGCTGGTCAACGGCTACGGTCAGAAGACGCTCGACCAACTGGTGGTAGCGACCAACGTCGCCACCTGCACGGTGTCAGCCGGCCACGGCTACTTCACCAATCAGGTGGTGACCGTGGCCGGCGCCACGCCGGCCGGGTTGAATGGGGACGTGCGCATCACCGTGCTGTCGGCCACGGCCTTCAAGTTCACCACGACCGGCATCTCGGATCAGACAGCCACCGGCACGATCACGGCCAAAGTGACCCCCCTTGGGTGGACCAAGCCGTTCTCGGCCACCAACATGGGGGCCTACAAGCCCAGCGACCCCCTCTCCACCGGCATGCTGATGCGCGTGGACGATACTGGGGTCTTGACCGCCCGCCATGCGCGTGTAGTCGGCTGCGAGGCGATGACCGACATCAATACCTACACGGGAGTGTTTCCCACCAACGCCCAGCTGAGTGGCGGCTTGTATTGGGGGAAGTCCACGGGGCTGGATACCGTATCGCGTAACTGGTTTCTGATTGGCGACGAGCGCTGTTTCTACCTGGCGGTGGCCCCTAACACCTCTAACCCAATCAATGGCAGCATCATCTACTTCTTCGGAGATATCCTGCCGCAAGGCAGTGTGGACCAGTACAACTGCCTTGCAGTTGGCCCCCTCTCGGACTACACCAGCTACGGTTCTGGGGTCATCTTCTACTGCATGGGCAGCGCCGGGCCGGGAGCCGGCAGTGGGTACCTTCCGAGGCTGAACTCGCAGCTGGGGGGCGCTATTCAGACGTTCCGTACTGGGGCTATGAACTGGGGTAATGACTATTCCGGCAGCACCTCCTATGCCAGCGGTACGCTGCCCAATTTTCCTAACCCCATCGACGGCGCGGTGCTTGTCACTCCCGTCTATGTGCTTGAGCAGACGGGCGCGGTCAAGGGCCTGCGGGGCACCTGCCCAGGCCTGTACCACCTGCCGATTGCCGGCTCCAACCTCRCCTATAACCACCTCGACCTGGTGACCGGGGTGGATACCTTGCCAGGCAAGACGTTGCTGGCGGTGCGCAGTGGCAATCCCGGACAAACCGCCTACGCCGGCTGCTCGCTGTTCGACCTGTTCGGCCCGTGGCGCTAAGGAGAACCTAAATGGCAGTGAAACTGTATAGCAGCTACGCCGCTGGCGGCGGCCACCCGGTGATGTCCGGCTTGGCAGGGGCGCTGATCGGCGTGTTGGATGGCTGCCTGCTCAATGGCTGGGGGCTGAAGTCCGTCGATTCACTGGTAGTGGCCAGCAACGTGGCAACCGTGACCATCAACGCCGGCCATAGCTTCGAAGTCGGCAGCATGGCGCTGATCGCCGGCGCGACCCCGAGTGGGCTGAATGGCGACAAGAAGGTGCTGACGGTCAGCACCACTCAGGTGACCTTCGCCACCACCGGTATCTCGGACCAAACCGCCACCGGCAGCATCACTGCCAAGGTCAGCCCGTTGGGCTGGGCCAAGCCGTTTTCCGGCACCAACCTGGCCGCCTACACCTCGACCGATGCTGGCTCATACGGCATGCTGCTGCGGGTCGATGACACCGGCACCACCGATGCGCGGGTAGTCGGCTACGAGAGCATGACCGACATCAATACCGGGAGCGGAGCGTTCCCGACTGCCGCGCAGCTGAGCGGAGGCCAGTACGCCGGCAAGTCCTTCCAGACCACTAGCACGGCCCGCAACTGGATTCTGGTCGGGGATGAGCGCCTGTTCTACCTGTGGGTGGAGACCGACATCACGTTCGCCGGGCTGATGTGGGCCTTTGGCGACATGCTGAGCTACAACTCGGCCGATCTGTGGTGTGCGACGCTGAGCGCGCAGAACTCCAGCCAGGTGGCCTACGGAGGGGCATCCAGTGACCAGTGCCTGTCTTATAGCAGCGTCACGGCTCAGCCTTATATGCCGAGGCCCTCCTACGGACAACCGGGGGCGATCAAAACACAGCGCGTGGGCGGCATGGTGTGGGTCGTTGGCTCTGGCGCCGCATCTGGAACTGCGAGTTATTCCTCGTCGATGCTGAAGTTCCCCAATAGTGCCGACAATGCGCTGTTGCTGACCCACGCGCACATGGTGGTTTCGGGACAAGGCCTGCGCRGACGCTACCCCGGCTATTATCACTGCCCGCAAGACCTGACCCTTTCCGGCATCAACCACCGAGACCGTTACGCCAGCATGCCAGACGTACCGGGGCGCACGGGCATGGTGCTGCGCCATGGTGGGCCTGGTTTTTCCCCTTCGGGCTATTCGGTGCTCGACATTACCGGCCCATGGCGCTAAGGAGCACACATGTCTGATCAATACGCCGCCAATTTGTCGGCACTGCTACATTGTGATGGGGCCAACGCCGCCACCTCGTCCCCCGATAGCTCGCGCTGGCAGAGCGCCCTAGCCTGCAAGGGCACAGCGGTGATCAGTACGACCCAAAAGCAGTTCGGCTCGGCCTCGCTGAAGACTGGCAATACCAATGGCAACTATGGACTGCTGGGCAACGCGCCGCAGTTCAACTTTGGCAGTGGGGATCTCACCGTTGAGGCCTTCGTTTGGCCGGTGTCGCAGGGCGCCGATGGCGGCGCGATCATCGGGCGCTGGGACAGTAGTGGCGCCAACACCGACTGGCTGATCTGGCGCGGCGCCAACGGCGAGGTGAACGTGTCACTCAATGGCACGCAGGTGATCACGGGTGCCTCGGGCGACCTGCCGACTGGCGCCTTCGCCCATGTGGCATTGACCCGTCAAGGCACCGCCTTGCAGGTGTGGGTCGGCGGCGTGGCCAAGGGCAGTGCCACGTTCTCCGGTGCAATCAATTGCACGCTCGGGTTGCCGGTGGTGCTGGGTCAGTCCAACCTAGCGGCAGCCGCTACTTGGCTGGAGGCGTACTACGACGAGGTGAGGGTCACCAAGGGGGTGGCGCGCTACACGGCCGCATTCACCCCGGCTGCCACCGCCTTCGACCCTTATCCGGTTGACGCCTATGCGGCCAATGTGGTGCTCGACCTGCGCATGGATGGCGACAACGCCTCGACCACCATCACCGACCAGGCCGGCCACACGGTGACGCTCAATGGCGCGCCCAAGCTGAGCACGGTGCAGGCCGTGTTGGGAGGTTCGTCGCTGCTGCTGAATGGCAGCACGGACTACCTGAGCCTCGCCAGCAGCTCAGACTTCGACGTGGGCACCGGGGATTACACGGTAGAGGCCTGGATCTGGATGAGCAGCACCCTCACCGGTGAAAGCGACATCATCTCCAAGAACAGCAGCGGAACGGCGGGCTGGCTGACGATGTACCGCTCCAACGGCACACAGGTGATTATCTTTGCCCATTCGTACAACAGTGCGGGTAGTCAGGTCACGGTACAGAGCCCAACGCTGAATGTGCAGCAGTGGCACCACATTGCCGTGTGCAAGATCGGGCTGACGCTGACGATGTACGTCAATGGCGCCCCGGTAGCCACCGCTGCGCTGTCCAACACTGCGGTTACTCTGAACACGAATCCAGTACGGGTTGGCGCCAACGGCGGGGCCGCCAGCATGTGGAACGGATACCTGGATGGTATTCGTGTGACCAAGGGCGTAGGTAGGTACACCGCCCTGTTCGACCCGCTAGCCCTGACGACGGTGCCCTCGGCTGCCTTGGGCGTGCTGCGCGGCAGCCGTACGGTGATGGCACAGGGGCTGGTGACCCCTGTCGTCAGCCGCAAAGGGCCGGCCATCCCCTATGGCAGCAGCCGGCTGCTGGATTACACCTGGGGTGGCACCGCCAGCGTGTCCGGCAAGGTCACGATCAACACCGTGGCGGCGGTGCGCCGGGTCTTTCTGATTGATCTGAAGTCCATGCTGGTGATCCGCTCCGCTTGGAGCGACGCCAGTGGCAACTACAGCTTCGCCAACATCGATGGCAACCGCAACTACATGGTGATCGGCCGCGATTATCAGCAGATCTACAACGCTGTGGTGCAGGACCTGATCACGCCGGCGACCACCGCACCCGCTGCCTTCCGCCCGGCCCGGCGCAAGCTGCGTTTCAAGGCCGGCGGCACCGGGCTGAGCACCAATTACCCGGCGCTGATTCGCGTGGGGGAGAGCACGCCCAACGGCGTAGCCACGGCCCAGGCGGTGACGAACGCCGACGTGATCTGCCCGGTCCGCTACATGCCGCGCACGCGCGACGATGTGACGGACATCGTGTTCACCGACACCTCTGGCAACCAGCTGGACTTCTGGATGGAGGGGGTGTACGGCACGGCCCCGGACCGCGTGGCCTATTACTGGGTCAAGCTTCCTGGCGACCTCGACGCCGGACCGGTGGATATCTACGTGCAGTACAACCGGGGACTAACGCAGACCAAGACCAGCAGCGGCGCAGGGCTTCCGTGGACACTGTTCGACGACTTCGCCGCCTACGACAGCTCCAAATGGCAGGTGGACTCCGGCATCAGCACCAGCACGGGCGTGTTCACCAACAGCGCCTGGTCGCTGCAGGCCAGCAGTACCGAGGGTGGAGTGCGCTCGGTCACCGCGTTCGCGGCCGGGCTTGAGGCGCTGGCGGTCTACACACAGTTTGGCTACAACTCCACGGCCGGCGCGGTGCAGAACCAGTTCGGTTTCGTCAGTGGCACTGGAGCGCTCAACACGGTGGCGACACTGGAGAACGTGGGAGACTATCAGACAGGCTCACGGCTGGCGATTGGCGGCGAGGCCACCACCAACACCAACGGGCGCTTTACCCCTACGGTCGGTGGTGGTTCAGCCACCAGCGGAGTTCCTACGCCCACTGCTCAAGCCGGGCGTATTGCCCTGGGTCGGGGGTCCGATGGATCGGTGGCTTTGCAGATCAACAACCAGACCGTGATGACCCATAGTGGCGCCGGCACCGGCAATGCCAACCTGGCGATATACCGAGGCAAGAGCAGTCAATCCGGCTACGTCTCGCTGATCGACTGGGTGGCGCTGCGCAAGTACATTCCCAGTGGGCCGCCCGCCATGCTGCAATTTGCCGAGGAGTTCCTATGACGCTCGCGTTCTCGACGACGGTCATTGCTGATCGTCTCAAGGCCCTGACCCGCGCCATTGACGGCGGCGGTGCGGCCGGCGTGTTGAACATCTATGACGGCACGCGCCCGGCCACCGGGGCCGCCATCACCTCGCAGAACAAGCTGGCGGCGCTGCCGTTTGCATACCCCTCGGCGGGCACGATCTCGGGCACCACCCTGCCGCTGTTACTTGGAGCTTCGCAGTTGGCGCTGAAGACCGGCACGGCGGCCTGGGGGCGCATCGTGGCCTCGGATGGCACGTTCGTCGCGGATCTGGATGTCACTGCCTCGGGAGGAACAGGGGAAGTACAATTGGCGGCGGCCGGTACCCCCACGGTCCAACTCTACGAGGGTGGCGATATCTCCGCGTCGGTGGCATCGCTGGTTGAGGCGTGAGCACAGGCATGAGCGCCAATGACCTGAATTTCCATAAGGCATACACCCCGCCTGCGGGGAACCATGTAGACCTTAACTTCACGCTGAACCCTGACGGGGTACCCACCACCGCCGTGGTTCGGCTCGTCAAGAGCGCGCCCACCCTCCACATCATCGGTGATGCCGAGAAGGCTCACCCAGTCACCGCCGCGCTGACGATGACGCTGCACACAGTGCAGACGCTACACGTTCAGGTCAACTACGCCAACAACGTCTTTCGGGGGCCATCGAATGCCACCTCGCCGGCCTACGAGATGGCGAAGCCTAACTCGCCCTCCAAGTCCTCGGCCTTCGAGCAGGCTGCCAACCTGAAGCCGGCCAGCGCCTTGCCGTGGTCGGTGCCGGTGCATGTGCGTAGCCGCTCGGCGATGGTCTACAAGCAAGCATCGAGGCGGCGGTCGGCCACGGGTCAGGTTTATGAGGCAGCCACCGCGCTGACCAATTGCCGGGCCTCGCTGTGGCAGTACCCTAGCCGGCTGCGCCGCGCGCCGAAGGTGGTCTACGAATATGCGACGCCAACGAGCCGGCTGACCGGCGACACGTTTGAGTACCCGCCGCACATCAAGGTCGCCAAGACGGCACGCTACGAGGAGGCCAAACCGCAGAGTCGGGTGCATGGACTGCCAGCCGGTCCGGCCGTGATCCGCCACCGCACGACCAAACTCCCCTGGGAGTCCGCAAAGTGGGCGCCGTTCGGCAAGGAAGTGCCCCCGATCACGCCGCCGGTCACCCCGCCATACACCGGCAGCGGAGCGCTGAACTTCATCTGCCCGTGGCTGGACTATGCAGGCAACGACATCCGCCTTAATTTTGCCAAGTATCCGTGCAAAGAGGCCGAGCCTGAGCAACCGGGCACCGTCATCGTTCCCGTAAAGAGGGTCTATATCGTGATAAACAATGTGCTGTTGCGCCGCGTAGACGGCAACGTCGAGTTGCCGACGTTCTCGCTGTCGCTGAGCATTGATGCCGACTCCTGGACGTGGGGCTTCAATGCGGCGCTGCCGGCCGCCGCGCAGGATGCAATTGAGCCCGGCTCGGACGGCACACCGGTCGAGCTTGAGGCGGTCATCAATGGCACTGCGTATCGCGTGCTCGCAGAGAATATCAGCCGCGATCGTTCCTTCGGACAGGCCGTGATCCGCGTGAGCGGGAAGGGCAAATCTGCGATGCTTGGCGCGCCCTATGCCCCTATCCTGAACTTCGGCAACGCGCAGGCGCGCACCGCGCAGCAACTGATGAACGATGCGCTCACCATCAATGGCGCGAGCATCGGCTGGGCCGTCAACTGGGGGCTGACCGACTGGCTAGTTCCGGCCGGCGCCTGGGCGCATCAGGGCACCTACATCACGGCGCTGAACACGATTGCCGGCGCCGCGGGCGGATACATCCAGCCGCACCCGACGCAGAAGCAGTTGAACGTGCTTGCGCGCTATCCGACCGCTCCCTGGAACTGGGACTCGCTGACGCCGGACTTCGAATTGCCGTCCGACGTGACGACGCGCGAGGGTATCGAGTGGCTGGAACGTCCGCGCTACAACCGCGTGTTCGCGACTGGTGAGGGGCAGGGCGTGCTGGGCCAGGTGACGCGCGCCGGCACCGATGGAAGCATCCTCGCCCCGATGATCACCGATGCGCTCATCACACATGCCGACGCCGCGCGCCAGCGGGGGCTCTCTGTTCTCGCCGACACCGGACGCCAGGCGCATCTGGCGCTGCGCTTGCCGGTGCTCGCTGAGACGGGCGTGATCCAGCCGGGCAAGTTCGTCCGGTATGTGGATGGCGGCACGACCCGCATCGGCATCGTGCGCAGCACCGCGATTGAAGCCGGCATGCCGGAAATGTGGCAAACCATTGGAGTCGAAACTCATGTTGCGTAACCCGTACAAGGTTCTGCTCGGGCTGCTGCCCGATCCACCGCTGCAGGTCGGTACCGTCGCGGCTGTGAGCAATGGGGTGGCGACGATCACCATGCCCGGCGGCGGAGTTGCGCAGGCCCGCGGCAACGCGGCAGTCAACGACCATGTGTTCTTTCGCAACGGGGTCATTGAGGGGCCCGCCCCAAGCCTCCCCATCACACTCATTGATGTCTGAGGCGATAGCGCAATTGCCCCGCAGGCGAGGTAATACCGGGAGGCGGTACGGTGCACTCCGGAAAGACCTGAAACCTGAAAGGAGGGCACATGCTATCGGCAATCGTATCGTTTCTCGGCGGATCGGTATTCCGCATGATTTGGGGCGAGGTGAGCTCATGGCTTACCGCGCGACAGGAACACCAGCAGGAGCTCGATCGCATGCGCCTGCAGGGCGAGCTAGACGCGGCGCAGCACGCACGCAACATGGAGGCGATCAAAGTTCAGGCGGATCTCGGTGTGAAGACGATCGCGGTGCAGGCGGAAGCCGATCTAGGGAAGATCGAAGCTAACGGCTGGCTCGAAGCGGTCAAATCAACCGGGCGCGCGATCGGCGTGGCCTGGGTTGATGCGTGGAACGCCTGCATCCGGCCGGCGGTGGCCACCTGGTCGGTTCTCATGATCTCGGGCAATTACTTCGAGTGGTGGAAGCTGGACGAGAACGGCTGGTCGGTGTGCGGCGCAGCGCTCGGTATCTACCTGGCCGACCGCGCGCTGTTCAAGCGGGGCAAGTGATGACGGGCGCCGAGTTCCGCGCGCTGGCAGTCAAGGTCGCCGCGGCGCTCGCCCGGCGCTTCGAGGGACTGTACCTGCGCCCCTACCTGTGCCCGGCCGGCGTGCCGACGATCGGGTACGGGGCGACCTACTACCTGGACGGGCGCCGGGTGACGCTCAGCGACCCCGCGATCACGCGGGCCACCGCCGAGGTGATGCTGCTGGACATGGTGCGGCGCGTCTACCTGCCGGCCGTGCTGAAACTGTGCCAGGGGGTCGATACGCCGGAGCGCCTGGCCGCGCTCATCGACTTCGCCTTCAACCTCGGCGCCGGCAACCTGCGCGCGAGCACGCTCCGCAGGCGGGTCAACGCGGGACGGTGGGACGATGTGCCGGCTGAGTTCCGCAAGTGGGTCCGCGGCGGCGGGCGCGTGCTGCGGGGCCTAGTGCGGCGGCGGGAGGCCGAGGTCGCTCTGATCTAGCTCGGCCAGGGCGCGATATTAAACCAGATACTATCTGACATAAAAGTGCCTTACTGCGCATGCCGGAATTCGTCACCAGGCTGACAAATTCTGTCACGCACACGGCGACACATTTGGTTACAGGTGACAAGATCTGTCACATATTCCATTGAATGTGGCACTTTGCGCACTGGCACGCAGCTTGCGTATTGGTTCAGTACAGCACATACGCTGTCCAAACATAAAGGGGTCAATCATGAAAGCAGCGCGGATGGGAATGAAAAAACGGGTACAGAAGGGCTTCACGCTGATCGAACTGATGATCGTGGTCGCGATCATCGGTATCTTGGCCGCAATCGCAATTCCTCAGTATCAGGACTATACGCAACGAAGCAAGGCTAATGGCGCTCTAGCCGGGTTGGAAAGTTTCAAAATGGCCATCGCGATGTGCTCACAGGAGATCGGTACGGTTACGGGGTGCAATGCCGGAACGAACAACATTCCTGCGATTCCGGCCGGCACTGCGGCGGACCCGCTGCCTAAGTATGTCACGGCCATTGCATCGGTGACCAATGGCGTCATCACGGCTACGCTGGAGGCTACCGATTCTGCTGGTGYTGCGGACGGCCTGGTTTTGACCCCTACGGTTTCTGCGACTAACGTAACTTGGGTCGCAACCGGAACTGCGTGCGACACAGGCAAGCGCGGTCTTAAGTGCTGATCCTGCTCTGAGCTAGATAGTACCGGGAGCGCGACATGCAACTAATACGTCATCATGCATTCACGCAATCCAGTAAGGGCTTCACGCTGATCGAGTTAATGATCGTGGTGGCAATTATCGGGATTCTGACGGCGATCGCGCTCCCCCAATATCAAGATTATTCGCAGCGAAGCAAAGCTCAAGGCGCCTTCAGTGCACTTGGTAGTTTCACGGCCGCCATCGCGATGTGCTCTCAGGAACTCGGTACGGTTACGGGATGCAGTGCTGGTACGAACAACATTCCCGCGATTCCAGCGGGTACCGCGGCGGACCCGCTTCCGAAGTATGTTACGGCCATTGCGTCGATTACCAACGGTGTCATCACTGCGACGCTAGAGGCAACGGATTCCACTGGCACGGCAGAGGCTTTGGTTCTGACCCCCGTTTCTGGTGCAAGCGGGAGCAATTTAACTTGGGTTGGAAGCGGCACCGCTTGCGATGGCGGTCTTCGTGGGCTCAAATGCTGAACCGGTGTTAAGTGCCCAAGAAATCACGATTGATTTTTTGGCGCACAATTGGTGCTAGAGTGGCAACATTGGTTGCCACATTTTATTTTGAGGTGATAGTTGTCCCTGCCCACCACCACAGAGATGATCGCATCGCTTGATGCAGAACTGGTGGATTTGCTTGGCGAGCGCATGCGGCTCGCAGCAACGCTGGCGACTGCACGCACGCAGGATGAGATAGAACAGGAAGTGCAACGGATGCGAACCCTATCGACGATCTACCGTGCGCCCCCCGATCTCGTGGAACAGATCGCTCGATTGCTCTTCGCGGCGGAGGCGCCGGCAGGCAAGGGCTGAATGCAAAAAGGCCCGCCATTGCATCACATACCTTCGAGGGGTTACGTTTTGCGGCGAGCCGCCGACGAATCGGCGCATGAAGTATCTCAAATGCGCGACAACCAGGCAAGCGTCAACCGGTCGATTGTGGCGCGGCGCACACAAGGTTAGGCGCAACAGGCGCGCTGGGAGGCGCCGGTTCCGCATCCATCAGCTCGGCCGGGTAGGGCCGCATGAAGCTGCGCGCCATAGACATCGCGCAGCAGCTCTCCTATCCGTTACGCCGGCGGCGCGCCTCGCGCTTCGACATCGGTGGCGCTCTGTCGAAGATCTCTTCCTGCCTGGCCGCGTCGTCCACCAGCCACGATTCCTTTTCCAGATCCCGACGCAGCGCAGCAAGGATGATGTGGAAGGCTGTCGCGGTCAGTTGGCTATCGTACAGCGGGAAGCAAGAGGCGAACTGGTTGGCGCGCCGGGCCAGCGCCTGCAGTCGCGCCACTTCCCACAATAGCCGACGGACCTCAGGCGTCCGGTTGCTCTCGTACATGGCGCGCATCTCCGCTTCGGTGAGCGCCGGCGGGTATCGAGGGTTGGCCTGCCGCGGTGCAGGATCGTTGAGGCCTCGTGCCCAGTCCCGGGGGACGTCTCGGGGATGCATGGCGCATCAGACCCGGGGGAAGCGAGCCCGCAGTGGAGGCTTCGTGACCGGCCGGGCCACTCTGAACCGATGGTGCTGCCCATCGGCGTCGAACGACAAGTACTCCGCGAGCCAGACCATTGCCTGGATGTGCCGCGTCTCAATGCCTTGGACGGTCACAGCGTCAGGTGTTACGGTAACGCTCTCGCAGTGCAGGCGCATCTCGGCGACGTCACCAGGCAGAAACTCGGATTCCAGGAAGATGGTTTCCGGCTGGTAGCCGGCCGGGGATGGCTTAGTGGACATGTTGCCATGCGGCCATGACAGCACTGAAAGCTACCGGGCACACCTCATGTTTGCTGACGTCGGCGATCCTATCGTCCTTCGGGTATCCCATGGAGGGTGACGATTTGAGCATTCGGAGAATCATTGGATCGTAGCGCCCGCTTACCCCTATCGCGGCGAACACTTCTTCTTCGATTTGATGCAGGAGGCGCCAGGTCAGGAGTCCTGCTTCGCGATGGCGGGAAACGATTGGCGGCAATGCATCGACGATGGCTTTTTCAATGGCGGCGAAGGGGAGCATATCGGCTTTCATGGGACTGTATGGATATCCAGTATAAGAGCCGTTCTAAGCCGAGCGTGGGTAGTTGAGTTAACTGTATGGATATACAGTGCGTTGGCGATCGGTTGACGTGATGTATTCGACGCGGTGCAGCGTGAGCGCGTGGGAGGACTGACGGTGCGGGCGTGAGGACGAGGATGCAGAGTATTCCCACCGTGGGAATATGGTGGGAATAGAACGCCGCTTTGGGGCGCACAAACAAAAACAGCGACTTGGCTAAGTCGCTGTTTTGTAAAGCAAATTCTTGGGGTGGCTGATGGGACTCGAACCCACGACGACAGGAATCACAATCCTTGTTCAATTTTCATTGAAATCAATGGGTTAGGTTGTTTCATTGGAATTTGACCCACCCTGAAACCCGCGTCGCTTCGTGGTCATTTTCGTCAAGTTCCAACAAATTCAGGCTGTCGGCCGCACTTTTCTGACCCGCCGCCGGTCGTAGATTTTGGCCACCATCTTGCCGTCGGCGTGGCCGGTGGCATCCGTAATCCGGTCGTCGCCTTCCTCCATCCGATCGGTCACCGCGCTGGGTCGCATGTCCGCCAGCGTGAAGCTGCTGAACATGACACCACGCTCTTCCGCGGCCTTTCCACAGTACCCCATCAGGCGTTTCCAGATCGTGTTCCAGCCGCTGCGGCTGTACACCTGGCCGGAGGTGTTGCCGAACACGTAGACGCTCGCCGTGCGCTGGAGCGCCAGGGCTTCGTCGACTGCATGGCGCAAAGCCGGGGACCAGCGTACGACCTTGGTCCGTTGCATCTGCCCGGCCTTGCGCTTGCCTACGGGCACCAGCAGGCCGTCAGGCGTGATGGCCTGGCGCACAAGGCTGCGCATCTCCTCCGGCCGGCTGACCGTCAGGTAGGCCGTCTGCACGCACAGGGCGAGGATCAGGTAGCTGCCGCCGCGCACCCGCGCGATCTCGACGGCCAGCGCCACTTCTTCTGGCCTCACGTACTTCTGCCGCGGCTTGGTCGGGTTGTACTTGATGCCGGTGCACGGGTTCCTCTCCAGTTCGCCTAGCCGGCGCCCATACTCGAGCGTGGCCGACAGCAGAGCGACTTCCTTGTTGGCTTTGGCCGGTGCCCCCTGTTTCGCCCGCAGGTCCAGGTATCGGTAGATGTGATGCGGCTTGATCGCCGCCGGCTTCACCTTGCCGAACACCTTGCAAACGGTCTTGGCCTCGACCCGGTTCTCGGTCAGCGTTACCGCGGCCTTCTTCCTTTCGTCCGCCTCGGGCAGCCCTTCTTGCCAGCTGAAGTAGGCATCGAAAAGAGCCTGAGTGGTGCCCGCCAAGACAGCATCACCGTTCAGCTCGTCTGCGCGCCGGCGCGCCTCGCGATCGATCTCGGCCACGGCCTCGGCGTTGTTCCTCTGCGCGGACAGGCGGAAGGCCCATTTCCCGTCGGGCAGCTTGTAGCCATAGCTGACCTTGAACTTGCCCTCGCGGCGGTAGAGCCGGAAGGGCAGGCCGTCAGGTGTCTTGCGTCTCGAAATCATGCGGCTAGCGCTTCAAAGTTGGGTTCTTGTTCAGGTTCGTCGGTGCCGGTGGCCGACGCAAGGCCGGAGAGGCGCGCCTGGAAATATGCGCGGCTCACCTGCGGCACGCCGGCGATGTTCACCGCGAACGGCCAGCCGTGTTTCTTGAGCCAGCGCTTCATGCAGGTGTGGCTGCGAGGCTGGCAGCCAACGAGTTCGGCGAGTTCATTCACCGTGAGATACGTGCTCACCTCGGTCTCCAATCCGCCAAGCCTGGCGGGTCAATTCGATGATTCGTTTTGCGGCGACTTCCACTGCTTTCCTATTTCTACTCATCACATGGGTAAATGCGATTTACCCATGTGGTTGGTGTTTGATGGTCTATGGCATGAATGGCTGCGGCCGGACCCTGGCCGCGATATAGAGGGGATGCTTTGGACTGCCGTCCTGATTTAGCCCGAGCTGGTAGAGCAAGGGGCCGCGCCCACACATGCGGATGATGCGCAGCACCTCCGCCGCGCGTACCGGCGCCGCCTTGTGTGCGCCCCAGGCGCAGATCACGAGCGAGCAGCGATCAAGCGCGTCCATGATCGCGCCGTCGTTCCGGTCAGCCCGGTCGCCCAGCGGTGCCGGATGGGCCAGCAGGCCGTCCGGGTCAGTCGAGCGCAGCGGGAACAGATTCACCACTTCCAGGCGGCCATAGCGCCCGGCCAGCGCGCGCTGCAGGCAGCGGGTGATCGTCGGGTCGTTGACCTGGTGGTCTGCGGTCGACGGGTTGAGCATGATGAAGCCTAGGGCCGACCGGCTGCGATCCCACTCGCGCCAGAGGCGGTAGCGGTACTGCTCACAGTCGGAGAGGATGCAGCCTGCTTCGCCGTCGAGGGTCTGGGTGGTCAGGTGCTTCATGCTAGTTCCTCCCGGATTGCTCTAACGCGTGCGCCAGGTGGCGGGCGTAGGTGGAGACGGCGCGCCAATAGGCCGCCATCGGGCCTTTGCGACGACGCCAGGCCTGTTCGGCTTCCATGTTTGCCTCTTCGCGAAGTTCCCGGAAGACCGCGCTAACCGCGCGCCGCTGTTCCGGAGGAAGGCTCATGAGCTTCTTCGCTGCGGGGAGTTTCAGCAGCGGGTTGAGGTAGCCCATTACGCAACCCCCGTCGCGCTGGTAAAGAGGGCGGGGCGTCGTTTGGCCATGCTAGGATTTAGAAAGACCAACCGGAGTTGCGCATGGCTGCTAAACCGAGTCTCACGCGAGTTGAATATATCGAGATGGTGAACGAACGCATGCGAGAGCATCCGGAGTACACCAAAGAGATGTACGTCCACTTTTATCCGCCGGGGGTCGAACCTGAGAAGGCCAGCGGAATTTATATTGCTGGGCCCATCGCTGCGAGAGGGGTTGTGGCGGCAACGGACGCGAAGATCTTTGCCGAGTTCGATTTCGAGGGACTGCCGGCTCAGTAGCGCGGTTCTCGTTTTCACGACGCGCTCCCCGGGTAACCATCGTGCTGCACGCCGTCGAGCAGGCGGCCGGCGGCCTTCTTGCCGATCCTCTCGGCATAGTGAACGCGCTCGCCGTGGAAGCCGTGGCCGCCGGCTAGGTTGATCCAGCGACCCGTCTTCCGGTCCATCTCCGCGCAGCGCCGCCAATCAGGGTCGTCTCGGTCGCGGTCGTAGTTCATCGCGTGCTCGCCCCATTGCTTGAATAGGAACGGCACGCCAGCCGCCGTGCACTGATCGCGCAGGCTCCGCGCCCAATCCGGATGCATCGGGCGCGCGCCGGGGCCGCTCTCGCCGCCGACGATCACCCAGTCGACTCCCGGATAGCGTTCGTTGCGGCTGCAGTGCGGCTGGTGGTGCCACCGCAGCGCGTCGCCGAAGTAGCCGGGACTCGTCGTGTACTGGACTGCGGTCAGATCCACTGGCCCCAGCAGCGGCTCCATGCTGAGGAATCGTACGCGCGCCGGCACCGCCAGCAGCTTCGGGATGTCGCGGTCGGCCTCCTCCTGGTTGCAGACCGTGGCGCCGATCCAGACGTTGGGCAGGTAGTTGTCGCGCCATCCCTCGCGGCCAACTGTGAGCGCGCGCATGGCCTGCTCCAGCATCTCCGCAGCGTTGCCGATGCGCTTCGTCAGCAGCAGCCAATCCAAGTTGGGCGTCTCGATGATCAACCGGAGCAGGTCAAAGCGCCATTGCGCACTGACGGCGTTATCGAACACATCTGCCAGGCTGGCGCAGAAGACGCGCCGGCGGCGCCCATGCGCGGCGAAGAACTCGTCGTGCTGCGCATTCCAGCGTAGCGGCAGCTTCCAGTTGGCGGCGGACGTGCGGTGCCGGTCTTCTTTGGCGCCCCAGGTCACGCCCAGCGCACGGGCCGGCGTCGACACCTCCGCATAGCAGTGGTCGCATGCGGGCGAGACCTTGGCGCAGCCGATCCATGGATTGAAGGTGGCATCGGTCCACTCAATTTTGGTGTTTTCGCTCACGTCCTGGCCCTCCATGTTGATACCCCGCTAAAGAGGGTGTGGTAAGAACGGCGCACGGTCAGCGCGACATGGCGTTGCATACTAGGCTTGATATGGCAGCCGTTGAATTGCAGCGCACTCAGGTTTCGATAGGAGAAGAATTCCCCATGTCCATCGAAAAGTACCGTGGTTACGTAGTTGAGGGTTTTGCAAAGCCTGTGGAAGGCGGAATGTTTGAATCCCTGGGCCGGGTGAGTAGGGGCGACAACGTGATTGCCGAGTCCGACGTGCTTGAGTCTTGCGCGAGGTATGGGGACGCTCAGGCGCGGGCCATCCAATGGGCTCAAGAGTACGTCGATCGCCTGGAAGACCCGCGTTGAGTTCACGGCGGCGCTGCTTCGCACTATGGTGGCGCTGAAGAGGATGGGGCGTTCCTTGGTCATACTGTTTCCTCGAATTTGATTTGCCCAAACATGGTTAATGCGAGGCGACAGTGCTTATGGAAAAATTCGCCAATCTTTGGGAGGCGCGCATGTCGAACGAATGGGATTTCGAAGAGAATCACCACCGGTTTTGGACCGAAGCAAAGCAAGAAGCCGACGGCACTTTCACGGGGCGTGTGCATCTGGTCGAGATAGCGGATCTCAAGCGCCGGTTTGATCCGGCATGGACGATTCCTTTGCCCAGTACGACAGCACGTGCTGAAGATGCACTGGCGCAGGCGAAGGATTTCGCCATTCTGTTGGCGAAGTCCGGGGCGTTGCGGTTCTTGTAGGCGATTCACGTCGATACCTCCAGCATTCCTCCACCATTCAAGGAGACGCGATGACACCCGCCACCATTTTCTCCATCATTGAGCAGCCAGAAGACGGTTTCGACGGTATACGCTTTGTTGTTCGCGTTACCCAGCCTCTCGTTAAACAACGAACCTACCGTGGCATGGCCACGCGAAATGCTCTTCTTGAACTCGGCAAGGGCAACAGCGAAATTGCTGGCAACTACCAAGCAATCTTCGCCTTTCACAAGAAGAAATTTGAGCAACGGGCTGAAGAGCTTTGGAATAATCAGGAAGAGACCGTTGAATACGTCATTGATCAGACGAATGCCTCTGACGGCGGTGGATTCGTGAACAACGGCTAGGCTCATGGTGCCACCTCCGGCTGGACCACAGACAACGCCACTGCCACCGGCCGCACCCACACCGGCGTGGCCGACAGCCTGAACGTCTTCCCGGTCTCTGCTAGCAGCAGCGTGGTGTCCATCACCTAGGTTATGGCGCCATGGTGTCTTGGGAGCGCTCATGCCGCTTCTCCAAATAGTGATTCCTGAATGGGATGTGCCTTCCGTTCCCAGAAGACCAACGACTGGCGTGACTCGATCCGCTCGCGCATGACCTGCGCACGGGATTCCTTGCTGGCCGGTGTATAGGTGCCACGCCAGGCGCTATCGATGCCCACGTTCTGCGCGATGTTCGTGCTGTCGGCGCTGGCGAACGGGAAGCGGCTGAACACCTCGGGATCGAGCATACGCAGGCCGTGGAGCTTGCAGACCGGTCGGCCGCTGCGATCGCAGACCACGTCCATGGCCTCAGCCATGCGTGTCCACCACCGCGGTGTTCCGATCGTCGCGAACTCGCCCGAACTACCGAGGCAGACGCGCGGCCACTCGAGCGCGATGCGCTCTAGGCGGTCTAGGCTTTCATGCAGGTGCCAGACAGGCGCGCCCACGCCCGGCGCACGATCGCGCCAAGGCCACTCGGCCAGCAGCGCGTCGTTTGCGGGCTCGTCGCCATCGATCACATCCGGGATCACCGCGAAGTCGAACGAAGGATAGCGATGCAACTCGGCCACCCATTCGTAATAGGGCTGCCAGTCCGTAACCGGCGCGCCAGAGCGCCAGGCCGAGAAGGCGCCGTTGTCCACCGCGAACGATTGGGCCACGTCCAGGACTATGCCGAGTTGCTCCGGGTACCGAAACGACACGAAGGCATGGCCGGAGAAGATGGCCTTGGCCGCCGCGGTCGTCGGGGTGATGGGCATGCCATGGTAGTGGATCATCGGATGCTTTCCATCACGCTTTCGATGAAGACGCGCGCCGCTTCAGCATTGATGGCGTTTCCATAGGCGCGCAGTCGTCCCACTCGGCTGGCAGCCCCATGAGCCAGCGGCTGTGTGCCGGGTTCAACTGGCCGCCACTTTCCATCTCGGCACAGGAGCCAGTCAGCATCTCGCCAGAGGCCGTTAGTCGGGCCGGGCAGTCCTTGAGGAAATAGCCGGCCTGCATGCCAAGGTCCGTCACCGTTGCGTGCGTCCGCCCCATGGACCGCAGCTTGCGTTCCACATGCGCCTCCGGTGTCCCGCCCGGTTGATTCGCCGTCGGCGTGGCCCAGCCGGCCAGATGCACCGCTACGTCCGCTAGGCCAATCTGCGGGTCCGTCGGCTTTCGTCCGCTCGTGATCGGCGGACGCGGCTTGGCGTCCACTATCGTCGCGTTCGGCGTTGGCCAGCCCGACAGCACCACCGCATGATTGAGCGTGATGTTTGTGGTCGTGAAATTCTGTGAGGGCTGGCGCACGCTGTCCATCTGCGTGGGGGTAGGCCAACCCGCGATCTGTACCTGATCGTTCAAGTTCGCCATGCCGTGGCCCTGCGCCTTCTTCTCTGCGATGTACTCCGGCGAGTGCGCCGGGAAGTGATCCCGCGCGCAGGGCGTCGCCCAGCCGGCCATTGCTGAGGCCGTGTGCAACGAATGCCCGCGCGTGCCGCGCTCCAGCGCCCCCCTTCCGCCGGCCTGCTCCGAGTCCTGCCAGGTTGGCGTGGGCCACCCAGTAGGCTCGGTCTCGGATGTGCGGCGCACCGACGCCCGCAGACGGGAACGGCTGCGCCCCGAAGGCGTAGTCCACGGCTTCCATGTCATCGTGTACAAGGTCGATCCAAGGGTCAGCATCCTTGCTCGCAACCTGCTCTCCAAAGACGACTGCAGGGCGGCACTCGCTGATGAGGTGGTACCAGAACGGCCAGAGGTGCCGCTCGTCAGCAAAGCCAAGTCCTGCGCCTGCCGCGGAGAAAGGTTGGCACGGACAGGAACCAGTCCAAACAGGTCTGTCATCGGCCCAGTCGGCGCGGCGGAGCGCGAGCGACCAGACGCCCACACCGGCGAAGAAGTGGCACTGTGCGTATCCGCGTAGGTCGTCAGGTCGAACATCCCTCATATCCCTTTCGTCGACGTCACCGGCGGCGATGTGGCCAGCGGCAATCAGGTTGCGCAGCCACTGGGCTGCGTATGGCTCGATCTCGTTGTAGTAGGCGGGGGTCATGCTAGGATGCCTGCCAAAAAAGGGGGGGCGAAATGACGGAAATCAGGTATCGCTACTACGTAGTCACGTTGATAGCGATCTCGGTCACTGCTCTTCTTGGGTGGTTGTTCAGCCTGTGGAAGCCGAAGGACAGTGCAGAGGTGGCGAGCTGGGTTCAGGCAGTTGGCAGCATACTTGCGGTCGCCGTGGCCGCGCTCATACCGTTCATTCATACCCGCCTGATGGAAAGAAGGCTGCAAGCATCTCGAATGGAGTCGTTGCGGATATTGGCGAATCTCGCGGTGCACTTGATGTCGGATCTTCGAGCCGCGTTTGCGACTGAGGTGGCAATGTGGAACTACACCGCTTCGCGAAACCTCCTCGATTGGGATGAAGCCGCCGGCACACTCGCCACGTTCCCAGTTTGGGATGTCGCCGATGTCGATGTTGTGAAATACCTCGGGCCCATTCGTGATGCACTGAGAGTTTGCCGCGAGATTGCGCATATGCTGCCGCTGGAGGTGAACAGCCCGGCGTTCGGCAAGGCTCAGCTCGACGTGGGAGGGTCCCTTGTGAGCGCGCAAATTTGTGCCGACTGGATAGCGGAATTGGCTGGATTCGCATCCTATCGCGAAGGGAAATAGAGAGTCTTGATCGGGCCTGCTTACCGCGAGTGTCGTGTATAGATCCATGACCGTGCACTTCACACCCACAAGCCGCTCGAAGGTGCGCACGGCGGCCGGGTCCACGTCGATGCCGCCGATGCACTTCCAGGTGGCCACCATGTTGCCCACCTGGGAAGCGGCCTTCTTGAAGCCCTTGGCGCCGCCGCCGAGGCCGCAGCAGAAACCGAACGTCTTGTATTCGCGGCGGATCATGCGCGTGCCTCGTTGTAGGAGAAATTCTCGTTGTAGGAGAGCCCATTTCCTACATCCGACCTGCAACCCAATGCGTATCCTGAAGGAAGGCGAAAGTTGAATAGGAGAGCCTTATGAAGCCCATTCTTTTGCTGCTGGCCGCTTCCGTTGCGCTGCTGAGCGGCTGCGTTGTGGCCCCCTATGGAGATGAGCACCGAGGCGGCGGCGGATACTACGGCGGTGATGGCCGAGGGGACCACGACCGCGACCACGGCGATCGCCGGGACTACGGTGGTGATCGAGATCGGTGGCAGGGCGGGCCGCGCTACTAACGCCGAGTCAGTGAGGGCATGGGCAGTCATGCGCGGTCCTTTTTGTTGAGTGAGTAGGCCACGCACGCGCACGGCGGCGTGGTGTGCATCATGGTCGGCTGCTCGGCCATTTCGGCGCGGTCGATGCGCTCAATCTCGGCGAGGATCAGCGCACCAGCCTTCACGAGGTCGCGGCGGGGCGTGGTCGGCTTCCACCATGCCTGCGTCCACGGGAAGAAAGACGGCACCTCGTCTGCCCATGCTGCGCCACCGGCGTTTGCTGCATAGCAGCCGGCTGCGAGTGCCATCTCGCCATTGCCATGCTTGTCGTCGTGCTCTGGCGTCCAGCCTTCTGCCTCAACCTGACGGCCGCGCTCGGCCAGCACGTCGCGCGCCGCTGCGGTGCTGTCGTGTTTGTCCGCGCTGGGCTGCTCCTCGCCGCCAAGCGTGGCATTGGCGCGGTCAACCATTCGGACCGCCCAGCTATAGCCCGCCGGGTCGGACTTCTTGACCCAGTTCGCCATGACCCGCATAGCATCGCGCGATTCGAACAGCGCCTTGCGCAGTTGCTCAACGCGAGTCAGTACTTCCTTGCTGGGCTGCTCTGCGGCCAGGAGGGCGCGGGCTTGCCATACGATCCACGCATCTGCCTCGTTTAGGTCGTCAGTAACACTCTTTGGGGTCTGCTGCGCATACCAGTGGTTAAACGCGTCTCGCTCGTCATCGCTGGGCTGCTCTGCGGCCAATTTCGTCACGTCGCGAGAATGGTCGGCCAGGAGGGCGCGGACACGATGCATGTCTTCGATAGCGAACCAGCCGTCGAAATCAAAATCGAGATCGCCAGACAACAGGTGGACGCCATACAGATCGTGCAGTAGTGCCAACGTCTTGACGCTCGGTTGCGGGGCGGCAGGCGATGCTGCGAGCAGGCGACGATAGTTGTCGATGCTGCCATAGAACGGAATATCATCTTCATCGAACCCGAATCCTGCTGCCTTCGCCTGCCGGATTACCTCTGCGTTGGTAAGCACAGGCGATGCGCTCGGTTGCGGGGCGGCCTGGGCGAAGATGTCGTGCACGCAAGCCAGAAAGTTCTTTTCGGCCGCCACGGTATGCCCGGGCTTGAAATGACCCATCGCAATTTCCAGAATGCGCGCATCTGAAAGCCTCAGCGCCATCGGCTCGCTTTCCGGCTGCTCGTTGCGGAGGGCAGCGTCAAAGTTGACAGCCATCTCTTGCGCCTCGTTCAGCATGGCTACGCTAACCTCTTTGCCCCAGGCGTTCTTGATCGGATTCGAGCAGCACTGAGCGAACAGCGAGGTATGAGCTTTCTCAACGGCCGCGATCAGCTTGCGCAGCATTTCGCTGGCGGTTTCGGTTTGCTGGCTCACTTCGGTTCCTTGTTGTCGCCGGCCATCTTCTTGAGCAGGCGGTAATGGGCGTAGCCACCGATCACCAGGCAGATGAGCATGCCGGCGACGGTGACGACCAATGCAACTTGGCAGTTCATGCTGCCGTGGCGAGATGCCGCTTGATGCCGTAGTACACGGTGCGGCAGCCGGCCAGGTCGACGGCGGCGTTGTGCGCGCCCACCAGGTCGGTGCCGGTGAAGTGCCGGAAGGCTTCGCCCAGGTTCGGCGACTTGGGCGTGCGGCGGCCGGCAGCCAGCATCTTCTCGGTCGGCGGCAGGTTGATGATCTTGGTGCTCTTCGACTGCGTGCAGAAGGCGGGGGCGGTCTTCCATTGCTCGTGGAATCCCTCGTCGTGGTCGAGCTGGCGCATCAGCTCAATGCGCACCATCCGCATATCGAAGGACTCGTTGTGGGCGACGCGCAACTGCGACTTCTTCCACATGTCGATGAAGAGGGTGAGCGCCTGCTCGATGGGTACGCCGAACTGCGCGGCCTTCTCGTTGGTGATGCCGGTCAGCGCTTCGAGCTCTTCGGGGATGGTCCAGCCGTCGGGCCGGATCAACAGGTCCATGAAGGCCAGCGTGGTGCCGGTGTCTTCGTCGTGCAGCTCGGCCGCGATCTGCGTGATGTGCGGCTGGCTCGGGTCTTCGCTAGGCAGGCTCCATTGCGGCAGGCCGGAGGTCTCAGTGTCGTAGAAGAGGATGGGCGTCATGATGTCGTTCCTGTGGGGGTAGCGGTGGTGGGTGCTTCGATCAGGGCGGCTGGTCAGTGGAATGAGACGGCACCGTTCTGTGCGGCCATGTCGAAGGCGTTGCGCCATTCGGCGTATTTCTCGCGGAAGTACTCCGACTCGTGCGCATCGGCGCGCGCCTGGAAATTGGCGAAGTCCTTTGCGAGCTTGGCGCTCACCACCGGGCCGATGGTGCCTTCGCAGTCCGAGAAATTGATCAGCTCGTAGAAGGGGCCAGCGCCGGCTTTCCATGCACCAGCATCGTGGCGTTGCTCGACCGTGCCGAAGGATTCATAGCCCACGGCGGGGTAGCCGGCCAACTTCGCAAGGTCCTCGCGCCAGCGGTTGTATCTGCTGTACGCGCCACAGCAGAAGCCGTCGCATTCCTCTGCGCTATAGACGGTGCCGGCTTCGATGCCCTCCATGCGCCCCGGGAAATCGGGGTTCTCGCGGAACATGCGCTCGCCGTCGTCGTCGTGCTCTGGCTGGCCGTCGGCGTCCAGTTCCGGGTTCTCCACCTTCGTTAACCCGCGATATACAGTGATGTCCAGTCCCACAATTTCTCCTTTGCGCCGGATCTCGGCTAGTTGGTTGGCAGGCGCTGTCTCAGCGCCGCGCGGTCATGCAAAGCGCCTCAAAGCGGCGCAGGCCGGCTTCCCAGCCGCGCAGCTCGCCGCGGCCAACGATGCGTTCTGGGCGGGGCTCGCTGCTGCCCGGCGCGGCGACGAAGAACACACGGGTGGTGCCGTCGACGCCGCTGCGGATCAGCTCGTTTGCGTGCAGGTCGTCCAGCACCTCGCGCGCCTCGGCGTTGCTGCGCTTAAAGTTGTTCGCGATCTGCGTCGGCGTGAAACGCTGGCCGGTGCGCTCTTGCAGATAGGCCAGCACCGACTTGCGAGTGAATTTCATTGCGCGCGGCATCAGTGGCCCCCGCGTGTGGCTGTGATCTGGGTTTCGACCCACTTTTGAACCTCTTCCTCAATCCAGCCGCTGGCGCGGCCAAGCTTGATCGGGGAGGGGAACGTGTGTTCCTTGATGCGCTCGTAGATCGCGGTCTTGCCCAGGCCGACCAACTGGCTGACCTCGGGCAGTCGGATGATCCGGCGTTGTGCTTCGGTGTTCACGAGAAGTGCCTCCCATGCAGTTCGTCCAGCTTGTCGACCTGGTTGCCGGTGAGCTTCGTCACTTGGCCGGCATGCATGTGCTCGGCCAGCTTGCGCACGAAACCCTGTTCCCAGTCGTTCAGGTCCTTGGTGCCCAGCAGCCCTTCCAGGCGTTGGATCATCACGGTCGTGCTCACCATCACGCGGCCTCCCGCACGGTGCCCACCTCGCGGTCGGCGATCCAGAACGAGGCGATCGATTCCGGCAGCGCGCCCGGGGGCGACTTGAGGCTCATGAAGATCAGCGCGGTGTCGATCGCGTCGGCGGCGGCCAGGTCGTCGAGCCAATACAGCAGGCGATCGCGCTCGGGCCCGATCAGCACGTCCGCGCGATCCAGCACCAGCAGACGAAGGCCGGTCAGGCGCGAGATGGCCTCGGCGATCATCGCGTCGGCGCGCCAACGCTCGGACTCAGACAGCAGCGCATACGGGCGGCCGCCAGCGGCGGTGATGGTCATGTCCGCCTCGATGCCGATGCGCATCCACTCGGATTCGTTCGCGGCGGCGGCCAGACGCTCGTTGATTGGGTCCAGCGCCTCGGACAGCAGATCGGCGGGGATGCCGCTGGGGCCAAGGGCTTCCGCGAGCGCGTCCCATGCGGCCACGTCGGCGTGGTGTTGGCCGGCCCGCTTGGTGAGCTCACCAGCCTGGGCGGCGGCACGCTGCGACGCGCGGGCGGCGTCCAGATCCTTGCCGAACTGGGTGATGCTGCCCTGGATGGCTTCCAGGCGGCTCGCGATAGCCTGGCGTTCCACGTCGTCGGCGCTGTCGGTGGCCTCGCCAGCTGCCTGGTCCTGCAGCAGGCGCAGCTGCTTTGCCGCGGTGTCGGCGGCGTCGCGCTCGGCGGTGCGGCTCTTCAGCGCGTTTTCCAGCACCGTCAGGCTGCGCTCGTACTCGGGCAGGYGGCCAGCGGCCTCCGGATCGACCTTCGCCGACTCGTACTTGGCCAGCTGGCCGGCCAGGAAGAGCAGCATGGCGCCGCAGTCCGGGCAGGTGCAGGGCATGCCCGCCACTTTGCCGCCGGCGGCGTCGCGCAGGGCGGCCACCTTGGGCAGGAAGGCATCGCGCTCGGCCAGCGCGCGGGCGGCGGTGTCCTGTGCCTTGGGCAGCAGCTCGGCCTTGGCGCGCAGGTCTGCGATCTGGTTGGCACGCTGTGCGCGCTGGCGTGCCGCGGCGTCGATCTCGCCCAGCTGGCGCTGCAGCTCGCCGGCCTCGGTGGACAGGACCTTGATGGTTTCCTCGGACTCGGAGATCAGGCTGGCGAGTTCCTCGGGGTCCTCGGCGTCAGCCGGCAGCGGGGCGACCCAGCTGGCCGCCTTGACGCTGCCATAGGTCTCGCCGGTCAGCTCGCGCCAGGCGCCCTTCGCAGCGGTGGCCTTGCCGCCGGCTTCCTTGGCGGCGGCGTCGAAGCCGGCGCGCACCAGCGGCAGGACGGCTTCGATCTTCTTAGCGTTGCATTTGCGTGCCAGCAGGCGCTCCCGCACCTGGTCGGTGCCGATCTTCAGACCCATCAGGTCGAACAGGAACGCTCGGCGCTCTTTCACATCCATGCGGGCGAAGCGCTGGGCATCCAGCACGAACGGCGTGCGCGCGTCGGTGGGAATGCCCTTGGTGGCCTTGCCGGAGGGCAGCACGATGCTGTTTGCCTGTGGGCCGACAGAAACCACAATCGAACCAGATTCGGTTCCATCGCGCAGCAGCTTGGCGTATTCCTTCTTCAGGCCGACGCGGACGGTCTCCTCGGTGAGCGCCATGCGGACGGCTTCCTGAATCGAGCTTTTGCCGGCGCCGTTGGGGCCGCAGATCAGCGAGACCGGCGTGGCCGGGATGATGTCGGCTGCCCGGATGCCGAGGAAGTTACGGGCGTGGATGGCGGTAATGCGCATGGCGAGTTACTCCTGTTCCTCGGTGCTCTTCAGCACGTTGCGGTGGCCTTCGAGGTCGGGCATGCTCACGACGCCTTCGGCTTCCAGGTGCTCGATCAGGCGGCCGGCGCGGTTGTAGCCGATCTTGAAATGGCGTTGGATGAGGGTGATGCTCACCTTCTGCTTTTCGACCACGAAGGCCACGACCTGGTCGTACAGCGGATCGGCGCCGGTCTGCTCTTCGTGCCAACGCTTCCAGCCCTTGACCCAGGCGATGCAGAGTTGGCCGGCGATCTTCGGGCAATCGGATTCGGGCTTGCCTTCACCGGCGGCCTTGTGACCGGCCTCGTGCGCGGCTTCCAGTTCTTCCTGCAGGGGCTGTTGCTCAATCGTCAGCGGCGTCTCGGTGAAGGTGGCGTCGACCACGTTGTCGTCGGCAGGGGCGCCGTCGGTACCGGGCATGCCGTCACCATCGCCGTCGGTGTATTCCTTGCCGAGGTCAAAGGCGCGCTGGTCGGATTCGCCGCGGACTTCATCCATGCCGTCGGTGAACTCGTTGTCGCCACTCAGGACCAGCATCACGGCTTGGCCCTCGGCATCGACCAGGCCATGCAGGTTGGGCGCCGACTTTCCGATCTTGATCGTTGCTTGCGCGCCGCCCTTGAAAGTCACCTTGTCCAGGTCGCCCACCACCACGGTGCGGCCCTGGCTGGCGATCAGGTGGACGGCCATCTTCACGGATGTGTCGACGCGGTTGCGCAGGCGATCGAGGATGTCGTCTTGCTTCTTCTGCGACAGCTTCACCCAGGTGTCGGGCATCATCTTCATTTCCAACACAAGAGCGGACAGCAGATCCTTGCCCAGCGTGCCGGCGGTCATGTTCAGGGTGTTCTTGAATTCAGGCGATTGGTTCATTTCTGTGTCCTGTCAGGTGTTGGGGTGGGGTACTCGCTGCATCCGCCGGCCTTGCTACGCCGCCTTCCGGTCGGCGGCAGACTCCGTGGCATCCGCTTTCCCCCCTGATCGTTCAGTCGGCGTTGATTGGCGCGCGTGCGCGGCGGGCGGGCTGCGCGGCGGCGGCCTCATCCGGCGGCGCCAGCTCGCGCATACGGCGTGCCGCTACCGAGTTCAGCGTGGCCTTGGCCTTCTCGTCGGAGATCTGCTTGATGAGGCTGCGCGCATAGTCCAGGTCATCGATGGTCCTGGCGGTCAGCAGCTCGCGGTTCACATCCTGGAAAGTGAGGGCGGCTTCGCCGTCGCCGGTGCCTTCCTGGCCGACCTGTTGGCCTTCGTCCAGCGGCAGTTCGCGATCTGCCGCATCGTCGCCGGGGACATCCGCCACCTCGGGCTCGGCTGCAGYGGTGGCAACCGGATCGGRCTGGCGCTTGACCACGTCGGCGGGCTGTGTCGGCTGGGCGCGCGCGGTGTTACCGCGAAGGTCGTCTACCGAGGTGCTGGCCACCGTGTACGAGCCGTCCGGGTTCAGATCGATGATGTCCTGCGCTTCCTCGACGGATTGCAGGCCCATCAGCAGCTCGGGCGCATAGAGCTTCCCGAAGAAGCTGGCAGTGCGGTAGCGCAGCATGACCTCGTCCATGGTCTGCCACTTGCTGCCGTTCTTCGTGTACCAGCCTTCCTTGACGGCCATCTCGATCGTCACCGGCGGCGATTCCAGGCGCTCTTTGGTTTCGCGCTCTACCGCCCAGGCGATGGCGATCTTGTCGATGATGGTCACCTTCTTCGTGACGACATTGCGGTTGCCGTTCTCCCACACGGTTTCCACGCGCTCGACGGTCTTCTCGCCGAGCACCTTGATGTCGAAGCGCAGCGGCGAGAAGCGGCCGCAACCGTTCACGGCGGCGATGATCCACTGCGACGACCAGGACGGACGGCCCTCGACGATGTAGAGGTTCTGCATCACCATGAGTGGGTCGGCGCCCATGCGCTGCGCCATGTTGAGCGCCACCACGCTGTTCGCAATTGCGTTCGGGTTATCGCGCGATTCCTTCACGTTGCCGAACTTGTCGAGCTTCTCGATGACTTTGCGATAGGCGGCCGGCACCAGGGTGGACGACGACAGCAGGTTGGCGGCGCGTTGCATCAGCTCGAAGGATTGCGACGAGCCGAAGCCCATGGTGACGATGGGGGCGGGCTCGCGCACGGCGGGTGCGCGCATTTGTTCGAGGGTGGCGGTTGCTGTGTTCATGGTCGTGGTCTCGGTCAGCAGTAGGGGTCAGGACTTGTAGTGGCAGGTTGCGTGCCGCGGGCAGTACTTCGCCGAGCACAGGACGGATTTGCCGTTGCCGTAGAAGGCGCCGGAATGAATTAGGCGAGAGGCGTGCTGCAGTAGGCCGGGCTGCTCCTCGGTGCCCAGCAGCGCCGTGCGCGGCGACTCGATTTCGCCCACCCCCACGCGCTGCGCGGCGGCCGTCTTGCCGGTGTTCAGCCCGACGATCTGCGCGGGCGCGGTGATGGGGATGCCGACCGCGTGTTCGGCGAGCAGCTCGTAGACGCCCAGCTGCGGGCCGTGGCCGGCCGTGACCGCAATGCCGTCGGCGCCCACGGCGCGCCCGCCTGATTTGAGGTCGGAGATGCCCGCGCCAGCGGCGGTGGTGCGCACGCGGTCGGTGGTGCCGGTCAGCGCGATGCCCAGTTCGGGGATCTCCAGGCGCTCGCAAGCCACCTCGACGCCGATGTAGTGCTGGAGCGGCGCGATCTCGGCGCAGTAGCGCGAGTGCAGCGCCAGCCCGATGCGCTCGGCATCGTCCGGGTTGGTGTCTTCCCAGTCCACCTCGGCGCTCTTGTCCCGCAGCGTGGAGACCAGCGCGCTGGCGGCGTCGTCAGCGGTGATCGGCTGGCCGTCCAGTTCCGCCTGGTCGAACGCGGCCGTGCCGGCATGGATCGACGTGCCTAGGTGAGCTGCCGGGCCGGAAGGCATGCGCATGCCCAGCAGGTGCTTGGCTTCCCAGCGCGCGGGGCAATCAAACAACTCGGCCAACGAGCTGGCGCGGATGGTGACGATCTTCATGGCGTGTTCTCAGCAGTTGTGGATGCGGGTCAAACGGCGCCGGCGCGGATCGCGACGGTCAGGTACCAGATGAAGCCGATGGCCAGGCCGTAGCCGATGGCGCCGGCCCACTGGCGGGCGCGCGAGCATTTCGCAACGGCCAACAGGGCGTTGGATTGGGGGTCGTAAGTCATGTCAGCTTCCGGTGGGCGGTGGGCTTGATGGGGCTGCTCTTGGCCTGGGCCGCGTCGTAGACGCAGAACAGGGCGGTCATGGCCACGGTGGTGCCGATCCATAGGGCGATCAGCTGGGCGACCGGGTGGCGCACGAGCTTGCGCAGGCGGCTCACGATTGCTGCTCCAGTGCGGCCAGCATGGCGTCGGCAATCTCAATGGCGCGCCGCGAGGCGAGCTCCGTAGTGCCGTTGCTGAACACGTCCACCAGCGCCGGGTTCGAGACGATGGCCTGCATGGCCTTGGTCGCGATGTAGGCACGCTGGGTCAAGCCGGTGCTGTCCAGATACATGCTGCCGACGAGCTGGCTCGTCTGCTCGTCGGGGGCGAGGGCGCTGTAGGGGAACGCCGAGTTGTCGCCTTTGCGCGTGCTCATGCTGCTTCCTTTGCGAGTTGAAGGCAGGCGGCCACGACGCGCCGGCACGTCTGCACATCACACCATCCGATGTGGCATTCCCCGACGTTCGCGATACCGAGCGCGCCGGCCAGCCAGGTGTAGGCTTCCGTGCGTGACATACGACTGCTTTTCCACAGTGGGTTGAAAGCCGCCTTGGCCTGCTTCCGGGCTTCCCGTGTGGGCGCATCGGCGAGCGTGCCCAAGGGGATGCCCGTGAAGGGATGCATGCCTACGTAGGCGCCGCAGTCATCGCCCATGCAGAGGTAGGCCCACGGCCATTCGCCGTACTCGCGGCCGTAGATCATCTCGTTGCTCACGATCTCGACAGGCTCACCGCAATGGCAGCACTTGGTCGGCGCCGGCAGCGGGTTGAGCACGCGCGCAATGGCGCGGCGCGAGGGATTCCAGGGTGTCTTTGCTTCGCTCACGCTGCAACCCCAGTGCCGTTGAACAGAAGGCGGTTCGGCGTGGCCTGGCGCATCACGCGTGCTTCGGCGGCGCGGTCGCGATCCATCTCGACGCTGGCGCGCGCCTTGGTGACCAGTTCGTCGTGCAGGTCGGTGTAGTGCCCGAGCTGGACGATGTCGTGGTCTTCGCGCGTCATGCCCGAGTAGTCGAAGTTCTCGATCTGCAGGAATTTCGCCAGCGCGTCGGTCCGCTCTTGCGGAGACAGGTGGCTGAGGATTTCGGCGGGGCCCATATGTGCGGCCCCGATCAGTAGCCGAGCAGGTCGCGGGCGGCGGCCACGGTGGCCGGGATGGTTTCCTTCACCTCATGGGCGACGCCGTTGTGGCACTCGATGCTGGTGACCGTCAGCGTGCCGTCGGCGGTGTTGAAGGTCGTCAGGGCCGGACGGTCGTGCAGATCAATCCAGGCCATCAGGCGGACTACCTGGGGTGCGGCGATACCATGGCATTCGTTGTGCGTAAGGCGGGTGGCGGTCATTTCTGTCTCCGGCGAACCGCTGTGAACGTCAGCGGTGTATGAATACTAGCGATGCTAGTCATTCATTTCAATAGCTAAGCTAGTCGCGTTTGATTGTTTGTTTTAATAGCTGTGCTAGTTTTGATAGCGGGCGCCTGAATCCCGTGGTGCGCGAGGCGAAAAAAAACCGCCTCGCGGCGGTCTTGCTGGCGGCCTAGACTGGTCTGGGGCGACCTTGGGGGAGGTGGGATGGAACCGGATGACGTGATACGCCAGTTCGAGCAGCTGGCGCTGGATGAGGAAATCGAGCTACCGATCGACGATGCGATAGCCGGCCTGGCGGTGCTGCTGGCCGATCCAGCTATTCAGGGGAAGGAGAGGGTATTGCTGACAGATGTGGGGGCGACCCTATACCGGCTGGGGCTTGATGCGGGAGTGAGGGCGGTGCTGGGGCGGTGATGCCGGATCGTCTCAGGGCACGAGTGGCGCACTGAAGTTTTCTCGGGCGGGGGACGCAAAAAGCCGCCTGAATGGCGGCTTGCGGGAGGGCTTTGAGGAAGGGGGCGCCTGTGGCAGATCGGCGACAGGAAGTCGCTCTAAATCCTTCTGGTACGGGTTAGGACGAGCGAATCTCAGTCCTCCGAATCCTACGATAGTAGGGGAATTGACTTGGATAACGGTCTCGAAAACACTGCTCTAGGAGGTCAATCAGCTCCTCTGTCGCCCACGAAATACCTTCGAGGATGTCACTCTCAGCCGATTGCCGATGGAAGGCGCTCTTGGTGAAATTCTCTAGGGAAATCGATTGGCGAAGCCTAACTATGCCCGGGGCAAACTCCTGGTCATCAAAAAAGCGGAGACGCAACAAGCGCCGCTCCAGAGAGTCCAACAAAGACAAAGTGCTCCGAGCTAAATTTCCATCAAAGCGGCGAGCGCAGTGGAAGCTGTGTGCAATAACTTCTAATTCGTGTAGTGCTTTATAGGTCGCATCGAGCTCTGTTCGGACCTCTTTTTTCCGTTCGCGGGCCTCACCCAAAAAGTGAACGACCACCCACCCAGCTATGACTAGCAGCCATGTTATGAACTGGGGCCAAACCGGAGCTTGGCTAACTGGCACTATCTTGGGCCACCCGAAAGTCTTGGTTTTGCGTCGGAGATATAACCGAGAATCTCAGTGACCAAACTTGCACGTTTAGAGTGCAATTTTAGGACTTTGAGTGCCCTCTCTTTCGTAGTTCGACACTCCCGGATCAGGCCCCCAAATGCTTCTTCGAGAAAAGAGGAGCCATAGGCTCGTGCGCCATCAAGTTCGATGACGATGTCGTCCTCGACGTTGATGATAGGGACCAGCATTTCCTCGCGGAAACGCTCGCCGCTGTAGGGGCCATCGGATAGGTAGCGGCCGGCCGGGTATCTTGAGAACTCGTCGGCGACGCGGATCGTTTTCATCATGCTTGCCTCAACGGTATCCGCCATTGGATCAGTGTTCCGAGGATGCTATCACGGAAATTATAGGTGCCAGTCTTGGCTCGTTGCTTGTAGTAAACCCCTGAATTGCTATGGATCGTGAGGTGACTGTCTTCTAGTTGGTTCACAAAGTCCAGGAGCTGCCAGAGCCCGCGACCACGACCATCTTGGCCGGTGCGCGTGGCCCCGAGTTTTACTGCTTCGGTCAACACATCGGCGTCCTTAGTCTTACCCAGGGAGGTTAGCCAGTTCCAGATCGTGGGGTGTTTGAACGGGAACGTGCGAGGAATTCCAACGCCGAGGTCACATAGCACCACATTGAGATAGCCCTCTTTTGCCGTAGAGAACATCCACCACTGCTTCTGCGAGATCGGAATCAAACCGTCATCACGGGCCCCATCGTATGCATGGTGTATGACATTTGTCATTGCCTCCGTCATGCCCACGTAGAGTGCCTCGTGAAGGGGCTGTGCCAAGCTCCCCTCGAACGGAATCCCCACGACATCCTCGTAGCGCTCGCCATCTACCGAACTACCTGTTGCAAAGTTCCAGTGGATTACGTCCGCACGTGACGGCGTGATCTTTTTTCCGCAACCCAGCAGGTCGAGCAAACCAATCTGTTTGAGTACCTCTGCGACTTTCGAGTTCGCTGGGAGTCGGCATTTGATCTTCACCTGCGGATAGTCAAAGCGAAGCCGCCGGACCTCCGCGTAGAGAAGCAGCATGCCATCGGCAAATGCCTTTCGCGTGCGGCTGAAATCCAAGACTGTGTGCTTGCCCTCCGTGCCAACGGTTTGCCGGAGGGATGCTATCGCAGAGAGCAGGCCCGCCCTCATCTCCTCATGATTAATCCGAAGCACCTCCGGAACTTCGACGGATGGCCACGCCCTTGGCTTTGCCTTTGGCGTCGCCTTTAGCTGGTGGCGGAGAGGGGCAATGGACTTCGAGGGGAGGCGGGAATGCCGATCAAGAAATAGCTTTCTTTTGTAAGGGAGAAGCTTCATAGGTTTCAGTCTGGCCGCCAGGCCGACGTCTTCACAATGCCCGCGACATAGTGCATCCGCTCGATCTGGTCCTGAGGGACCCGCAGCATGCCATGGCGCTCGTTGACCGACGAGAGGCTGACCACCCCATCGCGCACGTAGGCCAGTTCCTTCACCATGACGCGGCCGTCCTGTGACTTCACCAGGACCTCGTCGCCGTTGGTCACAGTGCGGTTCGGCTCGATCACGACAAATTCGTTGTGCTTGATGCGCGGGCGCATGGAATCGCCATTGCATCGAAGAGCGTAGGCATCGGGATCGTTCGAGGGGAACGTGAGAAAGCCATCGCCGTGCCCAACTGGATACTCGATGTCCGAGAAGTGGCCGTTGTCGCCAAGTTGTGCCATGCCAACAACTGGAATGCGCCGGAAGCTGTTTGGGGGGATTTCAACGATGTCGAAGGCGAGGCTAGGTTCGTCGAGCTCTGGCTCGACTTGGCCGGAAAGCTTGCTATCGCCCTTGCCGTTCGCTAGCCATTTCGGGCTGTAGCCGTACGTCTCCTGCAACTTCACGATGTGGTGAAGTGGCAGTTTAGTGCCATCGCCCTCGAGCCATGCACGAACGACGGCCGCCTCGACGCCCAGTACCTTGGCGAGGGCCGCGGGGTCGAGCTGCTGCTCAGCCATTACAAGAGTCAGCCGGTCGACAGGGCGCCCGGAATCCCCTGAGGTAGGCGCAGGTACGGGCACTGCTTCGGTGATCGAATTGGACGCCCGCCGGATTTCCTCCGCCAGGCGCGGGCTGAACGTGTCGACGTCAACCCCCAAGCCCCGGGCAAAGCCGGTCGCGGCCTTGATGTTCAGCGGGCGGCGCGCATTCAGGTACTGCCAGACCATGCCTTGACTGCCGATTTCAAACCGGCTGCCGAACTCCTCCTGGCTCATCCCGCCCTTGCGTTCGTTGTATAGCGCCTTCAGTCGAACGGAGTCTTCGACTTGCCACTGCTCCAGGGAGTTACTTGCTCGCGTCATGCGCGCGAGTTTAGCAATGCTATTAGATTCCACAACGAGCATAGCTATTCCTTTTTTCACTAGCTATGCTAGTATTGTGTTTATGAAACTCGCCGAATACCTCGACTCGACCAAGACCAGCCAGGCGGCCTTTGCCAAGCTGCTCGGGGTCTCCCAAGGGCTCGTCTATCAATGGATCGCCGGGAAGCGCCCGATTTCTGCCGAGCAATGCCCGGTGATCGAGCGCATTACTGGCGGGGCAGTGACGTGCGAGGAATTGAACGGCAGGGTCGACTGGGCCTTCGTGCGAGCCTCGCGCGTCGGCGCGCCGAGGGATGCGCCGTCGAAACGGTCGCGAAAGCCAAAGGCCGCCACCCACGAATCCCATCCCGAGGCCGCTTAAAAGCGACCCGACCAATACGACCTTTGCCGCGCCTCTCGGCGCGCCACAACTGAACGGGCTGCGGCCCGACCGGGGGATCACCATGCTGCGACGTACGCAGATGGCTGCACATGACCGAAGCAGGCGCGACCGCGCCGGCCGGGCCGCATCCTGCAGGGGCGCTCGGTGATGGCATCCGTTTCCCATGTTTCCCTTTTCCTGCCGGCGGCCTCGGCACGCCAGCTGCGTTGTCTTGTTGGATTGAATCTTATGGAACGGTTAATGCACACGGGAGCACCGCATGCCTAGCCTGGAATCGATGGTTTTGAACCGCGTTGCTCCCATGACCCAGAAGCGCGTCGCCGAGCTGATCGGCGTCGAGCCGACGAACTTCTCGCGCTTCCTGAACAACAACGGGCACAGCCTGCCGTTCGCGAAGATCTGCCAGCTGTTCGAAGTACTCGAGCTGGACGTGGTCGCGCCCGGAGACGGCAGCACGGTCTGCCTGCCGCGCGCCGAGTACGAGGCGCTGCGCTGCCTGGCCAAGAAGGGATTGGAGGGCGTGTGATGGACGACCTGATGATGGGCTGGGTGGCGCTGGTGATCGTCCTCGTGGGCGGCCTGGTCCTGTGGACGTGGGGAAACAAATGAAAGTCCTTTTTCTCGACATCGATGGCGTGCTGAACAGCCGGCGCACGCTGATCGCGCACAACGGACTCCCACACGGGTTCACGCCTGACGATATGGGGATGTTCGACCACGCAGCCATCGGCCTAGTCCGCGACCTGTGCAAGCACTCCGGTGCGGTGGTCGTCCTCTCGTCGGCTTGGCGCACGCACCATCTCGTCGAGGAGGTTGCGGTTGGACTTGGTCTTCCGGTTATCGACCGCACACCGAGCCTCGCGGGCAATCGAGGGCAGGAGATTGCGGCTTGGCTCGCCGAGCATTCCGCAGTGATGGTCTACGCGATCGTCGACGACAACAGCGACATGCTGGAGTCGCAGCGTGCGCATTTTGTTCAGACGAGCGAGGAAGAGGGGCTTTCGTACCGTGACTACGTGGCCCTGAAGCGGATTCTGAGTGGCGAGGATGCCGGCTATTCGCACAAGGCGTTGTTCTGGGAGGAAGCATGAACCCGAGCCTGTACTGCACCAACTGCTCTGCGACTGACCATACGCTCTCGCGGTGCCCCTGGCTCCGCGGCGTGCGGATTGCAAGGCCGGCATGAAACGCAATATGAGCCGATGGGAAGTCAGGCGCATCGTGCTGAATGTGATCGTCGACGGCCCATTCGAGCGCCGTCAGTTTGAGGATCTCGTGGAGTTCGCATGGATGACAGTGCTTGGGCCAATCGGCCTTTGGGCATGCGTCATTCGCTGGGCCTACAGGTTGGCAAGGCTCATTGCCGTCCCCGTGGCTTTCCCGGCGACAGTGTTCTATTTCCGACGTAAGCGCGTGAAGCAGATCAAGGCAAACCGCGCAGCCCGGATCGCGAGGCCCCAATGACGTTCACCTTAGACGCATGGCAGATCCTGGCGATTGTGCTGCTGTCCGGCGTCTCGGGCGCGGCGGCGACGGTGATGTTTGTGGCGTGCTACGCGGCGCGTCGGCAGGCTCTGGAGGGATAGATGACACCACATAAGCAACTGATCTCGCACGACCCCGAGCACGGGTTTTGGGGCGACTGCTGGCGGACCTGCATTGCCTGCCTGCTCGACATGGCGCCGGCAGAGGTGCCGAACTTCGCGGCGGGCGGCGACCAGGAGGCGGCGGACGTGGCGTGCCGCGCCTGGCTCAAGGCGCGCGGCTACAACCTGGTCAAGTTCTGCATGTTGGCGGAACACGCGCACGCAGCGGCCGATTGGTTCGACGACACGCTGTACATCCTCTGCGGCGCGAGCCCGAACATCCCTGGCGTGGCGCACTGCGTGATTGGGCGTGGGGCTTTCGAAGTGGTATGGGACGTCGCGCGGAGCGGTGCAGGTCTCGCCGGTCCGTGGGAGGACGAAATCGGCCAGCGGGTTTACTGGGTCGAGTTCATTGTGCCGCTGCAACAAGCGGCGCTTCGGGAGGCCGCATGAAGGTAGCGGATCTGGAAGGGGTGATGTTGGACTACTGGGTAGGGAAGGCTGAACGCATCGTCCCGGCCAGCCTGCGGATCGCCCAGCCGCAGAATGTTTGCGAGTGGCGGGAACCCCATAGCGGAACGTGGCGGCGGTGGACCCCGGCCACGAAATGGGCGCAGGGCGGCCCGCTCATCGAGCGCGAGCGCATCACGTTCGCGCAAAGCGGCTTGCGGTGGTCGGAGGAGAAGCAAGACCTAGAGGCGATCGTGCCGCCGCTTTATGTCGCCGCAATCGGGAGGGATGGCCGAATCGTTGGTGAAGGCAGGGGGCTGACACACCTTGTCGCCGCAATGCGCGCCTACGTCGCATCGAAGTTTGGCGAAGAAGTCCCGGAGGTGTCCCTGTGAACTGCAAGCCCGGCGATCTTGCCTATATCGCGCGCGACGACTTCCCCGAGAACATCGGCCGCGTCGTCGAGATACTGCGCCCCGCGATGCTCGACGGTACCGAAGCGCCAGGGTTCTGGTGGGAGGTTCGCGCAATCGGTGCGCCGATGCCCACCCTGTACCACGGCGAGGAGGAGTTCGCGGGATATGTGAACGAGATGGAATCCTTGGATGCCGACCTGCGCCCGATCAGCGGCGTGCCGGTTGAGGATGAGGTTTGCGACGAGGTGACGGCGTGACGGACTGCCTATTTCGAGCCCTGAACCGAACCATGGCCGAGGGCGTTAGACAGGGCTTTGTATTTCCGGTACGCATCCGAGTATTGCAGGTTCAATTGCTGAAGATGCGTGCCGTCTACGCCGCCCAGCCTGTACCGCTCCTTCTCTATCTCAAGGAGCCGCAGCGCCTCATCGCACTCTTTTTTCAGCGCATCAAGGAGCTTTTTATCTCGGTTCGCACGGCTCATGTCAGTCTCTCTGGTCGTTGGTCGGAAATCCTAGCATGTTGACCAACTACTGCTACCAAGGCGACTGCTGCGCCGTCATGCGCGACCTGGTCGCCGCTGGCGTGCGCGTGCAGTGCATCGTCACCAGCCCGCCGTACTGGGGCCTGCGCGACTATGGCGTGGCCGGCCAGCTCGGGTTGGAGCCGACGCTGCGCGAGTTCCTGGACAGCATGGTCGAGGTGTTCGACCTGTGTCGCGAGCTGCTGGCGGACGATGGCACGCTGTGGCTGAACATGGGCGACGGCTACGTGCCATGCCGCGCGGCTGGCGTAAAACCCAAGGACGTCACGGGCCAGCCGTGGCGTCTCGCCCTTGCGCTACAGGACGCGGGCTGGTGGCTGCGCCAGGACATCGTCTGGCACAAGCCGAACCCGATGCCTGAGAGCGTGCGCGATCGCTGCACGAAGGCCCACGAATACGTGTTCTTGCTCACGAAGTCCGAGCGCTATTTCTGCGACTTTGCCGCCATGCAAGAGCCGGTCAGCGGCGGCGCGCACTCGCGCGGCGCGGGCGTGAATCCGAAGGCCGATATCCCGAGTGGCTGGGACACGTCCGCCGGTGGCCACCGCGCGCTGAAGGGCAGGTATGCCGGTACCGGCGTTGGCTTCGGCCGCGGCTATGACAAGGTCGCGAAGCCGCGCGCCAAACAGAATGCCTCTTTCGCAGCGGCTGTGGCGCCGCTGGTCGACACCCGCAACCGCCGCAGCGTCTGGACCATCCCGACGCAGTCCTATAGCGAAGCCCACTTCGCCACATTCCCTGAGGCGCTGGTCGAGCCCTGCGTGCTCGCCGGCAGCCGCCCCGGCGACATCGTTCTCGATCCCTTCATGGGCTCGGGCACGGTGGCCAGCGTGGCGCAGCGCCTGGGCCGCCGCTGGCTTGGCGCCGAGCTGAACCCCGAATACATCGCGCTGCAGGCCGAGCGCACGCGCCAGCCTGGGCTGGTGCTGGAGGTTGCTGCATGACATGGACCCACGACGCCCTGCAGGAAGACCTGGCGCAGTACCTGCGCGACAAGACTCAGCGCATGGTCTGGACGAACATGCAGATGGGCCCGGTCGGCTCGCCGCGGCCCGACGCTTACAGCCTGCCGTTCAGCTTCACCCGCTTCATGCCGCTGGCCTACGAGGTGAAGGTCTCCGTGGCCGATTTTCGCCGGGACGTGACCGCCGGCAAGTGGCAGAGCTATCTGCGCTATGCCGCCGGCGTGACCTTCGCCGCGCCGGCGGGCCTGATCACCAAGGGCGACATTCCCGAGGGTTGCGGCCTGCTGTTGCGCAGCGAGGCAGGCTGGCGTGCTGCCAAGGCGCCCACGCTGCGCCCTGTCGAGAACCTGCCGCTGGAGGCCTGGATCAAGCTGCTCGTCGATGGGCTGGAACGCCAGGCGAAGCTGCGCTATCCGCAGGCGGCGGACGAATATGGGCTGATCCATCGCGTCGAGCAACGCCTCGGCAAGGAAGTGTCTCGGCTGTTGCACGACCGGCGCGCCGCGCGGTACCGCTACGAGTCCGCCACCGAGAGCCTGAACAAGAGCGCAAAGGCGGCAGAAGCCGAATACCGCAAGACCCTGGACGAGGCGCGCAAGAACGCCGAGCGCGACGCAGCGCGGATTGATGGCGCACGCGCCGAGCTGGCGCAGGCATTGGGCCTTCCGTCGGACGCCAGGACGTTTGAGATTACCAACGCCGCGCAGGCAGCAGCGCGGCGGCTGGACGCGGATGCTGAGGTGCAGCGGCTGAGAAGCCTGTTTGAGCGCGTTGAGAGCGCCATAGCGAGCGTGGACCGGCCGCTGCCGGAGATTGCGAGGGCAGTATGAATCATGAACACCAACCGTTAACACCATCCGACTGCGACTTGCGAGATTTCCAGTTTATGCCGCTCGACGTGGTACGCCTGCGCGACAGCGACTTGGCCGCGCTAGAGGACCCGGCCGCGTGCTGGGCCGCTGTGCTGCTGTGGTGCGCCGCGTGGCACCAGTTGCCGGCGGCGTCGTTACCCGATGACGACCGCGTGCTGTCGCAGCTCGCTGGCTTCGGCCGCGTTGTGAGGGAATGGCAGAAGGTCCGAGAGGGGGCGCTGCGCGGCTGGATCAAATGTAGTGATGGCAGGCTCTATCACCCCGTTGTGGCCGAGAAGGCGCGCGAGGCCTGGCATAGCAAGGTAGAGCAGCGCTGGAAGACCGAGTGCGCCCGCATCAAGAAGCACAACCAGAGACATGGGACATCGGTTCCTTTCCCCACGTTGGAGCAGTTCATGTCCTCGGGACGTTCTCGTATTGTCCCTAGGGACAAGCCCGATATGTCCACCGGGACAGAGGATGATTGTCCCGGTTTTGTCCCTCGGGAAACGTCATCCAAGGGACAGGGAGAGGGACAGGGACAGTTAACTAAAAGCAATAGCGGCGGCGTAGGTAGTTCGAACGTGGTGGACCCTGTGGATAACTCGGCATCGCCGCCGCCGCTTTCCGCCGATGAAATCGGCAACCACCTGTTGCAGCTGGAAGCCGAGCGGGGCAAATCCCTCGCCCTGTCCTCGCGCGCGCACGAGGCGTTGCTCCGGCTTGCGGGCCGCCACATCGCCATGCCCGTGTTGCTCCGGGCTCATGCTCTCGCGTGCGCGCGACGGGCTGCCGACCAGGACGCGTCCCCGGTGAACCCGGGGTTCCTTGAGCCGTTCGTGGACGAGGCGCTGGCCGAGCTGCGCAGCGCGCCGCCGGCGGCCGGCTGGGACGAGACTCGCGATGGCGTTCGCGCCAAGGCCGCAGAGCTTGACGTCCCTCCGCAGCCCGATGAAGAGCCGTGGCACTGGTTCCGGCTGCGCGTCATCAAGGCCGCGGGCGACCCGCACCTGATCGAGCGCGAGGTCAGCAAAGCCGAGCGGATGAACCCGAACGAGCACGAGCGGGTGTACCGGCTCATGTACGGCGTCGCGCCGGGGCAGAGGGCCGCATGAGCCCGCTCGAGCAGTGCGACCTGTGCCGCCGGCAGGGCGGCCGCCTCGACTTCAACCACGTCTGCTGCCGCGTGCGCTTCCTGCTGAAAATGCCCCACGTCGAGATCCGGCGCGCATGGATCGACTACTGGCGCAAGCGCGACGGCGACACCATGGCGACGGAGATCGAGAACGAGGTCAAGGCCCGTTGGGCGGAAAGGAACCGAGCATGACGACATCGCTGTTCGACGGCGCGCCGCAGCTGCGCCGTGTTGAGTTCTCGGTGCCCGGGCAGCCGGTGGCCAAGGGCCGGCCCAAGTTCTCGCGCCAGGGCGGCTTCGTGCGGACCTACACGCCCGAGCCGACCGCGCGCTACGAGAACCTGGTCAAGCTGGCCGCTACCGCCGCCATGGCCGRTAAGCCCCCCATCGAGGGACCGGTGGAGCTGTGGCTCGACATCAACCTGCAGATCCCGAGCAGCTGGTCGAAGAAGCGCCAGCAACTGGCCGCCGCGGGCCAGGTCGCAGCAACGAAGAAGCCGGACGCCGACAACGTGCTCAAGGCCGTCAAGGACGGGATGAACGGCATCGTCTGGGTCGACGACGCCCAGGCGGTCGAGTACCGCATCAGCAAGCGCTACAGCACCGCGCCCGGTGTGTGCGTCAGCGTGGAACAACTGCCGCTGCAAGCGGCTTGAAGGAATGAAATTGACTGGGGAAACCATGACCGAAGAACGCCTGTTCGACAGTTCTCACGCGGCGCTCGTGTTCGCGTTCAACTTTTCCGGGCAGCAGTACCAGGCGTCGGCGATGAACAAGGCTATGACGCCGCAGATCGGTTCCGGCAAGGGGCTGGTCGGTGTCGACGGCGCGGCGCAGGCCGGCATGATCCGTCGAGAATTGGGTACGCTGCCGCAATTGCACCAGGCCGTGCTGACCGCGCGCGTTGCGCCGCGCGACGTGCCGTGCGAGTGCGGCCGTGCCTGCTGCGTGGGGAAGCAGCTCAATGCCGAGTGGGCTGACGCCATTGTCTGGCTGACCGAGCGCGCCATGCAGCAGCTGTCCGGGTCGTTCTCGCACTACCGCGTGCGTCGGTCGATCCTGGAAAAGATCTTCGGGGTGAAGGTCAATCTGGCCGACATCGCCGAGGCCTGCGGCGCGCACCGCAACACGGTCAGCGACCAGAACGCGAAGCTGAAGCTGTGGATCGAAGGGGAGAGGGCGAAGAAGGGCGGCCAGTTGAATGCCGCGCCCGGGGTCGAGGCGGTCGCCTGGATGGCGATTGACGGTCGCCTGAAGGCCGCGCGGATGGTCGGCGTCGAGGAGGCTGCGTAGGGCCGTTTTCCGAGTTTTTCTTGACAATGTGCAAATCGTGCACAAAAATGGCTCGTATTCGATACACCTGCGAATTACGTCCAAGGCCCGCGCAAGCGGGCTTTTTGCTTTTTTGGAGCCCGCCAGGTTCAGCCTCGCGGGCCTTTTGCTTTGGGCACTTAGGCGTACTTGCTACGCGTAATCGCCAAAGCGATCAGGGTCGTCTGGCATCGTCCACTTGATGGCTTCTTCTTTGACGTCTACCGCCTGTTTCGGTGGTGGCAACGTCGTGTGAGGTGCGAACGCCAAGATTAGCGCGGACTGTGGCACGTTGAGGACTTCCTCGCCGTCTTCAGACCAGCACCTGAGACTGACAGACATAGTGCCTCCGGTATGTGATTCCAGAAATCCCTGCTGCATTGGGAATGCAGAGGGGGTGAACTCTTACCTTAGACCCGCTTTATGACAGTTTGCTGACGTCAATGGCGACAGGAAACTGGATGCAGACCTGGAGCCAGCCATGTTCCTGCCGACCCATTGGTTCCTGCTCTGGGGCGTGTGGTTTCAGGCGCCCTGGCGAATGCCGGACGCCTGATCCATCCGCTACGCGACGCTCAGCTCAAGGCGTTTGCCGAGGGCGGCCATCGCTTCCGCGATGCGGTCGATTTTGGTCGTATGGCCGAGATCGATCAGCCGATTCACTTCCTGCTTCGTGGTGCCCAGGCGCGTGGCCAGGTCGCTGGGGCGCACCTGCTGCGCCAGCATCTCGTTGAGCAGCAAAACCTTGGCCGCCGCGCTGAGGGGAAGGGCAACAAGCCGTTCCCCTTCCTCTGCCTTCGAAGGTGGCGGAACAGGGCGCTTGTCCTCGAAGTAAAAATCCATCGCGGTGAGAAGCGCGTCGGCGGCCATCTCGCAGGCCTCGACCTCCGTATCGCCCTGGGTGATGGCTTCCGGGATGTCGCGGAAGGAAACGACGAAGCCAGCCGGACGACCGTCTTCGGTAACGTCCGGCGTAAAGATGGCGGGATATTGCATGCTGGTCCTTTCGATCAGTGCGGTGAAGCGTCGCGGGACAAGCCCCTTTCGGGGCCGCCCTCACTTTAGGTTCAGTTGTTTTTTGATCCCTTCTACCGTTCCCTTCTTCAGTTCGGTGTGTCTCGGGATCACCGTTTGCTTTCCGTTCAGGTAGACCTTCAAGTGGTTGCTGCCTTGCTTGAAGGTCGCCCCCTGTTGGGAGAGCCACCGGACAAACTCACTTTGCTTCACCGCACCTCCGTTGTTTGTTGCGATGGATGTATAGTAATCAAAAATGTTTACCAACACAAGAGGTTGAGTAAATATTTTTGTGTACTCCGCAGCGAGTGGGGTGGCTCAACGTGTCGCAGGCGAATCAATAAGCTCGTGCAGGCGTTTAATGTGCCAAATACGGTGCAGCGCCGCACCGCGTAGCGTATGCGCTTGCAGTTGCTATGCCTCCGCACCACGATCTCCATGGCTATGAGCTTCGCTCGTAGCCGATACCAGTGTCTCCTCCACCCACCCCGTGGTGGATTGCCCGGCTCCCCGTCGGGCTATTTTCTTCCCCATCCCGCGCATTGTTGTCGTCTATGAAAGCAGCCAATCAGCTCGCCATTGCCTACCGCGCGGTGGATGACTTGGTCCGGTACGACAGGAATGCGCGGACGCACAGCGCGGCCCAGATCGAGCAGATCAAGGCCTCGCTGCGCAAGTTCGGTTGGACGAACCCGGCGCTGATCGCCGGCGACGACCTGCTGGCCGGGCACGGCCGGATCGAGGCCGCGACGCTGATGTGGGCAGCCGGCGAGACCATCCACCACTGCCCGGCGCCCGGCCAGGTGCCCACGGTCGACCTGTCGCACCTGTCGGCGGACGAGCGTCGCGCCTACATCCTGGCGGACAACAAGCTGCCCGAGAACGCCGGCTGGAATGTGGACCTGTTGGCGGTCGAGCTGGCGGACCTGCGCGACGCTGACTTCGACCTGTCGGTGATCGGTTTCGACGCGGGCGAGCTGGCCGAGCTGCTGGACTCGCCGCAGCCCGGGCCAGGCCCCGGTGGTGGTCGCTCGCTGGCCGAGCAGTTCATGGTGCCGCCGTTCAGCACGCTCAACGCGCGCGACACGGCCTGGCAAGACCGCAAGAAGGCCTGGCTGGCGCTGGGCATGCAGTCCGAGCTGGGCCGCGATGCACCGGCGTTCTCGTCGGCGTCCGACCAGCAGAAGGCGGATCGCGGCGCGCCCGCGCAGCACCGCACCAGCATCTTCGACCCGGTGCTGTGCGAGCTGGCATACCGCTGGTTCTGCCCAGCCGACGGCCTCGTGCTGGACCCGTTTGCGGGTGGCAGCGTGCGCGGCCTCGTCGCGGCGCGCCTGGGGCGCCAGTACATCGGCATGGACCTACGGGCCGAGCAGGTGCAGGCCAACCGTGCGCAGCTGGATCTGCTGCACGCCGGCGACCCGGCACCAGCCTGGCACGTGGGTGACAGCCGCAAGATCGGCCAGCACCTGGCGGACGTCGAGGCCGATTTCGTGTTCTCGTGCCCGCCGTACGCGAACCTGGAACGGTACTCAGACGACCCGGCGGACCTGTCCACGATGGACTATCCGGCGTTCGTGACGGCCTACCGCGAGGTGATCTCTGGCGCGTTGGGGCAGCTCAAGCCGGACCGCTTCGCTTGCTTTGTGGTCGGCGACGTGCGCGAGAAGCGCGGCACCGGCTGCTACCGCAACTTCGTGGCCGACACTATCGAGGCGTTTCTGGATGCCGGCATGCAGCTGTACAACGAGGCCATCCTGCTGACCGCGCTGGGCAGCCTGCCCATCCGCGCGGCCAAGCAGTTCAGCGCCAGCCGGAAGCTCGGGAAGGCGCATCAGAACGTGTTGGTGTTCGTGAAGGGCGACTGGAAGCGGGCGGTGGCCGCGTGTGGCGATGTGGAGGTGTCCGACGATCTGTTTTCCGAAGCGGCAGACGACTAGCGGAGGGATTGGACAAGCCAGCCTGATCCGAACATGAAGCAAGCGAGGGATGTGCTGCCAAGCCATTTGAACCAGCTCGACTCCTTTGTATCCAGCATTTCAGGGTGGACGTTGTCATTGCTGGCAATGGCCTGTATTTGGCCGTTCCGGTAACGGTGGAGAGTCTGGCTACCCATGAACACCCCGAGTGTTGCTGCATAAAGACCGACAGTGAAGAGCCAGATCCAGCCACCAATGACCACTTGCTTGCCTTGCATCATGCTTGCGCCAGCTAAGGTCGCGGCGGCAGTTATGCCGAAGCCATTCAGGATGATCACGTGCTTGAGTGATTCCAGCTTCCAAGTCCAGTACTGACTGAACACGTTCGCGTAGACAGCAAGCTTCTCCGCTCGCAGATGGGATGTTGTGGCCGGTGTCTCCAGCGTCCAGGCTGGGGGTGCTTCCTTCAGGGTGTTGCTGCTGGGGCGTCTCAGGGTCTTTCGTGGCTGTGCCATGCTCGTTCCTTGGGGGTTGGTATCTCATTTGTCGGAAGCCGCACGGATTTTTAGACCCATCGGAAGTCGGGTATCGATGAGATTGATATGGCCGGACGCAAACCTTTTGAGCCGACAACGGCAGACTGCAAGTTGGTAGAGAGCGCCGCGGCCTTTGGCATCCCCCAGGATGAGATCGCTCGGTTGATCATCAACCCGCAGACGGGCAAGCCGTTGGCGGCCGTGTCCCTGCGCAAGCATTTCCGCACGGAGCTGGAAACTGGCGCCACGAAAGCCAACATCGCGGTGGCGAATTCGCTCTTCCGCGCGGCCACGGGCAGCGGCAAGGGCGCGGTGACGGCGGCTATCTGGTGGACGAAGTCGCGGATGCGCTGGCGCGGCGACGGCACGGACCCCGAGGACGATACCCCGCCGGCGGCGCAGAACTTCACGTTTGTAGTGCAGGATGCCCGGCGCAACGTCGGCGAGCCCGATGGTAGCGATTAGCCCGACCCTGAACATCCCGCAGGCCGAGTTCCTGCGCATGCCACACAAGTTCCGGGCCTATGTTGCCGGTTTCGGGTCCGGCAAGACCTGGGTGGGCTGCACCAGCATCTGCCAGCACTTCTGGCGGTGGCCGAAGATCAATCAGGGGTACTTCGCACCGACTTACCCCCAGATCCGCGACATCTTCTATCCGACGATGGAGGAGGTGGCGGCCACGATGGGCCTGCGGGTCAAGGTCAACCAGAGTAACCACGAGGTCCACGTCTACGAGGGCCGGCGGTACCGCGGCACGATCATCTGCCGGTCGATGGAGAAGCCGGAGACCATCGTGGGCTTCAAGATCGGCCACGCGCTGATCGACGAGTTGGACGTGATGAACCTGATCAAGGCCCAGACGGCCTGGCGGAAGATCATCGCGCGCATGCGCTACAACGTGCCGGGGCTGCGCAACGGCATCGACGTGACGACGACCCCGGAGGGGTTCAAGTTCGTCTACCAGCAGTTCGTCAAGGCCATTACGGAGAAGCCGTCACTGGCGAGCCTGTACGGGCTGATCCAGGCCAGCACGTTCGACAACGAGCTGAACCTGCCGGATGACTACATCCCGTCTCTTCGGGAGAGCTATCCGCCGCAGCTGATCGAGGCGTACCTGCGGGGGAAGTTCGTCAACCTTGCAGCCGGGTCGGTGTACCCGAACTTCAGCCGGAAGCTGAACCACACCGACGACGCCACGGCGGCCGGCGAGCCGCTGCACGTCGGCATGGACTTCAACGTACTGAAGATGGCCTCGGTGATCTACGTGGTGCGCGACGGCACGCCGCGCGCGGTCGGCGAGCTGACCAAGGTGCGAGACACGCCCGAGATGGCGCGGATGCTGAAGGAGCGGTTCAAGGACAAGGGCCATGCCGTCTTGATCTATCCCGACGCGAGCGGCCAGAACACCAGCAGCAAGAGCGCCAGCGAGTCGGATCTGTCGATCCTTCGGAGCGCTGGGTTCCAGCTGCAGGTCAACCCGACGAACCCGGCCGTCAAGGATCGGGTGAACTCTGTCAACGCCCTGATCCTGAACGACAAGGGCGAGCGCCGGCTGAAGGTCAACACGCACCTGTGCCCGGAGTTCACCGAGGCGCTCGAGCAGCAGCCCTACGACAAGAACGGCGAGCCGGATAAGTCGACCGGCCACGACCACGTCAACGATGCCGGCGGCTACCCGCTGGTGAAGCTGTGGCCGATTGTGAAGCGCACCGCGACCGTCCGCCCCATGAGCATGTAGGCGGCGCATATCACCGAGCAATCTTGCATGACATCGACCGTCCGAGAGCAAACAGCCGCCGTGAAGGCGATGGCGGAGAACTATCCGCTCATCACCGCGCTACTGGGCGGCACGACGGCCATGCGCGCTGCGGGCATCAAGCACCTTCCGCAGTGGCCCAATGAGGCCTCCGATGCGTACAAAGCACGCCTGGCTTCGGCCACGCTGTTCCCAGCCTTTGGCCGCACGTGCGAGGTGCTGACCGGCAAGCCGTTTTCCAAGCCGATTACGATTGGCAAGGACGTGCCGGGGCGCATTGCCAAGTGGTGCGAGAACATCGACCTGCAGGGCCACAATCTGCACGCGTTCGCTGCGGCGGTGTGCTTTCACGCCATTTCCTATGGCCTCTGCGGCATCCTGGTCGACTTCCCCAATGCCGGCGGCATTCGGACGAAGGCCGAGGAAGAGGCCGCCGGCGTGCGCCCGTACTTCGTCCACATCCACGCGCAGAGCATCCTCGGTTGGCGTGCGGAGCGGATCAACGGGGTTCAGACGCTGACGCAACTGCGGTTCCTGGAGGCGGTCGCCGAGCCTGACGGCCAATTCGGCGAGCGGGAGATCGAGCAGGTGCGGGTGCTTTACCCGGGGCGCTGGGAGGTGTGGCGCGAAGCCGAGAAGGCCAACTCGACGGAAAAGGAGTGGATCCTTCACGACGAAGGCGCCACGACGCTGCAGAAGATCCCGTTCGTGCCGGTCTATGGTCGGCGCATTGGATTCATGCAGGGCGTTCCGCCGCTTGTCGAGCTGGCGCACATGAACGTTGAGCACTGGCAGTCGAAGAGCGATCAGCAGACGATTCTGCACGTCGCGCGCGTGCCGATCCTGTTCGCGAAGCTGCTGGGGGATTCGCCGATCACAGTGGGTGCATCGTCCGCGGTCAATGCCGACCATCCGGATGCGGACCTTCGGTTTGTCGAGCACGGCGGCAAGGCGATCGAGGCGGGCAGCAGGGAGCTGGCGGCGCTTGAGGACCGGATGCGCCAGGTCGGCGCCGAGCTGCTGGTAATCAAGCCAGGCAACCTGACCGTCGCGCAGACCGTCTCCGATAACGAGGCCGGCATGTGCACGCTGCAGCGGATCATTCAGGACGAAGAGGACGCGATCGACGCGGCCCTGCAGCTGGCTGCCGAATGGGTGAAGGAATCCGAGGGCGGCCACATCCAGATCTTCAACGATTTCGGCGTGGCGTCGCTGGCGGAGGCCTCGATGGAGATTCTGCGCGATATGAACGTCGACGGCACCTTCTCCGACGAGTCGCTCTTCAACGAAGCGAAGCGGCGCGGCCTCGTTAGCCCGGAACTGACCTGGGAAGACGAGAAGAAGCGCATCGCGCTGAACGCTCCCAAGCCCGGTAAGGCGAACATCAACGACTAGGCGAACCAAATTCTTTTCTGCAGCCGCACGGCCTCTTCGGGCCCTGCGGCTGTTTTTTTGCCGGCCCGCGGATGCGGAACGGCGCGTGGGTCGGATGACCCGGTTCACTGGCTGGATAGCCAAAGGAATGAGCATGAAGCTGAAGATCGACGAGCATGGCCACGTGGTGGTCCAGGACGGCAAGCCGGTGTATGTGCATGACGACGGCCGAGAGATCCCTCACGACGCAGCCGGGACGGTAGCCACGATCTCGCGTTTGAACGGCGAGGCAAAGTCGCATCGTGAGCGCGCCGAGGCCGCCGAGGGCCGGGCAAAGCTGTTCGAGGGCATTGACGACGCTGACGCGGCGCGCAAGGCACTGGAAACCGTCCGCAACATCAAGGATGGCGAGCTGATCACGGCCGGCAAGGTTGAGGAAATCCGGGCGGCTGCCAAGAAGGCCGCCGAAGAGCAGGTCGCCGCCGCCAGCAAGTCGCACGTCGAGGAACTCGCGCGCGTGAAGACCGAGCGCGACACCCTCCAGAGCACGCTCTACGACGAGCGCATCGGCGGCAGCTTCGACCGTTCCAAGTTCATCGCCGAAAAGCTGGCCATTCCCGGCGACATCGCCAAGGCCGCGTTCGGTAAGGCATTCAAGATCGAGGACGGCAAGACGGTTGCCTACGACGCGACCGGAAACAAGATCTTTTCCCGTGTGCGCCCCGGTGATATCGCCGACTTCGACGAGGCGCTCGAAACGCTCGTCGAGAACTACCCGCATCGCGACCAGATCCTGAAAGGGTCTGGCGCCAGCGGTGGTGGTGCGAGCGGCGGTGGCTCGTCGGGCGGAAAGCGCGCCTACACCCGAGCCGAGTTCAACACCTTCGATCCGGCCAAGCAGCAATCGGTGTCCGCCGAAGTTCGCGCCGGCAAAGCAACCCTCAACGACTAAGCGGTGGCGGCCCTTCCTGGGCCGCTCTGCGGATCACGCGGTATCTAGCCAAGCCTTGGATGAGGCGCGGCGCTATGGGCTGGATGGCCCGATCAATCTCAAATCGTACCAACCACCCATATTTGGAGTATCCAAGTGGCAAACACTCTGACTGGCCTTATCCCGACGATGTACGAGGCACTCGATGTGGTGTCTCGCGAGCAGGTCGGCTTCATTCCCGCGGTGTCGCGCAACAGCTCGGGCGAGCGCGCTGCGCTGAACCAGTCGATCCTGATCCCGATCGCGCCCCCGGGCACCATGGCCGACAACACGCCGGCCGTCACCGCCCCGAACACGGGCGACTCGAACATCGGCAACGTGTCGATGACGATCAGCAAGTCCAAGCACGTGCCGATTCGCTGGAACGGCGAAGAGCAGACCGGCATGATCAATGCGGGCAGCTACGGCGGCGTGCTGATGAACCAGTTCGCGCAGGCTTTCCGCACGCTGTGCAACGCGATCGAGGTCGACCTGTTCACGACCACCTACCAGAACGCGTCTCGCGCCTACGGCACGCCGGGCACGGCGCCGTTTGGCACTGCCGGCGATCTGTCGGACATCGCCCAGCAACGCAAGATCCTGGACGATAACGGCGCGCCGCAGACCGACCTGCAACTGGTGCTGGGCTCGGCGGCGATCGCCAACCTGCGCGGCAAGCAGAACGTGCTGTTCAAGGTGAACGAAGCTGGTACCGATGACCTGCTGCGCCGCGGCATCATCGGCGAGCTGGAAGGCCAGATGCTGCACAACTCGAATGCCGTTCAGGCGGTGACGAAGGGTACGGGCGCGAGCTACACCACTGACACGGCCGGCTATGCGGTCGGTGCGACGGCGATCAACCTGATCACCGGTACCGGCACCGTGCTGGCCGGCGACACGGTGACCTTTGCGGGCGACACCAACAAGTATGTGGTGGTGTCGGGCACCGCTGCCCCGGGCGCGATCACGCTGGCGGCGCCCGGTCTGAAGCAGGCCATCGCCGCTTCGGCGACCGCGGTGACGGTGGGCGCAAGCGCAACGCCGAACGTTGGCTTCAGCCGCTCCGCAGTGCAGCTGATCACGCGCGCGCCGAAGATGCCGATCGGCCCCGATGGCAAGGCGATGGACATGGCCGACGACGTGGTGCAGATCACGGACCCCGTCTCGGGCCTGGTGTTTGACGTCGCTGTGTACCGCCAGTTCATGCAGCTGGTTTACCACGTGCGCCTGGCGTGGGGCACGCAGGCCATCAAGAGCAACCACATCGCCGTGCTGCTGGGCTAAACGCCGCGGGGCGGCGCTGTGCCGGCCGCCCCGGCTTCCAAAGGAATCATCATGCAATGCGAAACTGTCAAGGTGGTCTCCCCGGTGTCGGAGGGGAACCCGCTGGGCTTCATCGTCATCAACAAGTCCGACCTGACCAACGAGCACGAGCTGTTCGAGGCCAAGCGGCAGCCTGTCGCCGCGCGAATCGATCTCGATACGGCACTGGCCAGTCTGCCTGGCGAGTACACCGACGCGGAATATGTGGTGACGCAGATGCGTGCCCACTTCGGCGACATCTTCACTGCCGACGACGAAAGCAAGGTGCGCTCGCTGGTCAAGTCGAAGGACAAGAGTCCGTCCGACGGTCTGAACGTTGAGCAGCTCAAGGCAGCGCTGACCGAGAAGGGTATCGAGATCCCGGACGGCGCCAAGAAGGCGGACCTGCAGGCCCTGCTGGATGCCTCGGCTCAGGGGTAACCGATGCTGACAGACGCGCAACTGACCGATGTCCGGCGATTCATGGGCTACCCGCTCACCGGGCTGACGATGCCCATCACGGACTACCAGGACGTGGTCTACGGCACGTTCGGCATGGTTGTGATGTCGCTGCACCAGCGCCTGACGACCCTGTCCGCGAGCGAAGAGGCCGTTCTGATCAATACCTACCTGACGAACCTGGCCACGCTCGAGAGCGCCATTCCGGCGGTCAGCGACAACCTCGACACCGACCAGGCGGCAGTCTGGAAGCACAACGCACGCGAGCAGGCCGACCGGGACCGGTTGTTCGACTCGTGGCGCCGGCGCTTGTGCGAGTTCATCGGGTTCGCGCCTGGGCCGGTGTTGGGCCGCGGTGGGATTTCCATCGCAAGGGGATAGGAGAGCGCTGTGACAACGATCGCATGGGACGGAACGACGCTCGCCGCCGACCGCTGCTCTTGGTCCGGCGGCGTGCGCCGGCGCGTCCGCAAAATCTACCGGGTGAGGGCGCCTGGCGGCCGCGTGTTTCTCGTCGCCTTCTGCGGCAACGGCGATTTCGCCATGGCCATCCTGGCCTGGATGCGCGGCGGGGGCCGCCCCGACCCGGCGCACTTCGACGTCGACAAGACCAGCACCTGCGCCGTCGTCATCGGCGAGCGCGGCGGCGTGTGGCAGCTGTCTGGCGCGCTCTCCTACGGGTGCCGCATGCGGGAGCGGATCTTCGCCCAGGGCGCGGGCCACGAGTTCGCCTGGGGCGCGCTGGAGGCGGGCGCGACCGCGCGCCAGGCTGTTCTGATCGCGGCCAAGCGCAGCGACTATGCCGCGCTCGGTGTCGACTGCGTGAGGTTCTGATGGATGCAGCCAAACTCCAAGACCGCATCTATGCCGGCTATGCCAAGGCGGCCAAGCGGATCGGCTACGTCTACGACGTCTACCGGCCGGCCAGCGCGGCTGACCCGCTGACGGCCAAGGTGGCAAGCCTGAATGCTTCGTTCAGCGCGCAGGAATGGTCATACACGCGGCCCAACCTGCCGGACAAGCCGTACTGGTACTGCCTGCTCGACGGCCGCCAGACGCAGGTCGGCGACTACGTGGTGCGCGGGCCTGCTGCGCACTTCATCGCCGGCATGCAGCCCGAGCTGCCGATCCTGACGGTCGAGTGCAACGGCAAGGTCTGGCTGGCGCGGCCAGCTGCATCCGACGCCGTCGGCGATGTGGGCTATTCGGGCAGCTGCGGCCATGTCGACACGCCGGTGCTGGGCACGCCCGGTGGTCCGGGCTGGCCGGCGTCGATCCTGTTCGGTGGCCGCACCCGTCGGTATGAGCCGCTGCCAGCGTCCGCCGACGAGCATGGGTTCCAGGTCTTGCTGCCGTCCAGCATTCCCGTGGCGCTGCGCGCCGCTGACACGTTGACGGACGACCTTGGGCGCCGGTTCCTGGTGGTGGGCGCCGAGCGCACGGACCAGCTCTGGCGCATCGATGTGACTGAGGTGCATGCATGAAGATCGAGGCGTGCCGCGCGATGGTTGAGCGCGCAAAGAGTGACCAGGAACTGGCTGAGCTGATCGCGAAGATGCTGCACGAGGCGGACGCCGCGAAGGCGATGCTGCGGCGCGCCGGATATGGCGTGACAGGGATGGGCCTGCTCGCTACTCTCCACGAGGTGCTTGATGGCTGATCTATCCGACGCCTCGCGCGCGCTGGTGGCACTGGTCGCGCAGACCGCCTACCCAGGGGGCACCGGCCAGCCGTCCATCAGCGGGCAGCCAATCAAGGTCTACGCGGGCTGGCCGAACCCGGCGCAGCTGGCGGACGATATGGCCGCCGGGAAGGTGCACGTCAGCGTCTTCCCGCGCGCGGTGAAGCCCGTTGATAACGCGATTTCGAAGTGGCGGACCATCACCCCGCCGGTCCACACGGTCACGCTGACCGTGGCGGGGCAATCCGTCACGCTTGGCGGTGCGATGTCGACGCCGCAGAACCTGGTCGTGTTCGTCGAGGCGGTGCCCTATGTCTATTCGGCGCAGCCGGGCGACACCCTGGCAAGCGCGGCAACGGCGCTGGCGACGCTCATCGCTGCCGACTACCCTGGCACCACCAGCTCGGGACAGGTGATCACGATCGCCGGCACTCTGGTGACCACCAATGACGGCGTGAACGTCGTGCTGGCCGACGGCACGCCGGTCTACATACAGGGGCCGGTGCCGCCGGTGTTCTGCCGCGTCGGCGGCGCTGCCATACGGCTGCGAGAGGTGCGCCGGCAGGATCAGGAGTTCCTCATCACCGTCTGGGCGAACTGCTACGACGCGCGCGACCCGCTGGCCGGCGCGATCGACTCGGCGCTGGCCGGCATCAACCGGATCACGCTGCCCGATGGGTCGTTCGGGACGCTGCGCTCGCGCGCGCTGTCCAATTCGTGGGACGACCGTGGGCAAAAGGAGCGAATTTACCGCCGTGACCTGGCCTGCTGGATCGAGTACTCGACCACCGTGCAGGCGCAGCACTACGAGGTGACGCAGGGCCAGGTCGTTATCGAGAACGACGCGCCGGCCGTCATCAAAACCATCTACATGTGAGGCCCACCATGATTCTTCGCGTCATTTCGCCATTCAACGGCTACCAGATCGGCGACGAGATCACCGATGCTCAGGAAGTGGCCGCCGTCCTGGCGTCCGAGCAGTCGAACAACGTTGTCAAGGTGGCCGCCCCGCCGGCCAAGTCCAAATAACCCACATCGCATCAATGCGGGCCACCTGAGGGTGGCTCTTTTCGTTTCTGGAGCCATCCATGACCGTTGTTCAAGCAGGGCAGGTGAACCTGACGGCACAGCAGGTGCCTGGCGTCATCGTCGCCATCCAACCCCCGGGCCCGGCGCCCATCAACGGCGTGCCGAGCAACATCGGCGGAATCGTTGGCACGGCCACCTGGGGGCCGGTCGGCGTGCCCGTTCCAGTCTCCGACTATGCCGGTGGTGCTGCGGTGTTCGGCCCGATGCAGGCGCGCAAGTACGACCTGATGACGGTGCTCAACTGGGCCGGCATGCAGGGGAACGTTGGCGCTTTTGCGCTCGTGCGCGTGACCGACGGCACCGACGTGGCTGCCGCCGCGACCTTCAGTACGAACTTCGTGACCCTCACGTCGAAGTACACCGGTTCGCTGGGCAATAGCATCTCGGCGATCCTGGGCGCCGGCACCGCGGCCAGCACCACCAAGCTGACCATCACGCTGGCCGGCTACCAGCCGGAGGTCTACGACAACATCCCAGGGGCCGGCGCCACGCTGCGGGACAACATCGTCAAGGCCGTGAACTTCGGCAACAGCCAGTTTCGGGGACCGTCGACGATGTGCGTGGCCACCGCTGGTGCTGGTACCGCGCCCCCGACCCTGCCGGCCACCGTCTCGCTCATCGGTGGCACCGACGGGGCGGCCTCCATCACCGGTTCGATGCTGCTGGGCGCGGACACGGCGCCCCGCAAGGGCATGTACGCCCTGCGCAAGTCCGGGGCCAGCGTGATTGCGCTGGCCGACTGCGACGACTCGACGACCTGGTCGACGCAGGTTGCCTATGGCCTGGGCGAGGGGTCTTACATGCAGATGGTCGGGCCGGCAGGCGACACCATCGGCAATGCCGCGACGACGAAGGGAGCTGCCGGCATCGACACATACGCGGGCAAGGTGATCTTCGGCGACTGGGTGTACGTGAACGACACGACCATCAACCAAGTGCGCCTCATCTCTCCGCAAGCGTTCGCGCTGGGCCTGATGGTCAACCAGTCACCCGAGAAGAGCACGCTGAACAAGCAGTTGCAGGGCATCGTCGCTACCCAGCGGACCTACAACAACCAGCCTTACTCGACCGCCGAGCTGCTGCAGCTGGTGCAGGCCGGCATCGACGTGCTGACCAACCCGTCCCCGGGCGGCAAGTACTTTTCATTCGTGCTGGGCCTGAATTCGAGCAGCGACCAGGCATTGCGCGAAGACAGCTACACGCGCCTGACGAACTACATCGCGTACAGCATCGATGCCTGGGGCGGGAAGTTCACTGGTGAGCTGCAAGGCTTCGACGACGAGGACGATACCCGTTCGAATGCGTTTGCCGGGCTGGATCAGTTCATGTCGAACATGGCAGACGTGAGGCCCAAGATGATCGACGCCTACAAGGTCGTGCTCGACAGGACCAACAACCCTGACGCGCGTATCCGCGCGGGCTGGATGCAGGCAAACGTCCAGGCGCGCTACATGGCGGTCGTCCGCAACTTCCTGGTCAACCTGCAGGGCGGCCAGACCACCGTGATCGTGCAGTAAGCACCCGATAACACCGCCCGGCTCGCCGGGCTTCTCTCTTTCTGGAGAACAACATGCCGCAACAAGGGCTTTCCGTCGGGCGCGATACCACGCTGGTCATCCAGACCCCGACCGGTCCACTGCAGATCCCGAAGCTGACCACCTTCCGGAAGAAGCAGGACACCACGCAGGAACGCGTGAAGCTGATCACCGGCCTCTCTGTGCACCTACGCTTCTTTGATGGCTGGTCCGGCTCGTTTGGCGTCAACCGGGCTGGCCCGGAGATCGAGTCGTACTTCGACCAGCTCGAAACGGACTACTACTCGGGAATCAACGAGCAGCCGTGCCAGATCTACGAGACCGTCTCGGAACCGAGTGGCGCAATTTCGCAGTGGCGCTACGACGGGGTCGTGCTGTCGCTCGACGATGGCGGCGAGGCCGCTGGAGACGCCTCGGTCAAGCTCTCCCTAACATTCATGGCCTCGCGCCGCAAACGGATCGCCTGAACTCATGAGCACCCCAACCGTTACCCTTCGCCCTTCCGAAGAAGTCGTCGCGCGCGCCGCGGCGGAAACCACCGTGTCCGATTCGACAGGGCGCCAGATCACCCTCAAGAAGCCCGGCATCCTGGCGCAATTCCGCCTGGTCGAGGCCATGGGGCCCGAGGCAGCAGAGAACAGCGTCTACCGGTACATGTGCCTGCCGGTGCTTTACGTGGCCGCGATCGATGGCGAGCCGGTTCTGCCGCCCACCAGCAAGCTGGAACTCGAAGCGCTGATCCAGCGCCTGGACGAGGCCGGTATGGTGGCCGTGCAGCAGGGCATGGCCAGGATCGATGGCGCTGCCGGCGGCGGGGGCGCGGAAGCCGCAAAAAACTAGCGCGGGCCCCGGCGTTCAGGCAGGCCATGCTGCTGATCAAGAATGGCGTGCCGTACGACGTGGCCTTTTCCTACACGGCCGAAGAGCGCTTCGCAGCCTGCGTGGTGATGCGAGAGTTTGATGGCGAGAAGTTCGACTGGGAGGCGATGGCCTTCAGGGAGCGGGGATGAAGACATTTCGCAGTATGGCCGACTTCGCCAACCACTTGACGATACTTGCCGCCGAGGCCCCCGCCGTCACGCACCACGTGACGGAGAAGGGCGCGGAGCTGATCCAGAAGATCGCCAAGTCGGAGATCGCCCATTACCAGCCGGCCGTCGGCCCGTTCGCGAAGTGGGAAGAGCTGACCGCTGAAACCGAGTTCGACAAGATCCGGAAGGGCTATCCCGTTGACGCGCCATTGCTTCGCAATGGGCAGATGCGCGACAGCATCGAGACGACTGTGATCGGCAACGAGGCGGTGGTGGGTTCGAATGACCAGAAGATGGTCTGGCACGAACTCGGAACTCGGACGATTCCCCCGCGCGCCGTGCTAGGCCCGGCGGCTATCCGTGCCGGTAAAGACATTCAGGCGAGGTTTGGCCGGACTGTCGCTGCCTGGTTGGCGGGCCGGAGCTGGCGCAACCCGCGGCTCAAGTAGGCCGGAGATCGCGCCTGCGAGAGCGGGTAGGCCAACAAGCAGGATGGCAAGCGTCACGAAAACGCGACGCACACGGCGGTCTAGGCGCGCTTGCTGCTCTTCATCGCTCAGCACCAATTCTTGTCGCACGCCAGGGTATTGCATCCATGAAGTGTGCTCTGCTAGCCACTTGTGAATGCGGATCTTCAGCGAGTGCATGGGTTCGGCAACGGACTCTGGAATGATAAGTATAGGCCACCATGATCGACGTTTATAAGATCGGCGCCACCCTGGTCCTGAACGACCTCATCGCTCCGCAGCTGCTCAAACTCGCCTCCGAATTCCGGAAAGTCGACGCGCTGGCGGCCAACGTGAACCGGCATCTGGCCCAGATGGACAGCCACGTGGCAGGTATCCGCGGCATCGCACGCGCCAGCGGCACCATGGCGAACAACATGGGTCGGGCCAATACCGAGGCCGCACAGCTCGCGCGCAGCATGAATGCCGTGCACGCCGCTGGCGTCGCGGCCTCGCGGTCGGCCTTTATTGGGCAGTTCGGTCCAGGTGGTGGGGGTGGCGGGCGCCGGCCACCCGTTCCCCCTGGGCCGGTAGGCTTCAATCCAATTCCGCCGAGGCGCCAAGGCGCCGGTGGGGCTGGTGGCGCTGCCGGTGGCGGGGGCGGCTTTGGCGGGCACGGCGGTAACGTGCATGTCGGCTCGGGTGGTTTCGGGGTGGGCGCAGTCGGCATGGGGCTGCCCGGCGGCGCGCTGGCGCCTGTGGCGGCCGGCTTCGCGGGCCTGTACGTGACGAAGGCCCTGTACGACGCGGGCAAGGAATACCAGCTGGCCGCCGCTCGATTCAGGACCATGAACCTGGGCGATGAAGTCAACAAGGACGCGGACAAGTTTGCCCGCGGCACTAAGGTCTTCGGCACGTCCAGCGCCACGCTGATGGAAACCCTTCGGGAATCCGTGGGCATGTTCGGCAATCTGGATGTTGCCAAGCAGGTCGCGCCGACGCTGGCGGCCCTGAACGCAGCCAACTCCGTGCTGTTCAGCGGCAAGGTGGGCAGCCTTGACGAGGGGGCGGTGCGCGCGGTCATGCGCTTCAACGACATGCGCGGCCTGACCAACAACAAGGAAGAGTTCATGCGCGGGCTGGATCTTGCCCAGCGCATGGTGACCGGCTCTGGCGGTGCGCTCAAGTTCACCGACCTGGAGGCCATGGCCAAGACGGGCGGCGCGGCGTTCAAGGGGCTGAGTGACCAGGGGATCATGAACCTGGCCACGCTAGCCCAAGAGCAGGGCGGTTCTCGCACCGGTACGGCGCTGATGTCGATGTATCAGAACCTGGTCGCCGGGCGCACGCCGAAGAAGACCATGGCCGCGCTCGCTGACGCCGGCCTGGCCGAGCTCACCGAGGTGACTAGCGGCAGCGTGGGTGGGAAGACCATCAAGTCGATGGCGCTGAAGAACATCGTCGACGAGAAGATGCTGCGCGAGGATCCTGCGCAATGGCTGATGACCTACGCCACTGGTGCTGCGAAGAAGGCCGGCGCCAAATCCGATTCCGAGGTGATCGCCTTTGTGAACCAAATTCTTTCGAACCGGCAGGGGTCGAACATGGGCGCCAACTTTACTACGCAGCAGGCGCAGGCACTGCGCGATGCGAAGCTGGTGAAGAATGCCAAGGGTGTCGAGGGCACGATCAAGGAAGCGAAGGAAACTGCGCCAGGCGCCGAGGCGGACTTTATCGCCGCGTGGGAATCAATGAAGTCAGAGATGGGTAAAGGCATTCTGCCCACGGTCACCAAGCTGCTGAACACAGGCGCCGACTTCTTCCGTTCGGTGAACGACTGGGGGCAGAAGAACGCTGGGCTGAGCGAGAAGCTTCAGGCCGCGGGCAGTCCGTTCTCTCTCGATCCGCGTGCCATCGGCACCGGCGGGGCGATCGGCTGGGGCTATCGGGCGATAAAGGCGTACCTCTCACCCGATGTCAGCGACCAGAACGACCGCCGACTGGCCAAGGCGGATCCAATCGGCACCCCTGCGCCGCAGATGGTCCAGGTAAATACTGCGATCAAGCTGGACAGTCGGGTGCTGGCCGAAGCCACCAGCTTCCACCAAGCCCGGGACCTCGCTCGACCCCAGACCGGCCCCGGCACCTTCGACACCGGCATGGGCATGCGCCCGCCAGCACTGAGATAAGCCATGACCGACTTTGTCATGCAGCTCGGCGACTTCCAGTTTGATCGCGAAGAGGTCCCCGAGAAGATCCCGTTTGGTGGCGAGCAGCAGCTGGCGGTCCACCGTCTGGTGGGCGGCGTGAAGGTCGTGGACGCCATGGGCGCGTTTTCTGCGCCACCAGAGTGGTCGGGCTGGTTGCGCGGTCCGAAGGCGTTGGCGCGCGCGCGGGCGCTCGATGGGATGCGGGTGGCGGGGGCGCCGGTGGTCCTCAAATGGTCTGAGCTGGTGTACGCCGTGCTGGTCCGGGAATTCCGGGCGGACTTCGAGCGCTTCTACCAGATCCCGTACCACATCACTTGCGAGGTGGTGGAAGACCTCACACTCTCCACCGCCGGCAAGGGCGGTCCCAGCATCGATAGTCTGATCAACGGAGACATCGCCTCGGCCGACAGCCTGGTCTCGGGTATCGGCAATATCTCGCTGTCGAGCATCATGGGCACCGTGAAGAACGCCGTCAGCAACGTGTCGAGCTTCGCCAACGCGGCGCAGTCCACATTAAATAGTGTGCTGCAGCCGATCGCGGCCCTGCGCAATGAGGCGCAGAGCATCGTCGCGCAGGTGAACAACACGCTGGTCAACGTGACCACGCTCGGCGGCATCCTGCCGAACAACCCCATTGCACGCCAGGTGCAGACGATTTCGGGCCAGATCCTGGCGGCGCAGCAGCTGCCGGCGCTGATCCAACTCGATCGCGTCATGGGCCGGGTGCAGTTGAACGTCGGATCGATCTACGCCAGCGCGAAGCAGGTCACTGTAGCCGGCGGCAACCTTATGGACATGGCCGCCAAAGAGTGGGGCGACGCCATGGCCTGGACGGGGCTGGCGAAGGCCAACCCGCAACTCGGCGGGGATCCGCAACTGCCGCCCTCGGTCCAGACGGTGACGATTCCGCCTTCCAAGGACCAGGTTGGCGGACTGGTGAACTCATGAGCCTGAACGAACTCCCTGTGCAGGCCACTTCCCGGCAGCCGCGCGGCATCGTCAAGGTCGCCGGCGTGCGCGTGGATGCCTGGATCGACTGGTCAGTGGACAACAACACGTTCTACCAGGCCGACACGTTCCGCGTGTCGTTCGCGGTGACCGCGCTGCCCGCCGAGACCAACGCGGCGTGGTTTGCGGCTCAGAAGGAAGCGTTCGTCGAGATCTTTGCCGGCTTCCCGGGCGATCCGTCCAACTTCAGCGAGTCCGACCTGCAAAGCCTTATTTATGGACGGGTGGACGACCTTGACTATGACCCGGTCGCTACCACCCTGGTGCTGACCGGGCGCGACCTGACAGCGGCGTTCATCGACGCCAAGACGTCCATGCAGTACCAGAACCTGACTTCGTCGGAGATCGCAATCCAGCTGGCACAGGCGCACGGCCTGACGCCAGTCGTGGCAGCGACGACGACAAAGGCCGGCAGCCTGTATGCCTATGACCACGTGCGAATGGTCGACCAGCGCAGCGAGTGGGACTTGCTCACGTGGTTGGCGTCGGAAGAGGGGTTCATCTGCTACGTGAAGGGGCAGGAGCTGCATTTCGAGCCGCGGCAGGAAGACACGCTGCCAGTGGTGCCAGAGGACAAGGCCGCCCTACAGAAGGAGTTCGATGAGGTGTCGGCAGCGTGGCGGGCCGAGCAGGAGAAGGCGAAGGCCTTGAACAAGGCGGCGCTGGCCGATTCCGATGCGAAGGATGCCGCGGTGGCCGCTGGCGACGATGCAGCGGCCGCAGCCGCGCAGCAAGCGGGGCTGGCAAAGGTGGCAGAGGCGACCGCAACCCTGGATAGGGCGCGCGGGCTGTACAAGAAGCGCTACCACGACCTGAACGAGCAACTCAGCGGCATCTCGTCCGCGCCAGTGGGTGGGCCTTCCAACGTCTATGAGCTGCGCTGGGTTGTGGATGGCCAAGGGAACCCTTCGGCCAACGTGCGGGATCTGCGGCTTTCGCGAAGCCTGACGGTTGCGAAGGGCGTCACAGTGGTGGTGCGGTCCTGGCACTTGAAGCCGGGTAACAGGATCACGGCCTATTACCCGAGCCGCGGCAAGACAATCCAACCGGGCAAGGCGTCGCCCTTTGGAAACCAGCAGATCTACACGATCAACCGCGGCGGCCTGGATCAGGACCGGGCCAACAAGCTTGCCGAGAAGACGCACCGCGAGATCACGCAGCACGAGATGAAGTTGCGCGCGCGGCTGCCGGCCGACAACGTGCTGACGCAGACCACCCTGGTGCGCCTGAACGGCACCGGGACCGCCTTCGATCAGGACTACTACGTGGACGGCATCACGCGCCAGATGAGCCTGGAAGAGGGCTACGTGATGGACATCTCGGCCAAGAACCACAATCCCGACTCGGTGCCGCCCCTATGATGCAGCGCTTTCGCAACCAGATGGCCCTTGCTGCCGAGCTGGCGCAGGCCGGGCGGGCGGAATGCTGCGTCGGCATCGTCACCAGCTACGACCCCAGTAACGCTTCAGCAAAGGTCCGCCTGGAACCCGCCGACCCGGACTTCCCCGACCGTACCCTGACAGGCTGGCTGCCTGTCGCCTCGCCATGGGTCGGCAATACCTGGGGCCTGGACGCGCCGCCCAGCCCTGGYGACCAGGTTGAGGTGAAGTTCTTTGGGGGCGAAATCGAGACTGGCTACGTGTGCGGGCGGCTGTACAGCGACGCGGCGCGGCCACCCGGCGCGCCGTCCGGCGAGTTCTGGATCGTCCATCAATCCGGGTCGGCGCTGCGGTTCAAGAACGACGGCACCGTCGAGGTGGTGGCTCAGACCACGGCCAAGTACACCGCCCAGTTGCACCACTTCGTCGGGCCCGTGCAGATGGACAACACGCTGCTGGTCGAACAGACCATCACCGGGCAGGGCGGCATGGACATCTCGGGGGACAACGGTTCGGGCGCCACCTCGACGGTGACCGGCAACCTGGACACCACCGGCACCATCCACAACAACGGCGTCGACATCGGCAGCACGCACCGCCATAGCAACGGCAACGGCGGCGCCAACACAGGCACACCGGTATGACCCAGCAGCTTCTCAACGACGTCGACCACTGGGTCGGGAACGACCTTGGCGTCTCGCCGACCGGCGATCTCGGACAGGCCAGCGGTGACACGCGCACACAGCAACGCATCGTGCGCCGATTGGTCACCAACCCAGGCGAGTACATCTTCCACCCCGAATACGGTGCGGGCCTGCCGGCCAAGATTGGCCAGAACGCCGATCTGCCTGCGCTGCGCGCGCTCATCCGCGGCCAGGTCCTGATGGAAGACGCGGTTGCCCGGCAGCCCGAGCCCGAGGTGGACCTGCAGCAGATCAATTCCGGCTTCGCCGTGACCGTCCGGTACACCAGCGCGACCACGCGCAAGCCGGTAACCCTCAGCTTTGACGTGAACCGCTGACATGGCCATTTCCACGAAGGACTTCACCACGCTGGTGCGCGAGAGCGTGACGGCCATTCAGGGCTATGCGAGCGTCCTGCTCGATCTCACGATCGGGTCGATCCTGCGTGCGGTTGTGGAGGCGAACGCCGCGGTGACGGTCTGGCTCGAAAGCCTAATCATGCAGGTCCTGGCGATCACGCGTGCGGCTACGTCCAGCGGTGCCGACCTGGACAGCTGGGTGGCCGACTTCGGCGTGAGCCGGCTGCCGGCCACCTACGCGACCGGGCAAGTCACATTCTCTCGCTTCACCGCGACGCAGCAGGCCGTGGTGCCGGTCGGCGCCACAGTCCAGACGGGCGACGGCACGCAGCAGTACGCTGTCGTCGCCGACACGACCAATCCGGCCTACAGCGCCACGCTGGGCGGCTTTGTGTTGGTGGCGGGCACGCCTAGCGTGAGTGTGCCCGTCCTGGCGGTGCTGGCCGGCGCGGCCGGCAACGCTGTAATCGGGGCGGTCTCGGTGATTGCCGGGGCGATTTCGGGCGTGGATACCGTCACGAACGGCGCCAGCTTTGCCAACGGCGCTGACGCTGAATCGGACCCAGCCTTGCGCACGCGCTTCATCGCTTACATCCGCAGCCTGTCCAAGGCCACAAAGGACGCCGTAGGCTACGCCATCACGTCCCTCAAGCAGGGCGTCACGTACGCGCTGGTCGAGAACCAGACGTACGCCGGCGCGGTGCAGATGGGTTACTTCTATGTGGTGGTAGATGACGGCACCGGCGCGCCCGGCAGCACGTTCCTCGCCACCGTGGCGAACGCGATCGACGCAGTGCGGCCGCTGTGTAGCAGCTTCGGTGTGTTCGCGCCGGCGCTGGTGAATGCCTCGGTGGCGATGACGTGCACGGTTGGTGCCGGCTACGACGGCGCTGCCACGCGGCAGCTCGTTGCGACGGCCCTGGCGAACTACATCAACGCGCTGCCGCGCGACGTGGTGGCGCAGACCATGACGCTGCCCTATAGCCGGCTGGCACAGGTGGCCTATGATGCCTCGCCGGGGGTCACCAACGTGACGGGCGTTACTCTGAATGGCGGCACGGCTGACCTGGTGGCCACGGCCAAGCAGACTGTCAAGGCCTCTACGATCTCGGTGGCATAAATGGCAGTCGGCGATCAAAACGATGTCCACCGCCGGCTGCGGGGCTACCTGCCGCGCTGGTTCCCCGATGAGAGTCAATCCCCAGTCATTACCGGCCTGCTGCAGGGTCTGGCCTACACCAGCGCCTTTATCTACAGCCTGCTGAGCTACGCCCGCCTGCAGACGCGAATCAAGTCCGCCACCGACGGCTGGCTCGACATGATCGCAGCTGACTTCTTCGGCTCGGCGCTGCTGCGCGCGGCAAACCAGTCGGATGACTCGTTTCGGGCGCGGATCCTGATCAACCTGTTCCGCGAGCGAGCGACGCGCGCGGGCCTGATCCGGGTACTGCAGGACCTGACGGGCCGCACGCCGGTGGTGATCGAGCCGACGCGGCCGGCGGACACTGGCGCATACGGCGGTCCTCTGATCGGGTACGGCGTGGCCGGGGCGTACGGCTCGATGCTGATGCCATTCCAGGCCTTCGTGACAGCGTTTCGCCCGGCCGGCACGGGGATTCCAGTCATTGCCGGCTACGGCATCTCGACCGGGGGCTATTCGCAGGCCTCCCGCGCCGCCTACGCCTCTCTCTCAATGATCCAGGGGGGCGTGACCGACGCAGACATCTACGCCGCGATCGACAGCGTCAAGCCGGTGGCCACGATCGTGTGGACGCGGATCAGCAGCTAACCCTACCTTCACAGCTTTGCTTTGCGGCGCCTACGGGCGCCGCTCTCATTTCCGGAGCCTAAATGGACCGCCAGATCGTCTACCCCGGCCAGATCCCCCTCGAGACGGATCTGCTCAACACCAACAAGTACGCCATGGTCGCGCTGGCCAAGATGGCCGCTGCGATGCTGGGTACCGCCACCGTGGTGAGTGGCCTCGGCTGCGTGCCGACCGGCCCGGCCTCGTTGCAGGTCGTCGTGAACCCCGGGGAGATCTACAGCCTTGCCAACATCGACGCGACGGCCTACTCGTCGCTGCCGGCGGACACCGCGCACAGCATCCTGAAGCAGGGCATTTCCCTCGACCCCGTCACGCTGAGCTGCCCCGCGCCGGCCACCGCCGGCCAGAGCGTGAACTACCTGATCCAAGCGGCATATCAGGACTCGGATACCGGCCTGATCACGCTGCCGTACTACAACGCCAGCAACCCCACGCAGGCCTGGTCCGGCCCGGGCGGCAGCGGCGCCCAGCAGGCAACCGCACGCAAGGGCATCGTTAGCATCCAGGTGAAGGCCGGCGTGGCGGCCACCACTGGCACGCAGACGACGCCCGCGCCGGATGCAGGCTACTCTGGCCTGTGGGTGGTGACGGTCGCCAACGGCCAGACCACCATCACGTCGACCAGCATCGCCCAAGCGCCCAACGCGCCAATCCTGCCGGCGGACCTGCTGCATGCGATCCAGCAGAATGCGCTGACGACGGCAGTGGACACCGGCACGGCCAATGCCTATGCCGTCAGCTACTCGCCGCCGATCACCACGCTGACCGACGGAATGGTGCTGTGGTTCAAGGCCAAGACGGCAAACAATGGCGCCTCGACGCTGAACGTCAACGGCTTGGGCGCGCAGCCGATGGTCGGTGGCGCGCACAGCGCGCTGCAGGGCGGCGAGATCGTCGCCGGCGGCAAGGCTCAGGTCGTCTGGCGCGCGGACATCAGTTCGTTTGTGCTACTGGAATGCACCGGTGGCGCGCTGCAGGTTGCGCCTGCGACACAGCCACAGCATGCGGTGCAGCTCACCCAGGCGTCCGGTATCGTGGGGTCGGCGCGCAACGCCCAGATGCTGGTCGCAGCCGCGTCCTCGACGGCCACGTTCACAGCCGACGAGCTGATTGTCGAATCGGCGCTCGGTGGGGCACGATACTGCCTCGCCGGGGTCAATCAGACGATCAACCTGGCCACCACCGGCGCAGGCGGCATGGACGGCGGGACCCCGCCCGCCAATGGCTACGTGGGGATCTACGAGATCTACAACCCTACCACCAACAGCCGTGCGCTTTTGGGGCGCGATGCGACTAGCGTGCTGCTGCCTGATGTCTATGGTGGCGCAAACATGCCAGCCGGCTACACGGCGTCGGCGCTTGTTGCCGTGTGGCCGACCGACGGCGCCGGGAAGTTGGTCTCGGCAAGCATGATCGGTCGTAGGGTTCTGATCCCCACGACGGGGGTTCTCAGTTCCAGCGCTCAACAGGCATCGCTCACGCCGCTGTCCCTTGCGGGGGCGGTCCCGAAGAATGCAAGGCATGTCAGGGGCTGGTTAAGCGCCCTATGCAATACCGTCGGAACGGCGCAGAACATGTCCCTTTCAAGCGCCGCCTCGGCGTTGGGGTCGGCATACTTCGGCGCCGCCGCCTCGTTGGCCGGCGTGAGCACCATTGGCATGGTGGAGATCGACATCGTTGTCCCCCAGACGGTCTACTACACGGCGCAGACTACAGGCGGCATCGCGACGTTCAGCATTTCCGTTATGGCATACGATTTCTAACGAGAGGCGTGCGATGAAAGACATTTGCGTGCAGTTTTTGGACGCATCGGAAGCCACGGTGGTCTCCGTGTTTGGTGCCCCGCAGGACCCGGCCGCATGGTCGAACTTGGGCCGGGTTCCGAGTGATGATCCGAGGTATGCCGCCTATTACGACTCGCTTCCCGAGATGTCGCGGCAGTTCATGGTCGCGTCTGGCGCCTGAGTTGTGCCGGTGGTTCTCTACGGCACCAAGCCGAGCGGCGCCGTTAGCGTGAGGGTTTAGAATGCGAAGGGATAAAGATCCAAGCAATTCGGGGAAGGAAATTGGACAAAAGCAGAAGACGGCTCATAGCCAGCATCTGGGGTGCTAGCTTGCTAGTCGGCGGCGTTGGCATTCGGTCGCTAAGTGTCAATCGCTTGCATCGAGTGCGCCCGGTCGGATTTGAGTACGTGCCGGGAAGCATTCTCGGATGCGCTGGGCCTGGCCGCGCTCGGCATGACATCGATCTGCAGGCGCTCTTCGACCAGCGGTTCAGGTCCGAACAGGGGGCGACGGAGGTATGGGTGGACCCCGTCAACGGCTCTGACTCCAACAAGGGCGGCCAGAGCCACCCCTACCGGTCAGTCGGCGCGGCTATGACAAACACTCCGTCGCTAGGCTGTATTTGGCTCAAGCCAGGCACGTATACGGATCGACTTGATCTTCGCGCTTCGCAAAACATGATAGGCAATGGGTCGATTGCGCGTGCGGTGCACATCAAGGCTTGGGGCGGTCCTGGCTCAGTGACGTGGCGCGCGCCAGGCGCCCAGCCGGGTCAGATGGAGTGGCACAGCGGCTACCCTACATCGACGCTCTTTGATGCGGTGCCGCCGGGTGGCGAATTCGTGTCGCACATCGTTTTCCACGAGCAGGACCGCGAAGTACAACTGCAGTGGTACGCGACGGCGGCCGAAGTCAACGCCGTTGGATCAGGCTGGAGCCAGAACCCCAGCACCAAACGAATCTACCTGCGGCACGAGAACCGGGATTTCACCAAGACGGCTGAGCTCGGCCGGGTCGAGATCATGTATGAGCGCCCGGCTGACCATCTGATCTACGGCGCCAAGCTCTACTTGGAGGGCATTGCGATACGGGGCGACAATCAGCTCTCCGTAATCCCCCAGAATGGCATCCGCCCCATCGTGTACGCAAAGGACTGCCGCCTTCAGTATCTGGGGTACCACAACCTACAGGTGAAAGGTGGCGAGATCTACCTGCAGAACTGCCTCACCGAACGCAGTCTCAACGGGGATGGGCTCAACTACAACGATGATGATGCCGGGCGATCATCAGAAGTTGTCGAGATCGATTGCATTGGCCGGCTGAACGGCGTCATCCAGTATCGCAAGTTCACTGGCGTACGGAACTGTCAGGGAAGTAGCGGCCACGGCAGCACCAGGGTGTGCAGGATCAACGGGGTCTATGAGGGGAACTACGGGCAGAACATCGCTGACACTGGCCACGGCAGTAAGACGTGGATGGTTGGCTCCAAGCTAGGAAATGCATCCAGCGTTCTTTCGCCTCAGCCCACACCCGCGCGCTTTTACGCCAATCTATGGACTGAGGGCGATGCGTGGCTAGACCACGTACAGGCGGTTGGCGCAATGTCCCCATACGGGCTCTGGATCGAGAATGGGTCTGCTCGCTTGTACCGATGCCCACTCTCGGGGACTGCGGCCGCCATTGGCGGCCGTGTCAAGCCGACGGAGTACAACCCGGCCGTGCCCATGCAATAGCGAGCGCCGACCTGACAGCGCCAGTTGCGCGGTTCCGGCCGTTGGGGCTCGCCTATGGCAAAGCCCCCTGGTCGGCCAGGTGTTGGGCTACGAAGGTTGCCCCCTCTGTGGTCAGGTGCCCGTAGTCCCAGCTCAGCAGCGCATCGGGTTCATTCGGGACATGCGTCAGGCAGCCACCTGTTGTGCAGAGGTACTGCACGATGGAGACGAACCGGACGCCCTCCGAACCCATCGCCTTCTTCATTTGAGCGTCGACGGTGAAGGAGGTCGGGTCCAGATTGGTCGCGAGCCGCTCTGGAATCCTGCGCGCGGGATAGCTTTGCTTCCAGTCCTGGTAGACCAGCTTGGGCAGCATATCCTTCCAGCGCGGCGCTGGCCCAAGGACGACTATCTGTTTGATGCCGGCGCTCTTGAGCGCTGTGATTGCCGCGTGTAGACCTTGCCGCGCGGGCGAATCGACGTCCCAGTTGTCCTGGTAGTGGTTCCACACGGCAAAGAGAATCACCATCTGTGGCTGTGTGCGCCGGATTGTCGCGAGCGCGTATTCGTTGCTTCGGGCGCAGGATTCATACCTGAAGTTCAGGATTGGGGGGCACGAATCACGTGTGAATTGTGATATGGCGTAGTCATCGCCGAGAAGCTTGCGCAAGCCGGGATAGAGCCGCGCAGCGTGCGAGTCGCCCCAGACGAAAATCGAGCGGCCACCGGGCACCTGCGGTGCCTGTATGCATTCTTCGCTGAACCCATCGAATGCATTCTCGGCAGCCAGCCAGCACTTGGAAGTGCGCGCGTCGATCGCGTAGTTGTACTTGAAGTCCGCAATGTGCCTCACCTCTTCCGGGAACCGCGATGGGATACCGTCGTGGGCGAACGTGATGTAGCCCACGCAACCGGCCAGCGCCGCCGTTCCGCACAGTCCAGCCAGCTTTGCGCGACTGCGGCCGCCGAAACGGAGGGGGCTTTCCACCAGCCGATACGTCAGCCAAGCCAGCGCGACGCTGGCGAGTACCGCGGCGATGCGCATTGTGATGGGTGGCGTGCCGAGCTCAAGGATGCGTGCAAAAGACAGAAGGGGCCAGTGCCACAGGTAGAGCGGAAAGCTGATGGCGCCGAACCACAGCATCGGCTTGGCGGACAGGATCTTTCGGTTCAGCCATGCATTGGGCCCGGCGTCGATCAGCAGATACGTGCCAAGCGTGGGCAGCAACGCCCACCAGCCGGGGAACGCTACGTCTTGCTTCAGCAGCACAATTGTGAGGCCGACTAAGAGCGCGCCCAGGATTGACTTCGCGTTTCCGTGCCCAGGGAAGAATGAGCCCTTGTTGAGGTGCTGGTACGCCAGCAGCGTGCCAATCAGCAGTTCCCATATGCGGCTCAGCGGAGAGTAGAAGGCGGCCGTTGGGTCACTGTGAATCGTCAGTATGTTGAGTGCAAAAGACGCAGCGCAGACCACGGTGATCGGGATCAGCGCATTCACGCGGGCGCGCCAGCACAGCCAGAGAATCAAAGGCCAGAAGATGTAGAACTGTTCTTCGATGCCGAGGGACCAGAGGTGCAGAAGCGGCTTCACCTCGGCGGCCGGGTCGAAGTAGCCGGCTTCGCTCCATAGGGCGAAGTTAGACACGAATCCGGCACCCGATGCCAAATGCTTGCCAAGTTCTTTGAGCTCGGCGGGCATAAGGCTAGACCAGCCGAACGCGAAGCACGCTATCAGCACTAGCGTCAGCGCTGGGAAAATGCGGCGTATGCGCCTGGCATAGAAGTGCGAAAAACGGAACGTGCCGGTGGCAACGCCTTGCAGGATGATTTTCCCAATCAGGTAGCCGGAAATGACGAAGAAGATGTCAACCCCAACGAATCCCCCGCGAAGCGCTTGGGGGAAAGCGTGGAACAGCACGATAGAGCAAGCGGCGACGGCACGAAGCCCATCAATGTCTGCGCGGTAATCCTTATGGCTCTGTGGGGTGCTGAGTACGGGGCCCGGCGTACTGGCTTCGATGCGCATTTTTCTGGCAGTGGTTTCTAGTTTTGAGCCGAGATTCTACGGCAGAACCGGCCCGCCTCCGGCTACAAGTGCCTGCATGATCTATTGGGCACCACCGTCAATCCTTCGTTGTTTGAACTCACGGCCACCTTCGGGTGGCTTTTTTCATGCCCGCCGTGCGCGGGTTGAAAAGGCAAAAAAAAAACCGGATTGTGCGGGGTGCCCATTCCGGTTTCGCGCAGCGTGCGCATAAGTGGTGCAGCAACGCTGCGTGCTGCCAATTTAAACATATGAAGATCTGATATAGGAGTTGCCTAATTCTCTTGTTGTTGTCGGCCAACGCTTAGAAATATTCAGGGGCGGACCAAGTGCATGCCTCTTCATTCCACGTGCGGTCTTCCGCGCACAAAGCCACCTTCGGGTGGCTTCTTCATTTCCGGGGTCACAAATGTCCGAACCAATCAGCGGCGGTGCCGCAGCCGGCGCGGCGGGCGCCGCTGCTTTCAAAGCCTTCGGCGGCCCAGCGGCGGTCGCCGCTGGCGCATCCGGTCTTGCCGCTCTTGTAGTGATGATGATGATGACTCCACGAAGCCCAAGAGAGTGGGCGGTAGGGCTGATCTCTACCGTCGTTTCCAGCGTGGCCGGCGGCGCGGCCGTCGTGCAGAAGTTCGGGCTGCAGGCCTGGACGCACGACTACATCGGTCTGGTGGCGCTGTTCGGCGTCGTATTTGCCTGCGGCCTGCCAGGCTGGGCCATCGTGCGCTGGCTGTTCAACTTCATCGAGCGTCGGCGCGACAAGGACCTGGCCGAGGTGGCGGGGGAAGTGCGTGACGCGGTGACGGGGGGCAATCATGGTTGATGCTCTGGTCATCGCCGCGCGGCTGCGCCCCTGTTGATTGAGCGCAGCGATGAGCGTCGCGAGCTGCGGCGTGTGCTTGCCGCTGGCGTCAAACTACTGACTATAGGCACGATCTATGAGGGCGGCGAGTGGGATGCCGCTGGCAACGTGCTCACGCCGCCGGTGGCCGTGCCCGGCTGGCACGTGAACCTGCGGCTGGAGCGCCCGTTGACCGCCGGCGAGGCGGCGGCGCAGGGGAGCATTGTCGTCGCGCCTGAGCCGGGGTCGCCGTATCGGGTGTGGGCTTGATGCAGGCAGCGTGCCGGACGGTAGTTACCTACCGATCACCGATATGAATCAGCCACTCGTCGCCGAATGGGCCAGGGGCGTATAGCCAGGATCCACGCACAGATTAGCGGCCCTAGGGCGGGAAAGATTGCGAGAAAAGCGATCGACGTTGGCAGATGTGTCCGCGCAAAGATCCGGCGAAGAGGGAAGATCCAGAGCAACTGGAAAGCGAAGAGGCAGGCGAGTTGAGTCATATCGGCAACTGAGGCTATCGAATCTGGGGCCGTGGACGGCCCTGGGGCCACGCTACATCCCAAAGTGTCCGAGGTCGGCGGCTCGAATGATGCGCCGATTGCTCGGAAATCGCTCCCCTCCAACGGGGGATATTCTGAGCGTCCTAGCATCTCAAGATCAGAGGCACCAGATCATTCACAGCCCGCCGCGCGCGGGCTTTTTCTATTTCGGAGTCCGCATGGACCTACAAATCTTCCGGGCTGCCGCTGGCCTATCGCCGGCGCTCGCCGCGCGCTGGTGGCCACAGGTCGAACCCGCGCTGTTCGAGTTCGGGATCCTGTCGCCGGCTCGCGTGGCCGCGTGGATCGCGCAGACCGGCCACGAGTCGCTGGGCTTCTCGCTGACCCGTGAGCTGTGGGGGCCAACGCCGGTCCAGATGCGCTACGAGCGCGACCTGTCGGCGCCGTGGCCGCCGGCGAACAAGACTAGCCGCAATCAGAAGCCATTCGAGCTCGGCAACATCCAGCCCGGGGACGGCAAGCGCTTCATGGGCCGTGGCCTCATCCAGATCACGGGGCGCGCGAACTACCGGGCATGCGGCGCCGCCCTCGGTTTCGACCTGGAGGCCACGCCGGCCATGCTCGAGGGCGACGCGTTGGCCGCGCGCTCGGCATGCTGGTTCTGGGCCAGCCGCAACCTGAACCGCTTTGCCGATGCCGGTGACTTCGTGGGGCTGACGCGGGCCATCAACGGCGGGATCAACGGTATCGCCGAGAGGCGCGCCTTCTGGGCGAAGGCCAAAACAATACTGGGGGTCGCATGAGCGCGCTATCGAAGGTCTTGCAGGACTCGCCCGGCAATGGGCTCTCCTTCTGGTGCCCGGGCTGCGGCACTTCCCACACGATTCAGCATGGCGACGGGCCTGGCCCACGTTGGGGCTGGAACGGCGATGTCGAGCGCCCGACCTTCACGCCGTCTGTGCTGGTGCGAACTGGTCATCACGTCCAGGGCTACGACGGCGGCGGGTGCTGGTGCGACTTCAACGCCGAACTGAAGGCCAAGGGCGAGGAGCCGTGCGCCTTCAATTGCGAGGTGTGTCACAGCTTCGTGACCGACGGCCGCATCCAGTTCCTGGGCGACTGCACGCATGCGCTAGCCGGCCAGACGGTGCCACTGGCCGAATTCCCTGAGGGTTGGGGCTGCTGACTCCCAGCCAAGTTTTCTCTCAGTCTTCCAAGTTTTCTCTCATGCCAGCCGCCTTTGGGCGGTTTTTTGTTTTTGAGGCCCCTATGGCTGTCACCGATACCCACGAAGAGAAAGAGGCCCTGGCCGTCGACGTACTGCTGCCCGGGCACGAGGCGCGCACCACCACACCGCTCTTCCTGCATTCCAAGAAGGCGCTGATCGAGCGCGAGGGCGGGCGCTGCTTCATCTGCGGCGAGACGGCAGAAGAGAGCGGCCATCCGCTCGAGGCGCACCACCATCCCATCGAGCGCTCGCTGGCCAACATGATCGACTGGGCCAGCGTGGCCGAATTCGCGCGCGCCGGCGCGCTGGGCCCGCACGCCGCCGCGTTTGACTGGGACGCCTTCGACACGGCCGACCCGTACACCTTCGTGGACGACATGACGGTCAACGGCCTGCTGCTCTGCAAGGCCCACCACACCGGCAAGGACGAGGGCATCCACGACATGCCGTTCCCGCTCTGGATCGCCCAGAAGTACGCGCGGGAAGGGTACCAATTCACGCCCACGGAGGTGATTCACCATGCTGATTCTTGATTCTATCGGGGCGGCCGTCAAAGCCGTCTTCGCCACGCCCGAGCGAATCTTCTTTGCTGCGGTGCTGGTGGTGCTGGCGCTGGCGGGCGGCTCGGTCTGGGTCTATCGCGGTGAGCGGGATTCGGCGCGCGCGGAGCTCGTGCAGGCAAAGGCCGATCTGGGCAAGGCCACGGAAGCCAACAAGGCGCTGGCTGGCTCGGTGGCCACCCAGAACGCCGCGGTGGCAACGATCGAGGCGCAGGCCAAGATCCGCGCCTATGCCGCCGCGAAGGCCGATGCCGAAGCGCAGGCCGCCCAGTCCAAGTACACGCTGCTGGCCGGCAAGATCCAGGCTCAGGTGCCGGGCTCGGACCAGTGCGCATCGCTGCACGGGCTGCGGCAGACCTTCACGACCGAGCGGGGGAAGCTATGAAGTGGCAACTTGCGAAATTTCGGAATTTCGCGGCGTTGGCTGCACGCAGGAATATTTTGGGAATATTCTGCGCCGCGCTTTGTAGTCTCGCCGGCTGCGCCGCCGGGCCGCAGGTGATCGAGAAGCCGGTGGAGGTGAGGGTGCCGGTGGCCGTGCCGTGCAAGACCGCCGAGATCCCCGAGCCAGACTGGCCGCTGGCGAGGGTGCCAGAGACGGCCAGCGACTTTGAGTGGTACCGCGCCGCGCTCGCGGAGCTGCTGCTGCGCGGGGGGTATGAGGTCCGGTTGAAGGCAGCGGTGGCGGCCTGCCAATGAGTTCGCCGATGGTCTACGATCAAATTCCGATCACCACGTCGGAGACCATCATGAGGATGTCAAAGCATATTGCCTGCCGTGCCGGCCAGCCGGCGCCTGCAAATCCAAACTGGCCGAGCCGGACCGGCAGCCCATCTGGGGGCGGGCGAGGCAACAACCCGCCTAGCAAGGGGAAGTAGGTGGAGACAGGCGGGGGCAATTCGGCGGCTTCTGCCCGCGGCTCGCGCGGCGCCGCGGCAGCGTCCATCAATTCGGGCAGTTAGGGGTGCAGGATCGTGGGGCGCCGTGTTAGGTTCCGGACGCGCCGGCGGCGGCCGACTATGACGCGTGGCAGGAGTGGGTTATGGGGTCGGTGCTGGGCGCGCTGGGGAATTGCGCTGCGCGGCACCGAGCGACGGTGGAGGCGTGGCCGAAGTAGCCATATGTCGTCACGGTCAGAAGAAAGAAGGGTGTAGGCAGCATGGGCCTGTCGCCTACACCCCAATGAATAGCGACCGGGGTCAATTCAATCGCCGTACCGGAGTATGTCGTGTTGTAGTAGTTTCAGTAGCCCCGCTGATGGGGGGGCGCCTAAAAGGAAGGGAAATGCCTTGCCGAGCCCGATTGGGACGGCAAGGCGAAGGCACGCAACGGCCAGAGAGATCCCGCTCGCGCAGCACGAATCCTGTTTGAGATACGGCAAAGCAACAGTTTGGTAGCGCACACTTGGACGCTTTGTGCCGACGTCTGCATAAAGGGGGCGCTAGGCGCTGGTGGAGGTGCGGCAGCGCAGCGTATGAGGCTGGAGGCGGCTTGCCAACGATGGTAGCGGATGCTTCTGGGTAAGGCTCGGGCGATTCCAAATAAAAAAACCGCTGGCTAGAGCGGGCCGAAGTGACATTGAGCGGACGCTTAAACCGCTCAACCGAAATATCTCATAATTAAGTCAATTATGATGCCACCCGTGGTGGGGGCTTTAAGAGTTTGCGCGGCGCCGGCTTTTTACGCTCCTCCCTGTTTCGGAAAACTGAGAGGTGTGTTCAATTAGGATTATGCGACCTCGCGTGACCACGCCCGGTAGGAAACCTGCGCTGAACATACAGCAGACAATAGAGCAGCCGCCAGTCGTTTTCAAGGTATAGGAAGCGCCCGCTAGTTGGCAAACCGAGGGGTTTCCCTTGGTAAGCCGGAAAGACCTTGAATATCCGAAATGAAATGTATTGAATGCATTGGCCCGGCGCGAGTAGGTAGCACCTGGCGGTCAAGATCTCATAAGAGGTTGCAAGCTACGCCGCCGAGCGATAGCGGCCTTGATGCATCGGTTGCAATCTACGCTTCCCAGCTGCCGTTCAAAAATATAAGAGGCAAGAATGCTGAGCCCACATGAAGTAGCGACCCTCATGCTAGTCCAGGGCGCACCGGATCACACTGAACTCGATCGCGCGGATTTGGAAGCGCTCCGCGAGCACCAACTTGTCAACCTGGAAGAGATCGCTTTAGGGCGCCGACCCTGCATCACGCCCAAGGGCGGCGCTGTCCTCGAGGCCATCACTCGCATACGCTGACGGTCGAGACTGCAAAAGAGTCACTCTATCGGGCCGGCCGGGATGCTCATCCGCGCGACACTGGCTGCGATAGGGCAGTCCGACCCCCGCGCGCGGAGTTCATAAAAAAGCACCCGCGGCCGGGAAGGTGCGGGTGCAGAAGGGAAATGCAGGCCAAATCCGCGTGGCCAGACGGCATTCTAGTGAATTTATGTCCGAGATAACATAACTCTTCAGAGTGGTACTTTCCGAGTTTCCCGCGGGTATTCTCATAGCCAGGCTCTACCCCTCGACCTCCTAGGCATAGAGCAGGCCGTGCAGCGGATTGGCCCCAGAGGCGCGTGGTGATAGTGGCATACGCATTGCGTTGCAACGCATTGAACTCAGACCTATCCTGAAAAAAGAGGTCTTTGTGCTTCGCAACTGTACCGGAGGCCCCCTATGAAGCCCGTGATCCACCACTTCCATACCAACCCGCCTCATCACGGTGCGCGGTACTACTTGGCGATTGCAGTCTGGTTACTGATGCCGGCACTGGCTTACCTAGTGTGGGAGGCAATCTCTGCAGGCCACTGAGATGCGGGAGTGTTTCAAGTAGTAAGCCCTATATACGAAAAGATCCCTATTGGTCACACTTGGCGCTGGCGTGCAGTCCGAGTTTTAAGGGGAGTAGCCGCATCGCAGCGGAGCCACATCATGTTACGGGTATTGGTGCTGTTTCTAATTCTTCTGGTTTTCCGAGCGATTTGGTTGCATCGGCATGTCGCCACTATGCGGTTGGTTCGACGCGACTCGTCGGGCTGGTTGAGTTATGAGTTGCGTCGGCGTGTTCGATTGGCGGCAGTTCCTGCACATATCTCGGCCTATCCCGTTCCGAGAGAGGAGCGCGTCCGTGTCGTTCGGATGGCAGGGCTGGTTCTATGGCACAAGGAACTCAGCGTCGCGCTGCCGAACGAGGCAAGTTCGCATCTGGGCGATATTTCCCCGCAGGAATTCGATGCCCGCTTTCCCAGTTGGCTGCAATTGGGTCCTCCAGGGCACGGCGCTTAGTGCGTGCCTGCATCCGATGCGAGCGAAAAGGGCTCCACCGGTACCAGGCGCTTTTCGGAGAATGTCAGGCCTTCTCTTTGAGGGGCCGTGGCGCCGGTTCTGCATCCATTCGCTCTGCCGGGTAGGGCCGCATGAAGCTGCGTGCCCGCTCTGGATCCCGGCAGGTCAGCCAGTCATCCCATTCCGCCCGCGGCACGATGACGATCATCCGTTTTTCCTTGCCCGGTGCATGGAAGCGGTTCATCAGCGGGTGCTTGTCCGAGTTGATGGTCAGCATGGTGAACGAGAAGGCGCCATCCGGCCAATCCCGCCACAGGCCGGCGATGGCGAACTCCGGGTCGTCCTTCAGCCAGATCTTCCAGCGCACGGACTTGGGTCCGGCTTCGTAGTTCGGCTCGTAGAAGCCGGTCGCCGGCACCAGGCAGAGCTGCCCCTTCTTCCACGGCCCGGAGAACGACCGCTTCTCGCCGACCGTCTCCGATCGCGCGTTGGTGGTGTCGAACTTGGCCACGCCCGGCGGGATGCGGTTTTTGGGCACCATGCCGAACGTGCCCACCAGCGCCTGCCGCGCGCCGTCAGCTTCGGTCACTACGATCGGCGCCGCATAGTCCGGCCAGGTCTCGGGCGGATAGCCCAGGGGCGGCGGCTCGACGCCGAAGACGTCGCGCAGCAGCTGGCGCTGCACCGGGGCGTAATTAGTGCACATCCTCATCTCCTGGCAAGGGCGTGAGTGGCAACACCCGCCGCGCCTTCTCCGAGACGCGCCGGTGCTTGTCCTGCGCATCTTGCCACGTCGCCGAGGTGAATATCTTGTCGATGCCGCCGCCGGCCAGGTGGGTCAGGAAAACCGGTTTGTCGCTTATCTTGTCCGACCACGGGCAGAAGCATGTCCAGACACGGGCATCCTGCTCGGGAAGGTCCGTGCGCAGCACGAAGCGTTTGAACCAGCCCCTCAGAAATTCATGATGGGCGTTCCCGTCCAGCGTCTGGACCGGCTGGCCGTGAGGGTCCAGAAGGTACAGCTGCATTCTGAATGGATCGCCATAGGCATCCGGCGTGCCGCCGCGAACGGCATGGCGCAGCGCGCGTACCCAATTCTCTGGGGTGTCGGGGGGCATGGTGGGGCGGCTGCAGCTAGTCAGCGGCGCGGGAACCGTGCGCGTAGCGGCGTTTTCACCGCCGGCCGGGCCACCTTGATCCGGTGATGCTGGCCATCCTGCTCGAACGACAGGTAATCGGCCGTCCACACCATCTTCTCGATGTGGCGCGTCTCGATGCCATGCACGGTCACCGCGCTGGCCGTGACGGTGACGCCTTCGCAGTCGAGGCGCAGCTCGGCCGTGTCGCCGGGCAGGAACTGGGTTTCCAGGAAGATCGATGCCGCCTGGTAGGTCACAGGGAACATGCCGTCTCCTGCCGGGTAGCGTAGTGGCGCTCACCGCGGGTGCGCAGCCGGATGGTGTTCGGGCCGAGGATGTCGGCGCCATCGGCGAGGCAGAAACTCAGGCGCGCACCGTCGTGTTCGAACGCCAAGCGGTCGATTGTCCACGGCAGCGCCTGGAGGGCCGCTGTATCGACACCCACCAGGTGCAGCGTGGCGCCGGCGGCCTGAGCGGCTGCCTCTACCTCCGGGTTCCATGTGTCGGCCGTGAGCAGCGGATCGTCGATCGTGAGGCTGGGGCAGCGGATGGCCAAACGCGCAGCCCCATGGGACTGGCTATATAGATAGACGGTATCGGGGGCGCAGGCGAACATGTCTCTCTCACTGGATACTGTATGGATATCCAGTATAAGAGTCGTCCTAGGCCGAACGAGGATAGTTGAGTCAACTGTATGGATATACAGCAATCTCTCTACCGCGCACTTATGACCCGAGGTTAAGTGCGCTCACATCAAGGGTCAGGCGATAGCGAACGGGGCACTCTGGATCAGGATCCTCTACGTTTTCCAAAACATAGGGGAAACCACCTAGCGGAAGCGTTTCGACGACGCACCCAACCAGCGTCACTTCCGCTAGCCCAGTCAAGAAAGGAACCAAATCCGCCATTTCTGCGCCGATCGATAAGGGTTCCTCGCCATCGAGATGCCATATTGGCTGTCTGACCTCATTGGAGGGCATTAGCTGAAAGTTGCTGACGGTCAGCTTTGGGCCCTTTGTAGTCGCACTGTGCTCCTGGCCATTCCTCAAATTGACCAGCCTTGAAACGCCTGGGCGATGCTGAGAAAGGCAGTTCAGAAGCTGACTCTCTGGGCTCAGTGCATTGATGAGTTCCTTGTCAAGCAGGTGATCGAGTGACGAATGCTGCCGGCCGAGCTTAAAAAAAATGCCCAGGTATCTGACAGATTTCTGTGACGGCGCGGCGTGCAGCAATAAGAAAGGCTGTGACCAAGCCGTCCAAATTATGGATGACGGGAAAATACGCGTGTGCCTGCGCCTGCGTCCCCTGAGGCAATCGCTTTGCCTGGAACTTTAACAACTCAGTCTGCTGCGCATCCTTGGCGTGGGCGCACTGCAGTAACGTTTCTTTGATTGCATACATCAGGGAAAGCACGTCGTCTCGAGCGCTTTTGTCCAACTGACCCGCCCGAGGAAGCATTTCGAAGGCCGTAATGAAAGTGCTTGCGACGATGGGTGACGCAGACCCGACATCGTGTGTCTTTGCGTTCACCCACATCGCATTCGGATTTGTGCGGTCTGGGTCAATCCCATCCGGGGTCTGCATGAGAAACGTTTCGTGCGGCGTGTATATCTCGAGATGGCGGCTAGGAACTTCGCAAATTAGCTTGATCGCGCCTTCCTTCGTGGAGGGAACCTGAAAGCTGCCAGCGTTGTCGCGGGGGAACATTGATTTGGTCGTCACACTTCGTCTCTCGCAAATGAACTGCGCTGTACCGCTTCTCGCCGGCCTGAGGGAGGGCGCGCGGAAGTGTTGTATTCAGAATGCAAAAAAGCCCACCGCGATGGGTGGGCTTCAATTCAAGTTCCAAATTTTGGAAGTTCTTATTCCAAAATTCTGATTAAGTTAGCAACTGCAAACCTCGCTAACCTTATAAATTCTGGGGTGGCTGATGGGACTCGAACCCACGACGACAGGAATCACAATCCTGGACTCTACCAACTGAGCTACAGCCACCGTCGATGTCGTTCTGCTTGGTGCCGAACGACGAAGAACAAGATCATACAATGCCAAGAGCCGGATGGCTAGTACTCTGCACAAATTTTTTTCAGTGCCGCCTGCTTAACCAGCCAGCTTGGAGGATTCCTCCAACTCGAGCATTCGGCAGATGGCGGCCATGCTGCCAACCATGGTGCGTCGTTGTGCGCCCTGGTAGATGCGTACGCCTTTGGACTGGCGGAAGGGCACGGGCTTGACGGGGCGGCGGGCGGAGAGGCGGTTGGCTGGCAGCATGGCTACACCTGGTGACTTGCAACAACAGTTAGCGGTACCCGCTACGCGGGTGCGTTGGCACAATCGGGTGTCGGCTTGTACGGGGTTCGCCCGTCTCAGCCGCACTCGTCAGAAGGCGCCGGGGCGGATGAGACCGACAGCGATGCCTTCTAGTGAGAACTCTTCACGGCCGGCTTGCACGATGATGCTGGGGAAGTCGGGGTTCTCGGCGATCAGCTCGATGATGTCGCCGCGGCGGTTGAGGCGTTTGACGGTGACGTCGTCGCCTAGGCGCGCTACAACGATCTTGCCGTTGGCGGCTTCGCTGGCGCGCTTGACGGCGAGCAGGTCGCCATCGAGGATGCCGGCGTCGCGCATGCTGAGACCACGCACCCGCAGGAGGTAATCGGGCTGCACGTCGAACACCGAGGCGTCGACCTGGTATTGGCGGTCGATGTGTTCGGCGGCGAGGATCGGGCTGCCGGCTGCGACGCGCCCGACCAATGGCAGGGTTAGCTGCATGACGCCGGCCATGGGCAGCGAGAACTGGTCGGGTAGCTCGGAGTCGCTGCGGGAGACCTTGAGGCGAATGCCGCGTGAGGCGCCGGGGGTGAGCTCGATCACGCCTTTGCGGGCCAGGGCACGTAAATGTTCCTCGGCTGCATTGGGTGAGGAGAAGCCGAACTTGGCGGCGATCTCTGCGCGCGTGGGCGGGAAGCCCGTGTGCTGGAGGCTGCTGCGGATCAAGTCGAAAATCTGCTGCTGTCGCGGTGTCAGGGTCGCCATGGTCGCCGGTGTTTGAAAGCACTGTATGTTTAAACAGTATGCTGTGATTTTATACAGTATCGAGTGAAGTGCAAGCGGAATTTTTGGGAGTTTGCGCATTGACAGGTGCGTCCCACGGGTCTTGGCGCGTGCCGTGGCGGGTGGGCGGAGGGTTACAATCCGCGGCACTGAAGCGTCTTGCGTTGCGTACTGTTCAACTTTTCTGGCTGCCGGCCACTTTCCCACTTTCCCGCCATGTCTCTCCTGCCTCGTGTCGTCGTGCTCGCTACCGGCGGCACCATTGCCGGTTCTTCTTCCAACCCAGCCAGCAGCGCGAAGTACCAGGCGGCGACGGTGCCGGTGACGGCGCTGCTCGACGCGGTGCCGGCGCTGGGCGCGGTGGCGCGGATCGAGGCCGAGCAGGTTGCGCAGGTGGATAGCAAGGACATGTCGTTCGCGCTCTGGTCCAGGTTGGTGGGGCGCGTGGCGTACTGGTCCGCGCAGCCCGATGTGTCGGGCATTGTCATTACGCACGGCACCGATACCCTGGAAGAGACGGCCATGCTGCTGCACCTGGCTTGCGTGGGTACGGTGCCGGTTGTGCTGACGGCTGCAATGCGGCCGTCGACCTCGTTGTCGGCGGATGGCCCGTTGAACCTGCTGGATGCGGTGCGCGTAGCGGCGGATGCCGGCGCGACGGCGAAGGGCGTGCTGCTGGTGATCAATCAGGAGATTCATGCAGGGCGCGATGTGATGAAGGCGCACACATCGGCGGTGAATGCGTTTGTGTCGCCGGTATCCGGGCCGATTGGTTTTGTTCAGGACAACCTCGTGCGCTTTGTGCGCACCCCCGGCCGCTTGCCGGCCAAGGCCTGGCCGGTTCCAGGTGCATGGCCGCAGGTCGAGATCGTGGCTAGCTATGCGGAACCGGGCCGGATCGTGGTGGATGCCTTGGCGCAGGCGGGCGTGTCAGGCCTGGTCGTGGCGGCCGCTGGCAACGGGTCGGTCCACCAGTCGCTGGCGGAGGCGCTAACTGATGCTGCCAGCGCCGGCGTGGCAGTGGTGCGCAGTTCGCGCACCGGGGCGGGGCATGTGGCGATTCCAGCACCTCCCAAGCCGGCCGCGGGCGTTTTTGTTTCGGCCGGCGACCTCAATCCTTATAAAGCGCGCGTGCTCCTGGCGCTGGCTCTGGCCGCGGAGCCAGGACTGGCAAGGGATCCGGCTGCGCTGCAGGCGCGATTCACCGAAAACTGAGGCAGCTTGCTCCCGATAGCAAAAGCACGCTATACTATAAGGCTATTCAACCTTGCTGCACCGGACATGGCGCTCGGGCAGCTTATCCAAAAGGAGCGTCAATGCGTCATTACGAAATCGTATTTATCGTCCATCCGGACCAGAGCGAACAAGTCCCGGCCATGATCGAGCGTTACAAGACGCTGGTCACGTCCCAGGAAGGCCAGATCCACCGCGTGGAAGACTGGGGTCGCCGTCAGATGGCCTACATGATCCAGAAGCTGGCCAAGGCTCATTACGTTTGCCTGAACATCGAATGCGGCAAGGAAACCCTGGCTGAACTCGAACACGCGTTCAAGTTCAACGATGCAGTGCTGCGCCACCTCATCGTTCAGACCAAGAAGGCTGAAACCGCACCGTCCCCGATGATGAAGGAAGTGCAGCGCGAAGAAGCTCGCAAGGCCGCGCAACAGACCAGCGAAGTCCAGGCCGCCTAAGTGCGGACTGTTGTGGTTGCCGCCGGCGTTGATCGCCGCGGCGGCAAGTGCGGGCATCGGTGCGGGAGAGTGCGTTGAACCAGTTAAGGCTCTGCGCAACGCTCGCGGAACGCGATGCCTTGCGTTACACCCCGGCCGGGGTCCCCGTGGTCAACTGCATCTTGCAGTACGCGGGCGAGACGGTCGAGGCGCAAACGCCCAGGCAGGTGGAGTTCGCCATCGCCGCCATGGGAATTGGTCAGATCGGCCAGCGGCTTGAGCGTACCCCGCTCGGCGCGATGCTCGACTGCGAAGGATTCCTGGCCCGCAGGCACCGCAACAGCAAGGCTCTCGTCTTTCACATCACTGGATGTAAAGCATTCGAAAAGGATTGAATCATGGCATTCGTCAAACGTGACAACAAGAACAAGAAGCGCTTCCAACAGCAAAACCCGCTGTTCAAGCGCAAGCGCTTCTGCCGCTTCACCGTGGCTGGCGTGGAACAGATCGACTACAAGGATCTGGACACCCTGAAGGATTTCATCGGCGACAACGGCAAGATCACGCCGGCCCGCCTGACCGGCACCAAGGCGCACTATCAGCGTCAGCTCGACACGGCCATCAAGCGCGCGCGTTTCCTCGCGCTGATGCCCTACACCGACCTGCACAAGAACTGATCGGCCCTAGGTCCGTTAAGGAGAAAACACGATGCAAATTATTCTGCTTGAAAAAGTCATCAACCTGGGCAACCTGGGTGACATCGTTCGCGTGAAGGACGGCTACGCCCGTAACTTCCTGATCCCGAACAAGAAGGCCCGCCGCGCTACCCAGACCGCTATCAGCGAGTTTGAAGTCAAGCGCGCCGAACTGGAAAAGGCAGCCGCTGAAAAGCTGGCAGCTTCGCAAGCCGAAGGCGAAAAGCTGAACGGCCTGACCGTGCAGATCACCCAGAAGTCGGGTGTGGACGGCCGCCTGTTCGGGTCGGTGACCAACGCCGACATCGCTGAAGCTCTGGCTGGCCAAGGCTTCAAGGTCGAGAAGGCGCAAGTGCGCCTGCCGAATGGTCCGCTGAAGGTTGTTGGCGACCACCCGGTCAGCGTCTCGCTGCACACCGACGTGCTGGTCGACGTGACGGTTTCCGTCCTGGGCGAACACGCCTAAGCATCGGCCTTGCTGCCGGTTCCCACTTGTCCTTCGGGCTGGTGGGGACCGGATGCCAGCGCCGCTTGCTTGACCAAACAAAAAGGCAGGAGCATCGCGCTCCTGCCTTTTTGTTTGGCCGCGCCCCTTGCTTGCCTGATCGGCGTATTGGCTGATTGCTACAGGGCGGGGCCGGTTGTCCCGCCGTCACATGGCAGGATGCCCCAACAGCCGGCTGCGAATTCTCCGCCGGCTCGCTGGCGCCGACCGTTATAATCCCTCCCTATGAACGCGCCTGTCGCAGACCCCCAACTAGACAATCTCAAGGTACCGCCGCATTCCATCGAGGCCGAGCAATCGGTGCTGGGTGGCCTGCTGCTGGACAACGCCGCCTGGGACCGTATCGCCGACTTCCTGAACGAAGCCGATTTCTATCGCTTCGATCACCGGATGATCTTCCAGAGCATCTCCCGCTTGATCGCCGCCACCAAGCCCGCCGACGTCATCACCGTCTACGAGTCGCTGCAAGGCGCTGGCAAGGCGGAAGAGGTGGGCGGCCTGGCCTATCTGAATTCCCTGGCGCAGAACACGCCTAGCGCGGCTAATATCCGCCGCTATGCGGAGATCGTGCGCGAGCGCTCGGTGCTGCGCAAGCTGGTGACCGTGGCCGACGATATCGCTACCGCGGCCTTCGCCCCCAAAGGGCGCGAGGTGCGGGAACTGCTCGACGAGGCGGAATCCAAGGTGTTCGCCATCGCCGAGGAAGGCTCGCGCGGGCAGAAGGGGTTCCAGGAAATCCAGCCGCTGCTGACCCAGGTGGTCGAGCGCATCGACGAGCTGTACCACCGTGACTCGAGCACCGACGTCACCGGCGTGCCTACCGGCTTTATCGACTTGGACCGCATGACCAGTGGCATGCAGGCCGGCGACCTGATCATCGTAGCGGGACGCCCCTCCATGGGTAAGACCGCTTTCTCGCTGAATATCGGCGAGCACGTGGCGGTGGAGCAGGGCCTGCCGGTGGCTGTGTTCTCGATGGAAATGGCAGGCACGCAGCTGGCCATGCGTATGCTGGGCTCGGTCGGCCGGCTTGACCAGCACCGCCTGCGTACCGGCCGCCTGCTCGACGAAGACTGGCCGCGGCTCACGCACGCCATCCAGCGCATGAACGATGCGCAATTGTTCATCGACGAAACACCGGCGTTGAGTTCGATGGAGCTGCGCGCCCGTTCGCGCCGGCTGGCGCGCCAGTGCGGCCAGCTCGGACTGATCGTCATCGACTACCTGCAGCTGATGTCGGGCTCGGGCGGCGGCGAAAACCGCGCTACCGAAATCTCGGAAATCTCGCGCTCGCTCAAGGGCTTGGCCAAGGAACTCAACTGTCCGGTGATTGCACTGTCGCAGCTGAACCGAAGCCTGGAACAGCGCCCGAACAAGCGCCCGGTGATGTCCGACTTGCGCGAATCCGGCGCTATCGAGCAGGATGCCGACGTGATCCTGTTTATTTACCGCGACGAGGTCTACAACCCCGATTCGCAGGACAAGGGCACGTCCGAGATCATCATCGGCAAGCAGCGTAATGGCCCAATTGGCACCGTGCGGCTGACGTTCCTGGGCCAGTTCACCAAGTTCGACAACTTCAGCGGTGGCCCCGCCTTCTTCGACAACGACAACTGAAGCCAGTCTTGGCGCGGCTTGCCGGGCATCGTGGCTCGGTGGCCACAGTTGATCGTGCCTGCCGTGTGTCAAAGTCCCCCGGCATCGCCGCACAAACCTGTAAAATATTGCGTTTTGATGACAGCCGCCCTCGGGCGGCTGTCGTTTAATGCGTATCCGCCTGATTCAGTAACTACCCGCGGCGCCCCCGCGCTTCGACAAGGAACATTCCATGTTCGGCCGATTCATGCCCACTGAGGGCAAGTTCTTCGAATACTTCAACCAGCATGCTGATTGCGCGGTGACCGCCGCCCGCGAGCTGGAAGTGCTGGTCAACGACCTGCCCAATGCCGAGGCCCACGCCCGCCGCGTGCAGGCCACGGAAAAGAAAGCCGATCGCATCACGCACGACACGATCGACCTGCTGCACAAGACCTTCATCACGCCGCTGGACCGCGATGAGATCCACAAGCTCATCACCACCATGGACGACATCCTCGACCTGATGGAAGACGTGGCTGAAACCATCTCACTGTACGACGTGACCAGCCTGACCGACGAGGCGCGCAAGCTGGCCTCGATCTGCGTGCAGTGTTGCGACCAGGTCAAGATCGCGGTAGGCCTGCTCGAGGACATGAGCAATGCTGGCGCCATCCTGAAGACGGCGCAGCAGATCGACCAGCTCGAGTCCGAGGCCGATCGCGTGATGCGCGCCGCCATGTCCAAGCTGTTCCGCGACGAAACGGACGTCAAGCGCCTGATCAAGCTGAAGGCGATCTACGAGCAGCTCGAAACCATTACCGACAAGTGCGAGGACGTCGCCAACATTCTCGAAGGCATCGTCCTGGAAAACGCCTGAGGCACAAATCGGCATGCAAACAATACAAATGAGCCTGTGGGTCATCGGCCTGCTGGTGGCTCTCGCCCTGCTGTTCGATTTCATGAACGGCTTTCACGATGCCGCCAACTCGATTGCCACGGTGGTGTCGACGGGCGTGCTCAAGCCGCACCACGCGGTGGCCATGGCGGCCATGTGCAACGTGGTGGCGATTTTCATCTTCCACCTGAAGGTGGCGGCAACCGTCGGCACTGGCACGATCGACGTCAACATCGTCGATCACTACGTGATCTTCGGTGCCCTGATGGGTGCCATTGCCTGGAACCTGATCACCTGGTACTACGGCATTCCCTCGTCGTCCTCGCACGCGCTGATCGGTGGCCTGGTTGGGGCCGCTGTGGCCAAGAGCGGCACCAGCGCCCTGGTGGGCGGTGGTCTTCTCAAGACCGTGGCTTTTATCGTCATTTCGCCGCTGCTGGGCTTCCTGCTTGGCTCGCTGATGATGGTGATCGTGGCCTGGACATTCTTCCGCACGCCGCCGTCGCGAGTCGATCGCTGGTTCCGCAGGCTGCAACTGGTCTCGGCATCGCTGTACAGCCTGGGCCATGGCGGCAATGACGCGCAGAAGACCATCGGCATCATCTGGATGTTGCTGATCGCCAGCGGCCACGTGGCGCAGGGCGGTGCGGAGCCGCCGATCTGGGTCATCGTTTCCTGCTACGTGGCGATCGGCATGGGCACCATGTTTGGCGGCTGGCGCATCGTGCGTACCATGGGCCAGAAGATCACCAAGCTCAAGCCGGTAGGCGGCTTCTGCGCGGAGACGGGCGGTGCCATCACGCTGTTCATCGCCTCGGCGCTGGGCGTGCCGGTGTCGACCACCCATACCATCACCGGCGCCATCGTCGGCGTGGGCTCGGTGCAGAAGATGTCGGCGGTGCGCTGGGGCGTGGCCGGCAACATCGTCTGGGCCTGGGTGCTGACGATTCCCGCATCCGCCTTCATGGCTGCCATCGCATGGTGGATTGGCCGGCAGATCCTCTAAGGCTCCGGGCTATCGGATTCTCGCTCGACAAGCCAACAAAAAGCCAGGCGCAATGCCTGGCTTTTTGTTTTTTGGGAAGGCCGGAGCCGATGGCTATCGATTGGCGAACGCGGCAATCGGATCGTCATCCACGGGGGGCGGCGGTGCTGCTGGTGCGGCCGGGGGCGCGATCGATGCTGGCGCCTGGTTGATGCCCGACGCAACCCGCCGCGCGCCGTTGTACCGGGAGGCCCAGTACGACTTGCTCATGTCTTCGAGCCGTACCGTGCCGCCGGTGGAGGGCGCATGGACAAAGCGATTCTGCCCGACATAGACGCCGACATGCGAATTGGCCCGGCCGGTGGTATTGAAGAAAACCAGGTCGCCCGAGGCTACCTGGCTGCGCTCCAGCGAGACGCCGCGGTCGCCCATGGCTTCGGTGGTGCGTGGCAGGTTGACGTTGGCGGCGCGCAGCACCACATAGCGGACCAGGCCGCTGCAGTCGAAGCCCGAGTCAGGCGTATTGCCGCCGTAGCGATAGGGCGTGCCCACCAGCGACATCGCCTGGATGGAGACTTCTTCCAGCCCGGCGCTGGGATCCACCATGGGAGTGCCTGCCGGGCGCGGCTGGGCGCTATAGCGCCCAGGCGGCGTCGAGGCGCAGGCTGCGAGCAGCAATGCCGCCACGCAAAGCAGGGGCAGGCGGGTAGTGCGGAAGACGTTGGCCCGGCTGGGCACACGTTTTCCGGCAGGGGCTATCTGGCGCAGAGGCATCCTTCTCGGTCCGATCCCGGGTCAGGAGCCGTGGCGCGAGGGGAGCCGGCGAGGGGGCTCCCCTGGGCGCCTTACCAGCGCAATTGCGCGTTGTAGGTGCCCGTACTCACGTTGACCGACTTGGCCTGTCCCTTATAAGTCGCTTCGATATTGTAGCTGCCTTGCGGGGCCTTGATCAGGCACTTGGGCCCGGAAGCGGTGAAGCTGGCCACTTCGTGGCCTTCGCGCGTCATCTTGACGGCTACGTCGGCAAGGTATTCGCCGCGCTCGCCCTGGGTAAACAGCAGGCCGATGTTGAAGTTCTTCTGCTGCGCGGCCAGTTGCTGTTGTTCGTCCGCGGCAATGCCGCCGCAGACGTAGCTGACGGGGCCCATGGTGCGGATCACCATTTCGTCGGCGGCGAGCGCGGGACCCGCAAGCAACGAGACCGCGGCAATCGCGACGCTGCTGGCCAGCGCGAGCCGCAGCGGTGTGTGATACAGGTGGTTGTCCATCAATGTCTCCATCGATCCAACAAGCCGGGAGGGGCAAAAAAAGCGCCCGCCAGGCTCCGGCACGCGAGATGCCGAAATGGCGGGCGCTCCGGATGCTTTGATGCTAGGCCACGCCGGCAGGCAAATCTGCCGGTCGTGGTCCTACAAGGCATCCGATGGTTCCAGAGGTTGCGAAGGCTTGGTCTTAACCGGTGATGCGCCCCTTAAAGGACATCCGCGGCATGGTCGGCCAGGCGCGAGCGCTCGCCGCGTGCCAGCGTCACATGGCCACTGTGGCTCCAGCCCTTGAACCGGTCGACCACGTAGGTAAGGCCGGACGATCCTTCGGTCAGGTATGGCGTGTCGATCTGCGCGATGTTGCCCAGGCAGATGATCTTGGTGCCGGGGCCGGCACGCGTTACCAGCGTCTTCATCTGCTTGGGCGTCAGGTTCTGGGCCTCGTCGATGATGACGAACTTGTTGACGAAGGTGCGTCCGCGCATGAAGTTCATGCTCTTGACCTTGATGCGCGAGCGGATCAGTTCCTGGGTGGCGGCGCGGCCCCACTCGCCGGCGCTGTCGTCGCTCTTTTGCAGCACTTCCAGGTTGTCGTCGAAGGCACCCATCCAGGGCTGCATCTTTTCTTCCTCGGTGCCCGGCAGGAAGCCGATGTCCTCGCCGACCGGCACGGTGGCGCGGGTGACGATGATCTCGTTGTAGAGCTTCTGGTCGAGCACCTGCTCCAGGCCGGCCGCCAGCGCCAGCAGGGTCTTGCCGGTACCGGCCTGGCCCAGCAAGGTGACGAAGTCGATCTCCGGATGCATCAGAAGGTTGAGCGCGAAGTTCTGTTCGCGGTTGCGGGCGGTCACGCTCCACACATTGTTCTTGTGGTGCGTGTAGTCCTTGAGCGTTTGCAGCAGCGCGGTCTTGCCGTTGATCTCCTTGACCTGGGCGTACAGCGGCAGGCTGCCGTCGCTGGGTTCCAGGAAGACAAACTGGTTGACCAGGAAGGAGGGCACCAGCGGGCCCGTCAGGCGATAGAACATCGCGCCGGACTTCGGGTCCTGCCAGCTTTCCACCCCCTTGCCATGCTTGGCCCAGAAGTCGTTGGGCAGCAGCATCACGCCCGAGTACAGCAGGTCCTTGTCCTCGAGGACCTGGTCGTTGAAGTAGTCCTCGGCTGGCAGGCCGAGCGCGCGCGCCTTGATGCGCATGTTGATGTCTTTCGACACCAGCACGACCTGGCGCTCCGGGAACTGCTGCTGCAGGGCGCTGACCACGCCCAGGATCTGGTTGTCCGCCTTGCCCTGCGGCAGGCCGTCGGGCAGCTTGATCTCATTGAGCTTGGTTTGCAGGAACAGCTTGCCCTGCGCGTCGCGGTTGCCCAGCTTGGCGAGCGGCAAGCCCTCGTCGAGCACGCCGTCGGTGCCGCCCACCAGCGCGTCGAGCGTGCGGCTGACGGTGCGGGCGTTGCGCGCGACTTCGCTCATCCCCTTCTTGTGGTTGTCCAGCTCCTCGAGCGTCATCATCGGCAGATAGACGTCGTGCTCTTCGAAGCGGAACAGCGAGGACGGGTCGTGCATCAACACATTGGTGTCCAGCACGAACAGCTTGCTGGGGCCGGTGTGTTTCTGCAGGCGACGGTTGGTCGTGCCGGGGGCCTTGGCGGGAGCCTTGGGCACGGCGGCCAGCGATGGCACGGACTTCAGCGCGGACGGCGGCGCATCCTTGGTGCGCGCTCGCGTCGAACCGCTGGCGCTGGCCACCACGGCCGGCGCATTTTCCGCTTTGCTAGTTCCGGTTTCCAGCAAGGCCACTCGCTCCAGCGCCGGCACAGGTTTCTTACCCTGCGACGCTGATTTGGCCTTAGTCAGCTTGGTCACCGGGGCGAATTCGCTCGGGTCAAGCAATTGGGCAGGCTTGGCGGGCATGGTCGGCAGCGGCATGCTAGGCTTTCCTTTCAGGGGGAGAAGACGGCTGGAAAACGGCGCAGGACACTGGCGCGGCCGCATGGCGCCGCGTACATGGGGATCGTGTCCTGTGCGTACAAAACACACAAACAAAAAAGCCGCCAACCTGGGTAGCAGGTTTGGCGGCTTTCTTTCGGACCGGAGACACGGCAGGTCCGCTACCGGCCTGTGGCAGGGTGCGCCTGGGCCGGGACGATGAAGCAGCGTGGCATCCGGATCTTGAACTCATTAAAGGCCAATGTATCCGAAGGTTTTCTCTTTTGCAATCGCTTGCCGAGAGGACTTTTGAAGGTGTTGCTGCGCCGCATTAAGGCGCCGGGCCGAATCACCGTGGATCACGCTCCGGGTCAGAGTCCGCGCACGATTTCCAGCACCTCGTCGACGTGGTTGGGCACCTTGATGCCGCGCAGCGCATGGCGCAGGATGCCCTTGCCGTCGATGATGAAGGTGCTGCGCTCGATGCCGCGCACTTCCTTGCCATACATTTTCTTCATCTTGATGACATCGAACAGATGGCACACGGCTTCATCGCCATCGGAGATCAACTCGAAGGGCAGTTCCAGCTTGGCCTTGAAGTTCTCGTGCGATTTCAAGCTGTCGCGCGAGATGCCGAAGACGACCGTGCCTGCCTTGACGAAATCGTCGTGCTGGTCGCGGAAGTTCATGGCTTCGGTGGTGCAGCCCGGGGTGTTGTCCTTGGGGTAGAAATACAGGACGACGGTCTTGCCACGCTGGGCGGCAAGGCTGAACGCGCCGCCGGTGGCGGGTGCGCTGAAATCGGGTACGGGCTGGCTGAGACTGGCTGTTGTCATTCTTATGGCTCCTGGGAGGGACAGGAAGGGGGTGGCTGCGTGAGTGCGGCCACCATGGTGGCGGCAGATGGGGGCGGGGCGGCCAACTTCAAGCGAGGCGTGTGCTTAACTTGGGCGAACCGGCCTCCCCGGCCGCCGGGCGGGCTCAGGCAGGCTCCTCCAGCAGCAGGATGGCCGCCACTTTGCGCCCTTCAGCCATCAGGATGTTGTATGTGCGGCAGGCGGCCTGCAGATCCATGGCGTCCACCCCGACATGCAGGCGTGCCAGTGAGGCGGTCAGCCGGGGGTGAGGGAAGCGCAGGCGGCTGCCGGTGCCCAGCAGCACCACCTCGGGCGAGTGCGCCAGCAGGCTCTCGAAATGCGCGGGTTCCAGGTCTTCGAAGCGTTGCACCGGCCAGGGCCGGATCTCGCCTTCGGGCATGACCAGCACGGATTCCGTGTGGCGCACCATATTGATTTCGATATAGCCCGGGCCGTACGACGTTACCGTATTAAGGGCATTGGGCTGGTCAGCGTGGAGTTTCAAGGGCGAACCTTATCTGGCGCTGCCCTTCGCGGCGCGCGCGGCGACTCGGCCGGGGCAGCGCAGGGCGGGTTGAGAGCATTTTGGGGCAGGCGGGCCGGGCGGCTTTGCTGCGGCCCCGTGGTACCGGTGGCGTACGCTGCAATGCAAGAATCCCTGCCGAAGTCTGTCATAATCCGATAAATTATAGCTTTTGCCTCCCTGCCTGCCACGTTTTGCGTTGCAACGCAGCGCACAGGCTACCCGGGTCGCTCCATTTCCACCCAGATTCCCTAGATAGCCGCCGCTACCCGGTGGCGCTTGCCTCCTGCCAACATCGCCGTGAAACCGATCCAGAAATCCAACAAGCTCAACAATGTTTGCTATGACATCCGCGGCCCGGTGCTGGAGAAGGCCAAGCAGATGGAAGAGGAAGGCCACAAGATCATCAAGCTGAACATCGGCAACCTGGCCGTCTTCGGCTTCGATGCGCCGGAAGAGATCCAGCAGGACATGATGCGCAACCTGCCCAATTCGGCTGGGTATTCGGACTCCAAGGGCATCTTCGCCGCGCGCAAGGCGATCATGCACTACACGCAGCAGAAGAATATCGAGGGCGTGGGCCTGGACGACATCTACGTCGGCAACGGTGCCTCCGAGTTGATCGTGATGTCCATGAACGCGCTGCTCAACAGCGGCGACGAAGTGCTGGTTCCAGCGCCGGACTATCCGTTGTGGACTGCGGCGGTGAGCCTGTCGGGCGGCACCCCGGTGCACTATGTGTGCGACGAGGCCAACGAGTGGATGCCCGACCTGGACGATATCCGCGCCAAGATCACGCCGAATACCAAGGCCATCGTCGTCATCAACCCGAACAACCCCACCGGCGCGCTGTATTCGGACGAGCTGCTCAAGTCCATCGTGGCGATCGCGCGCGAACACGGCCTGATCATCTTTGCCGACGAGATCTACGACAAGGTGCTGTATGACRGCCATAGCCACACGTCCATCGCCGCGTTGTCGACCGATGTGCTGACCGTGACCTTCAACGGCCTGTCCAAGAACTACCGCTCGTGCGGCTACCGCGCCGGCTGGATGGTGGTGTCGGGCGACAAGCGGCCCGCGCTGGACTATATCGAGGGGCTGAACATGCTGTCCTCGATGCGTCTGTGCGCCAACGTGCCGGCCCAGTGGGCCATCCAGACCGCGCTGGGCGGCTACCAGAGCATCAACGACCTGGTGGGCGAAGGCGGGCGCCTGCGCCGCCAGCGCGATCTTGCCCATGAGCTGATCACGCAGATCCCGGGTGTCACCTGCGTCAAGCCCAAGGCCGCGCTGTACCTGTTCCCCAAGCTCGACCTGTCGATGTACCCGATCCAGGACGACCAGGAGTTCATTTATGAGCTGCTGCAGGAGTCCAAGGTGCTGCTGGTGCAGGGCACTGGCTTCAACTGGGGCAAGCCCGACCATTTCCGTATCGTGTTCCTGCCCCACGAGGAAGACCTGCGCGAGGCCATCAGCCGCGTCGGGCGCTTCCTCGAGACCTACCGCAAACGCCACGGCCGCGCGGCCTGAGCCGGCACGCTTGCGGCGCAATCCATTTTTCAGCAACTCAGAGTCAGATCGTCCATGAATCCCATCAAAGTAGGCCTGCTTGGCATCGGTACCGTCGGTAGCGGCACGTTCAATGTGCTGCAACGTAACCAGGAAGAAATCCGCCGCCGCGCCGGGCGCGGCATCGAGATTGCCATGGTGGCCGACCTCAACACCGAGCGCGCCCGCGAGCTGACCGGTGGGCAGGTCGAGGTGGTGGCCGACGCCAACGAGGTCGTCACCCGCCCCGAGATCGACATCGTGATCGAGCTGATCGGCGGCTACGGCATTGCCCGCGAGCTGGTGCTCAAGGCCATCGAGAACGGCAAGCACGTGGTCACCGCCAACAAGGCGCTGCTGGCCGTGCATGGCAACGAGATCTTCGAAGCCGCGCGCAAGAAGGGCGTGATCGTCGCCTTCGAAGCCGCGGTGGCCGGTGGCATCCCCATCATCAAGGCGCTGCGCGAAGGCCTGACCGCCAACCGCATTGAATGGATCGCCGGCATCATCAACGGCACCACCAACTTCATCTTGTCGGAAATGCGCGACAAGGGCCTGGACTTCGACACCGTGCTCAAGCAAGCGCAAGCGCTGGGCTATGCCGAGGCCGATCCCACCTTCGACATCGAAGGCATCGACGCCGCGCACAAGATCACGTTGATGAGCTCGATCGCCTTCGGCATGCCGGTGCAGTTCGACAAGGCCTACGTGGAAGGCATCACCAAGCTGTCGGCCGTGGATATCCGCTATGCGGAAGAGCTGGGCTACCGCATCAAGCTGCTGGGCCTGACGCGCCGCCGCGAAAACGGCATCGAGCTGCGCGTGCACCCGACGCTGGTGCCGGCCAAGCGCCTGATCGCCAACGTGGAAGGCGCCATGAACGCCGTGCTGGTGCAAGGTGACGCCGTGGGCGCCACGCTGTACTACGGCAAGGGCGCTGGCGCCGAGCCGACCGCGTCGGCCGTGATCGCCGACCTGGTCGACGTGACCCGCCTGCACACCGCCGACCCCGAGCACCGCGTGCCTCACCTAGCGTTCCAGCCCGATGCGCTGTCGAGCGTGCCGGTGCTGCCGATCGAGGAAGTCACCAGCTCGTACTACCTGCGCATGCGCGTGGCGGACGAGACCGGCGTGCTGGCCGACATCACCCGCATCCTGGCTGATGCCGGCATCTCCATCGATGCCATGCTGCAGAAGGAATCGCGCGAAGGCGAGCCGCAGACCGACATCATCATGCTCTCGCACCTCACGCTCGAGAAGCAGGTCAACGCCGCCATCGCCAAGATCGAGGCGCTGCCGACCGTGCTGTCGGCCGTCACGCGCCTGCGCATGGAAGAACTGAACTGAACGCACCGATGAAATACCAGTCGACGCGCGGCCATGAGATGCCGCAAACCTTCTCCGAGATCCTGCTGGGCGGCCTGGCGCCGGACGGCGGCCTGTACCTGCCCCGGGAGTACCCGCAGGTCACGGCCGACGAGCTGGAAGCCTGGCGCAAGCTGTCATACGCCGATCTCGCCTTCGAAGTCCTGTCCCGCTTCTGCGATGACATCCCGGCCGAGGACCTGCGCGCCCTGACGCGCAAGACCTACACCGCCGAGGTGTACTGCAACGCCCGCCCCGGCGACAACACCGCCGACATCACCCCGCTGCGCACGCTGGGCGAAGAGGGCGGCACGCCGCTGCAACTGCTGGGCCTGTCCAACGGCCCCACGCTGGCCTTCAAGGACATGGCCATGCAGTTGCTCGGCAACCTGTTCGAGTACGCACTCGCGCGTGCCGGACAGGAGCTGAACATCCTGGGCGCTACCTCCGGCGATACCGGCAGCGCGGCGGAATACGCCATGCGGGGCAAGCGCGGCATTCGCGTGTTCATGCTCAGCCCGCACCGCAAGATGAGCGCGTTCCAGACCGCGCAGATGTTCAGCCTGCAGGACCCCAACATCTTCAACCTGGCGGTGGACGGAGTGTTCGACGACTGCCAGGACATCGTCAAGGCGGTCTCCAACGACCTCGGCTACAAGGCTCGCCAGAAGATCGGCACGGTCAACTCGATCAACTGGGCACGCGTGGTGGCCCAGGTGGTGTACTACTTCAAGGGCTGGCTGCTGGCTACCGACGGACCGGGCCAGAAGGTCTCGTTCTGCGTGCCGTCGGGCAATTTCGGCAACGTCTGCGCCGGCCATATCGCGCGCATGATGGGCCTGCCGATCGACAAGCTGGTGGTTGCCACCAACGAGAACGACGTGCTCGACGAGTTCTTCCGCACCGGTACCTACCGCGTGCGCAAGTCGGCCGAGACGTATCACACCTCCAGCCCGAGCATGGACATCTCGAAGGCGTCGAACTTCGAGCGCTTTGTCTTCGACCTGCTGGGCCGCGATGGCGACAAGCTGGCCAAGATGTTCCGCGAAGACGTCGACACCAAGGGCGGCTTCGACCTGTCCGGCACGCCGGAATTCGAGCGCATCCGCGCCTTCGGCTTCGTTTCGGGCCGCAGCACGCACGAAGATCGCCTCGCCACCATCCGCGACTTGTCCGAGCGTTACGGCATCACCATCGACACCCACACCGCCGATGGCATCAAGGTCGCGCGCGAGCATCTCACGCCCGGCGTGCCGATGCTGGTGCTGGAGACCGCGCTGCCGGCCAAGTTCGCCGATACCATCCGCGAGGCGCTTGGCCATGAGCCGGAGCGTCCGGCAGCCTTCGAAGGCATCGAAAACCTGCCGCAGCGCTTCGAGGTGATGCCGGCGGATGCCGACCGGATCAAGGCCTACATCGCCGGCCACACCGGCCTGTAAGCCCCGGCCGCTGCCGGCGGTGTTCCTGCCGGCAGCGCGCCAACTCGCTACAATCAGACTTGCCGAGCAGAAATCGCACGGCCCTCGCATTGCTCCGGATGTATCGGGGGCGGTACGCGGGCCGTTTCCCATGGGCGCTGCATGGTCATGGGTTCGCGGTCTGACACTGCCTACGCTGCTTACGCTGACTACGCTGTCTCACTTACCCGTTTTCCTCATGACCCAAGCCGCCGCGCCCGCCCGTCCCCCCATGTTGACCATGGCCCAGGCCCTCGAAGCCCTGCTGGCTGGCGCCCGCCCGCTCGCCGAGGCAGAGCGCATCGCCACGCTCGACGCCAATGGCCGCGTGCTGGCCGCGCCGGTGTCGAGCACGCTGGACGTGCCGCCGGCTGACAACACCTCGATGGACGGCTACGCGGTGCGCAGCGCCGACCTGGCGGCGCCCGGCACCCGCCTGCGGGTGGCCCAGCGCATCCCCGCCGGCTATGTCGGCACGGCGCTGGCGGCCGGCACGGCGGCGCGCATCTTTACCGGTGGGCTGATTCCGCAGGGGGGCGACGCGGTGGTCATGCAGGAGCAGTGCGTGGCGCAGGGTGAGGATGTGATCGTCAATCACATGCCGCTGCCGGGCGAGTGGATCCGCCGGGCCGGCGAGGACATCCGTGCCGGCAGCGTGATCCTGCCTGCCGGCACGCGGCTGACGCCGCAGGCGCTGGGTCTGGCGGCCTCGGTGGGGCAGGCGTCGCTGGACGTGGTGCGGCGCGTCAAGGTGGCTGTGTTCTTTACCGGCGACGAGCTCGCCATGCCGGGCGAGCCGCTCAAGCCGGGCGCCATCTACAACTCCAACCGATTCACGCTGCGCGGGCTGCTGGAAAACCTCGGCTGCGAGGTCAGCGATTTCGGCATCGTGCCCGACACCCTGGCTGCCACGCGAGACACGCTGCGCCGGGCCGCCGAGGGGCACGACCTGATCATCACCTCGGGCGGTGTCTCGGTGGGCGAGGAAGACCATATCAAGCCGGCAGTCGAGGCCGAAGGCCGGCTCACCTTGTGGCAGATTGCTATCAAGCCGGGTAAGCCGCTGGCGTTCGGCGAGGTGGCGCGCGGTGAGCAGGCACCGGCATTTTTCCTGGGGCTGCCGGGCAATCCGGTCTCGAGCTTCGTCACCTTCCTGCTGTTCGTGCGGCCTTTCATCCTGCGGCTGCAAGGCGTGCAGGACGTGATGCCGCGCCGGCTGCCGCTGCGTGCCGATTTCGACCTACCCAAGGGCGACCGCCGCAACGAGTTCCTGCGCGTGCGCCTGAACCAGGCCGGCGGGCTAGACCTGTTCCCCAACCAGAGCTCGGGTGTGCTCACTTCCACGGTGTGGGGCGAGGGCCTGGTCGACAACCCGCCCAACCAGCCGATCGCGCGGGGCGATACCGTGCAGTTCATCGCCTTTGACGGCCTGCTGGCATGAGGAGCGAGACCGCCATGAACATCGAACTCCGTTTTTTTGCCAGCGTGCGCGAGCAGCTGAGCCTGGGGCAGGAGCGCGTCGCGGTGCCGGCCGAGGTGGTTACCGTGGCGGACCTGCGCCGTTGGCTCGGAGCCCGCGGCGGCGCCTGGGCCGAGGTGCTGGCCGAGGGCCGTGCCTTGCGCATGGCCGTGGACCACGAGGTGGCCAGTGCGGACAGCGTGTTGGCCGAGGGCTGCGAAGTGGCGTTTTTCCCCCCCGTGACCGGAGGCTGAGATGAGCGTCAGAGTACAGCGAGAGGATTTCGACCTGGGTGCCGAGGTGGCGGCGCTGCGCCGTGATCAGCCAGGCGTGGGCGCGGTGGCCAGCTTTGTTGGCACGGTGCGCGACATGAACGACGGCAGCGCGGTCAGCGCGATGGAGCTGGAGCACTATCCCGGCATGACCGAAAAGGCGCTGGCCCGGATCGAAGCGGTGGCGCGGGAGCGCTGGGCGCTGCTTGGCGTCACCATCGTGCACCGCGTCGGCCCCTTGTTGCCGCTGGACCAGATCGTGCTGGTGGCGGTGGCCTCCGCCCATCGCGGCAATGCCTTTGCCGCTTGCGAATTCATCATGGATTACCTCAAGTCGGAGGCGCCGTTCTGGAAGAAGGAGCAGACGCCGGAGGGCGCGCGCTGGGTCGACGCGCGCGTGACCGATGCGTCCGCGCTGGCGCGCTGGGGCATTCGCTCGCTCAATGCCGGCGGCGAGGCGGAGCCGGTGGAGCCCTCGGGTCTCAAGCGCTGATGGGCGCGCTCGGTTTTGTGGCGGTCGGGGTCGGGGCCGCGGCAGGGGCTTGGCTGCGCTGGGCGTTCTCTGTGCTGTGGAATGCCGCCAACCCGGCATTGCCCTATGGGACACTGGCGGCCAACCTGGTTGGCGGTTACCTGATCGGGCTGGCGGTGGGATTCTTCGGTGCGCATGTGGAGTTGTCGCCCGAATGGCGCTTGCTGGCGGTGACTGGCTTCCTGGGCGGACTGACCACGTTTTCCACGTTCTCCAGCGAGGTCGTGGGCAACCTGATGGCTGGCGACTATGGCTGGGCAGCGGTGCACCTGCTGACGCACCTTGGCGGCTCGCTGCTGCTGACCGTGCTGGGCCTGTGGACCTACCGGCTGCTGGCCTGAGCGCCTGCTGAATCCAATGAATCCAGCCACGCAAGCATCTCCGCCAGCGCGGCGTTGAAGGCAGCCGGCCGCTCCATGTGCGGGGCATGGCCGGTGCCGTCGAGGGTGACAAGCCGGGCAGCCGGCTGCAGTGCCAGCGTGGCCTGTCCCACCGCCGGCGCGTAGAGGCGGCTGCGCTCCCCAACCAGATGGAATAAAGGCAGGCGAGCCTGGCGCAATGCCGGGCGGTAATCCTGGCGGGCCATGTCTTCCCACAACGCGGCAAGCGCATCCGGCGCGCACTGGCGCATGATGCGGGCGATCCGGCCTGTCTCGTGCGTATCGGGCTTGCTGCCGGCGGCCCATAAGCCGGCGCGCACCGAATCGATCAGGCGCGGCCAGTCCCGGCGCACGTGCGCGGCCATGTGGGCTGCCTGCGCGGTGTCGTAGTGCGCATGCAGGCCATGCGGCCAGTCCGCCGCGCTGGCCAGCCGCGGTGTCATGTCGATGGCGCCGATTGCCGCCAGGGGCAGGGCGGGGTCCCCGCGCATCAATTCCCAGGCCACCATGGCGCCCATCGACCACCCAATCACCACCACGTCCCGCAACCCCAGGTGCCCGATCAACCCGGCGGCATCGGCGGCAAGCTGCGCCAGGCTGGCTTGTCCGGCGTGCGGCAGTGCAGCAGACAAGCCATGCCCCGCATGATCCGGGGCGATGACACGATAGCCGTCACGCGCCAGCGCGCGCTGGCCGTCGAACGCCTCGCCGGATAGCGACCAGCCATGCAGCAACAGCAGTGCCCGGCCAGTGCCGGCCTCCCGCCAGCCGGGCCGCGAACCGCGAGCAGGGTGGCTATCGAAGGCGGGGGCGGGCTCGGCGTTAGTCATCGCGTGCAAAGCATCCAATGGCGAACTTGCAGTCTGGGTATCCGGCCTGGCCACGTGCGTGGCCAAGGCTCCGGGTAAGCCATGTATTGACATACGGATCGCTAACTTTATATCATGAAACATGAATCAGTTATCATGTTTTGAGGGTCGCCGGAGGAGGCAGTTTCCGCGGTGCAATACCGCTGCCTGACTGCTGTTTTCCGGCCTGACCAGCCACTGCGGAGCCCCGATGTCCCTTACCGAATCCGGCGTAAGCCAGCCCAAGACCGCGCGCGGCCAGAAGACCCGCGAAGCGCTGCTGCGCGCCGCCGAGAAAGTGTTCGGCGAGAAGGGCTACTACGTGGCTTCGATCTCCGAGATCACGCAGGAGGCAGAGGTGGCCATGGGCACCTTTTATCTCTATTTCAAGGACAAGGAAGACATCTTCCGCGCGCTGGTGCAGCACATGCTGGAACTGGTGCGGGCTCACCTGCGCAAGCACGTGGGGCCAGCGCAGACGCAGATCGAGGCCGAGCGGCTCGGGCTCAAGGCGTTCCTGTCCTTCGTCGCGCGCCACAAGAATCTGTACCGCATCGTGCTCGATTCCTACTCGGTTGACGAGACCATCTACAGCAGTTACTTCCAGGTGTTCGCCGACGTCTACAGCCGGCGCCTGGGCAAGGCCGAGGAGCAGGGCGAGATCTCGCCGGGCGACGCCGAAGTGCGGGCGTGGTGCCTGATCGGCATCAGTAATTTCCTGGGCATGCGCTACGCGCTGTGGAAACGGCCGGCGTCGATGGACAAGGTGGTCGATACGGCCTTCGACATGATCTCGCACGGGCTGGCGGCGCGATGAGCGCGTTGGTGCTGGTCGAACGTGTTGGCAGCACGGCCGTGCTTCGGCTCAATCGCGCCGAGCGGCACAACAGCCTGGTGCCGGAACTGCTCGAAGCGCTGCTGGCCGCGCTGGCGCGCACGGAGGCGGACCCGGATGTGCGCGCCGTGGTGCTGAGCCATGCGGGGCGCTCGTTTTCCACGGGCGGCGATGTCGGTGCTTTTGCCGCCTTCGTGCCGCAAAGCGCGGAGTTGGCGCAGTATGCGCAGCGCCTGCTCGGCCTGCTCAACGCAGCCATCCTGCGCCTGGCGGCGCTGCGCTGCCCGGTGATCGCGGCGGTGGAGGGCTGGCTGACGGGGGGCTCGCTGGGTTTGGTGTTGGCCTGCGACATGACGGTGCTGGGCGAGGGCACGCGCATTGCGCCTTACTACACCGTGGTGGGATTCAGCCCGGACGGTGGCTGGACGGCGATGCTGCCGCAACTGATCGGCGCCGCGCGCTCGCGGGCGATCCAGCTTGAGAACACCACGCTGACGGCCAGCCAGGCCGTGGCACTGGGCCTGGCGACGCATCTCGCGCCAGCCCGCGAGGCCGAGGCGATGGCGCTGTCGCTGGCGGCCGGCCTGAAGGACAAGGTACCCGGCAGCGTGGCGCATACGCGCGCGCTGCTGCGCTGGGATGCCGATGCGCTGGCCGCTGGGCTTGAGCGCGAGCGCGTGGCGTTCGTGGCGCAGGTGACGAGCGCCGAGGCGGCGGCAGGCATGCGCCGCTTCCTTGGCGATGGGCCAGGCTAAGGCTGCAAACGGAAAGGCAGGACGGCAGGAAGGAGCGCAGGAAAGAGTACAGGAAAGCGAAGCAGCAACAAGCAGGCAGGATCTGCACTTGCAACGACAAGCGACACCCTTAGAGGAGACAAGTATGCAATTCAAGCACCAAGCCGCTGGCGTCATCGCACTGGCCAGCCTGCTGGCCGCCGGCGGCGCCCTTGCCAAGGATATCCGCATCGCCCACGTCTACGACAAGACCGGGGCGCTCGAGGCCTATGCCAAGCAGACCCAGACCGGGCTGATGATGGGGCTGGATTACGCCACCAACGGCACCATGATGGTCAACGGCAACAAGCTGGTGGTGATGGAGAAGGACACCCAGGGCAAGCCCGACGTGGCCAAGGCCCAGCTTGCCGCGGCGTATAGCGACGATCGCGCGGACATCGCCGTGGGGCCGACGTCCTCCGGCACGGCGCTGGCGATGCTGCCGGTGGCCGAGGAGTACAAGAAGATCCTGCTGGTCGAGCCCGCCGTGGCGGATTCCATCACCGGTGAGAAGTGGAACCGCTACATCTTCCGCACGGGCCGCAATTCGTCGCAGGATGCCATCTCCAACGCCGTGGCGCTGGACAAGCCTGGCGTGCAGATCGCCACCCTGGCGCAGGACTACGCCTTCGGCCGTGACGGCGTGAAGGCCTTCAAGGGCGCGCTCAAGAACGCCAAGATCGTGCACGAGGAATACCTGCCGACCAACACGACGGACTTTACCGCCGGGGCGCAGCGCTTGTTTGATTCGCTCAAGGACAAGCCGGGCCGCAAGATCATCTTCATCATCTGGGCGGGCGCCGGCAACCCGTTCAAGATTGCCGACCTCGATCCGAAGCGCTACGGCATCGAGATCGCCACCGGCGGCAATATCCTGCCCGCCATGAGCAACTACAAGAATTTCCCTGGCATGGAAGGCGCGACGTATTACTACTTCGGCATTCCCAAGAACAAGGCCAACGAGTGGCTGGTGTCCAACCACTACACCAAGTTCAAGTCGCCACCCGATTTCTTCACCGCCGGCGGCATGACGGCTGGCATCGCGCTGGTAGAGGCGCTCAAGAAGACCAATGGCGACACCGGCACCGAGAAGCTGATCGGCGCGATGGAGGGCATGTCGTTCGAGACGCCCAAGGGCAAGATGACCTTCCGCAAGGACGATCACCAGGCGCTGCAGTCGATGTACCACTTCAAGATCAAGGTCGATCCCGCGTTCGCCTGGGGGGTGCCCGAGCTGGTCCGCGAGATCAAGCCGGAAGAAATGAACGTGCCGATCCGCAACAAGCGGTGATGACAGTGGGCGCCTCTTCCATCGATACAACGGCAGCGCTCTCGCGGGCGGTGGCGGGGCCGCCCGCGCTCGAGACGCGAGATCTCACCATCCGCTTTGGCGGCCACGTGGCGGTCAACGCGGTGTCCTGCGCGTTTCATCCCGGCGAGCTGACCTGCATCGTCGGCCCCAACGGGGCCGGCAAGACCACGTACTTCAACCTGATCTCGGGTCAGTTGCCGCCCAGCGCCGGGCAGATCCTGCTCGGCGGCGAGGACGTGACGCGCCTGCCGGTGCCGCACAAGGCGCTGCGCGGCATTGGCCGCGCCTTCCAGCTGACCAGCCTGTTTCCCAATCTGTCGGTGTTCGAGAACGTGCGCCTGGCGGTGCAGTCGCGCCGGCGCATCGGGCTGGATCTGTGGAGCGTGTGGAGCGCAAACCGCGCGGTCCGCGAGCAGGCCGAGGACTGTCTCGAACGGGTGGCCCTGGCCGACAAGCGCCACCTGCCGGTGGCCTCTTTGCCGCACGGTGACCAGCGCAAGCTGGAGGTGGGCATCCTGCTGGCGCTGCAGCCGCGCATCTTCATGTTCGACGAGCCGACCGCCGGCATGAGCGTGGACGAGGTGCCGGTGATCCTGGGCCTGATCCAGGAGATCAAGCGCGACAAGAGCAAGACGGTGCTGCTGGTGGAGCACAAGATGGATGTGGTGCGCTCGCTGGCCGACCGCATCATCGTGCTGCATAACGGCAACCTGATGGCCGACGGCGATCCGGCCGAGGTGATCGCCTCGCCGATCGTGCAACAGGCGTACCTGGGCATCGCTGCCGGCGATGAAAGCGCGCAGCAGGAGGGCAGTCATGGCTGAAGCACCGGCAGCACCCGCAGCACCCATCCTGAGCCTGGATGGCGTGCAGACGCATATCGGGCCGTATCACATCCTGCACGGCGTGAGCTTTGCCGTGCCGCGCGGCGGCGTGACCATGCTGCTGGGGCGCAACGGCGCGGGCAAGACCACCACGCTGCGCACCATCATGAACCTGTGGCAGGCTAGCGAAGGGCGGATCGTGTTCGACGGGGCCGACATCACGCGCCGCGGCACGCCCGCCATCGCGCAGGCCGGCATCGCCTATGTGCCGGAGAACATGAGCGTGTTCTCCGAGCTGACGGTGGCCGAGAACATGCGGCTGGCCGCGCGCAGCGGCGCGATCGACGGGCAGCGGCTCGACTGGGTGTTCCGCATGTTTCCCGCGTTGAAGATCTTCTGGCACCAGCGCGCCGGCGTGCTGTCCGGCGGGCAGAAGCAGATGCTGTCGGTGGCGCGCGCCATCATCGAGCCGCGCAAGCTGCTGATCGTGGACGAGCCGACCAAGGGCCTGGCGCCTGCCATCATCCAGAACATGATCACGGTGTTCCGCGAGCTCAAGCAGACGGACGTATCGATCCTGCTGGTGGAGCAGAACTTCCACATGGCAAAGTCGGTGGGGGACACCGTCGCCGTGATGGATGACGGGCGCGTGGTGCATACGGGCACGATGGCAGCGCTGGCGGGGGACGAAAGCCTGCAGCAGCGGCTACTCGGCTTGTCGCTGGCGGCGCACCAGTAGCGCGTCATCAATAGCGCGTCATCGATAGCGACCAGCAAGACAAGACACATAACAAGATATCGTCAGGACCGAGACAATGGCGAGTACAAGCTCCTTACCCACCACCCCGGCAACGCCGGCCGACCTGCCCAAGGTCCGGCTCGACTGGACCCCGCTGGCGCTGGCGCCGCTGCTGATGCTGCTGGCCTATCCCTTGATCGGCAGCGGTTCGACCTGGCTTACGCTGACCATCGCCGGCCTTGCCATGGGCATGATCGTGTTCGTGGTGTCGTCGGGCCTGACGCTGGTGTTTGGGCTGATGGACGTGCTCAACTTTGGGCACGGCGCGTTTATCGCGCTGGGGGCCTATGTGGCGGCATCCGTGCTGCTGCCGCTGGGCGCCTGGGTCGAGGCGGACAGCCTGTGGCTCAACCTGGCGGTGTTTGGCCTGGCCATCCTGGCGGCGATGGCGGCGGCGGGCGCCATCGGCTTGCTGTTCGAGCGCATCGTGGTGCGCCCGGTCTACGGCCAGCACCTCAAGCAGATCCTGATCACCATGGGCGGCATGATCGTGGCCGAGCAGCTGATCAAGGCGATCTGGGGTGCCGAGACCATCGCGCTGCAGGTGCCCACCACCTTCCGCGGCGCGGTGCTGCTGGGCGACGCGGCCATCGAGAAGTACCGGCTCATCGCCGTGGTGCTCGGGCTGGTGATCTTTATCTCCATGGTGCTGGTGCTCAACCGCACGCGCATCGGCCTGCTGATCCGCGCCGGGGTGGAGAACCGCGAGATGGTGGAGTCGCTCGGCTACCGCATCCGGCTCTTGTTCATCGGCGTGTTCGTGGTGGGGGCGGGGCTGGCCGGCATGGGCGGCGTGCTGTGGGGGCTGTACCAGCAGAACATTACCGCGTCCATCGGTGCCCAGGTCAATGTGCTGATCTTTATCGTGATCATCATCGGCGGGCTCGGCTCCACCACCGGCTGCTTTGTCGGCGCCTTGCTGGTGGGCCTGATGGCCAACTACACCGGCTTCCTGTTTCCCAAGGTGGCGCTGTTCTCGAACATCCTGCTGATGGTGATGATCCTGCTGTGGCGTCCGCAGGGCCTTTACCCGGTAGCCAAGCGCTGAGCGCCCAGGAAAAAACCATGACCCGACTGCTTTCCGGCGACCTGCCACGAAGCCGCGTGCTGACCGTGATCCTGGTCGCCATGCTGCTGGCGCTGGCGTGCGCGCCTTTCTTGTTTCCCGGTGCGCGCGCGCTCAATATGGCGGCCAAGATCTGCATCTTCGTGGTGCTGGTGGCCAGCTACGACCTGCTGCTCGGCTATACCGGCATCGTCTCCTTTGCCCACACCATGTTCTTCGGCATTGGCGGCTATGGCGTGGCGATCGCCATGTCGCGGCTGGAGCCGGGGTGGGGCGCGCTGGCGCTCGGCACGCTGGGCGCGCTGCTGGTGTCGATGCTGCTGGCCTTCCTGATCGGGCTGTTCTCGCTGCGGGTCAGGGCGATCTTCTTTGCCATGATCACGCTGGCGGTGGCCACCGCCTTTGCCACGCTGGTGTCGCAGCTCTCCGAGTGGACCGGCGGCGAGGATGGCATCAGCTTCAAGGTGCCGGAGGTGTTCACGCCGGGCTTTTCGCTGGGCGACGCCGAGTGGCTTGGCGTGCCGCTCAACGGCAAGCTGTTCTCCTATTACTTCGTGTTTGCGAGTGCGCTGGTGTTGTTCCTGTTGCTGCTGCGCGTGGTGAACTCGCCGTTCGGCCGGGTGCTGCAGGCGATCCGCGAGAACGATTTCCGGGCCGAGGCCATCGGCTACCGCACCGTGGTGTACCGTACCGTGTCCACCGTGCTGTCGGCCGGGTTTGCCACGCTGGCCGGGGTGCTGATGGCGCTCTGGCTGCGCTACAACGGCCCGGACACCTCATTGTCCTTCGAGATCATGGTCGACATCCTGCTGATCGTGGTGATCGGCGGCATGGGCACGCTGTATGGCGCGCTGATCGGCACCACGCTGTTCCTTGTGGCGCAGACCTACCTGCAGGACGTGATGAAGCTGGCGAGCGATGCCACCGCGGCGATCCCACTGCTGTCGGGGCTGCTGCATCCGGACCGCTGGCTGCTGTGGCTCGGCCTGCTGTTCATCCTCAGCGTGTATTACTTCCCGCAAGGCATTGTCGGGCGGCTGCGCGGCGACCGTGCCGAGCACGAGGTGGCGTCGTAGACCTGCATGCGATACAAAGCTAGCAAGATAACAAGAGCATCCACAAGCGGAGATTCCAGGCCATGTACGTAGTCGACTGGCTGCACAAGAATGCCCTCCATATGCCGGACAAAGTCGCGCTGGTCGACGTGGAGAGCGGCCGCACGGTAACCTACCGGCAATTCGACGAGCGCGCCAGCCGCTTCGCGGAATACCTGGGCGAGCGCCTGCGGCTGGCGCCCGGGGCCCGCGTGGCCGTGCTGGCCCACAACAGCTCGGACTATTTCGAGATGCTCTATGGCTGTGCCAAGGCCGGCATGGTGATGGTCTGCCTGAACTGGCGGCTGGCGGCGGCGGAGCTGCTGCCGATCCTGCGCGACTGCTCGCCCGACGTGCTTGTGGCCGGCGACGGCTTTCTCGCCACCGCTGCCGCGCTTGCCGGCGCCTTGCCGCTGCGCGCGGTATTGCACCTGGCCGACGACGAGAGCGCGGATGTGCCGGGCGGCTGGACCGAGTATGAGGCGATGCTGGCGGGTAGTTCCGGGCGCGTCATCGAGATGCCGTGCCGCGACGAGCACGAGGTCTGGCACCTGCTTTACACCTCGGGCACCACGGGACAGCCCAAGGGCGTGATCCAGACCTACGGCATGGTGTTCTTCAATGCCGTCAACGCCATGCTGGCCAACAAGATCACGCGCGACGACGTGTTCCTGAACGTGCTGCCGTTCTTCCATACCGGTGGGCTGAACCTGTACGCCAATCCCGTGCTGCATGCCGGCGGTACCGTGCACATCATGCGGCAGTTCGACGCCGAGGTGACGCTGCGCAAGCTCGATGCCAGTGCCGGGGAGGGCATCACCATGTTCTTCGCCGTGCCCGCGGTCTACCTGTTCCTGAGCCAGCATGCCGGCTTCGCGGCGGCGGATTTTTCCCGTGTGCGCAATATGGCCGCGGGCGGCTCCGCGGTGCCGCGGCCGCTGCTGGAGGCCTACCTGGCCAAGGGCGTGACGATCTGTTTCGGCTTTGGCATGACCGAGACCGGGCCAACCGTGTTCGTGTGCGACGAAGCCACGGCGCGCCGCAAGATCGGCACCATCGGCAAGCCGGTCGGCTCCATGCTGACGCGGGTGGTGGATCCGCAGGGCCGCGACGTGGCGCCCGGCGAGCGCGGCGAGCTGCTGATCAAGGGGCCCGGCGTCACGCCTGGCTACTGGAACCTGCCCGAGGCCACCGGCGCCGCCATCCGTGGCGGCTGGCTGCACTCGGGCGATATCGCTTACATGGACGAGGAGGGCGACTACTACATCGTCGACCGCGCCAAGGACATGTTTATCTCCGGCGGTGAGAACGTCTACCCGGCCGAAGTGGAGAATGTGCTGTTTCAGCTTGCTGCCGTCTCCGAGGCCGCCGTCATCGGCGTGGCCGATGCGCGCTGGGGCGAGGTCGGCATGGCGCTGGTGGTGGCAAAGCCCGGCATGGCGCTCGATGCCGAAGGCGTGCTCGCGCATTGCCGCGCCGCGCTGGCAAGCTACAAGGTGCCGCGCCACGTGCGGATGATCGAGGCGCTGCCGCGCACGCCGTCGGGCAAGGTGGAAAAGCACAAGCTGCGCGCGCGCTTCCAGCCGCAGTGAGGGCGGCGCGCAGCGTGAAGTCATGCAGTGGCTGTCTCGTGAACATCTTGTTTCTGCCGTTTCTGTATTGCGTTCCGATCGATCCAGCATGCCGGGCCGGCATGCAATAAGGGGGCACAACATGTTGCGCGGACTTGCAGGGCATAGCGATTTGACCAGATGCGGCGCGCGCCTGGCGCTGGCAGGAGCGGCGGGCCTGTTGCTGGCGGCGTGCGGCTCGGGCGATAACCACACCAGCAGTGGCAACACCAATCCGAATACCAAGCCGGCCAATATCGGCACGGTCACGATCAAGACCTACGACGGCAACACGGACGACCTGCTCACCGCCGGCCTCGGCAAGGATGGCCTGGGCTCCGCCACCGCGCCGTTGCCGCTGAATCCGGCCGCGCCCACCGCGGCCGAGCTGCGCCGCTACGCCATCTACACCAACTACCGCGCGCTGGTGGACACCACGGCGGGCGGTGGCTATGGCTCGCTGTATGGCCCCAATGTGGACGCGCAAGGCAACGTCACGACGGGGCAGGGCAAGGTCGCGGGGCGCGAGTACCTGGCCTTCTCGGACGATGGCAGCGGCCAGCAGAACGTAACCATGCTGGTGCAGATTCCCGACAGCTTCAATGTGGCCAAGCCGTGCCTGATCACTGCCACGTCATCCGGCTCGCGCGGCGTCTACGGCGCGATCTCCACCGGCGAGTGGGCACTCAAGCGCGGCTGCGCCGTTGCCTACACGGACAAAGGCACCGGCGCCGCGCCGCACGACCTGGACACCGACACCGTTGCGCTGATCGACGGCACGCGCGCCAGCCGCGCGGCGGCCGGCGCCAACGCGCAGTTTGCCGCGCCGTTTCCCAACACCAGCCTGGCCGCGTTCAATGCGCTGGCGCCGCACCGGCTGGCGTTCAAGCACGCGCACTCGCAGCGCAACCCCGAGAAGGACTGGGGCACGTTCACGCTGCAGGCCGCCAGTTTCGCCATCTGGGCCATCAACGACCGCTTTGGCAACGTGGCCTCGGATGGCACGCGCCAGCTCAGCCTGGGCCCGGACAAGGTCGTGGTGATCGCGTCCAGCGTGTCCAACGGCGGCGGCGCGGCGATTGCCGCGGCGGAGCAGGACACCCAGGGCCTGATCGACGGCGTGGCGGTGGGCGAGCCGAACCTCAACCTGCCCAGCAACACGGGCGTCGCCGTCACCCGTGGCGGCCTGCCGGTCAGCCTGTCCGGGCGCCCGCTGTATGACTACACCACCACGGCCAACCTGCTGCAGCTGTGCACCTCGCAGGCAGCCGCGCTGGTGAATGCGCCGGGTGTGGCGCTGTACGTGCTGCCCACCGTCGGGCTGGCGCAGCCGGCGCTCAACCGCTGCCAGTCGCTGGCCAACGCGGGCCTGGTGACCGGGCCGGATGCCGCCAGCCAGGCCGCCAGCGCGTTGCAAGCGCTGCACGCCTTTGGCTGGGAGCCCGAGTCCGATGCGCTCCATCCGTCGCTGGCCCTGTTCGAGGTGGCCAATGCGGTCTCGGTGACCTTTGCCAACGCGCTCGCGCGGGCCGGCGTGGCGGATCGCTTGTGCGGCTTCAGCTTTGCCGCGACCGGCACGGCAGTCCTGACGCCGGCGGCGATTGCGCCGGCTACGCTCAATGTGCTGTACGCGACGGGCAACGGCGTGCCGCCGGCGGCCGGCGTGCAGCTGATCAACGACAACAATCCCGGTGGCCCGCTGCGCGACATCTATTCCCAGTCGCCGAGCAGCAATGTGGCCGACGCCAACCTTGACGRCGCGCGCTGCCTGCGCGGGCTGCTCACCGGCACCGGCGCGCAGGCCCAGGCGCTGCAGGCGGGCCTGGCCCAGACGCTGCGCTCGGGCAACCTGCACGGCAAGCCGGCCATCATCGTGCATGGGCGCAGCGATGCGCTGCTGCCGGTCAACCATACGTCGCGGCCGTATCTCGGCTACAACCGGCTCCAGGAGGGCAGCACCAGCAAGCTGTCCTATATGGAAGTCACCAATGGCCAGCATTTCGACAGTTTCATCGGCGCGGTAGCGGGCTACGACAACCGCTTCATCCCGCTCCACGTCTACCTGAACCGGGCGCTCGACGCGGTCTACGACAACCTCGCCAACGGCCGCGCGCTGCCACCCTCGCAGGTGGTGCGCACGGTCGCGCGCGGCGGCACCGCGTCGCCGGCACCCACCATCTTGCCCACCAATCTGCCGCCGTTTGCCGCAACGCCCGCCGATGCGGACCGGATCACGGTCAACGGCAGCACCGTAGAGGTACCCAACTAATGAAGGCATCCCGCCCACGCGTTCTGACGCAAGAAGATTTCGACCGCTTCGCCTCGCTCTCGCGCGATGACAACCCCATCCACTGTGATCCGGCGTTCGCCCGCACGACGCATTTCGGCGCCACGGTCGCGCATGGCATGTTCCTGTTCTCGCTGCTGTGCGCGCAGATGCAGCGCAGCAACCCCCGGCCGGTGCTGCCCATCGCGCAAACGCTGATGTTCCCGCGTCCCACCTTTGTCGGCGATGGTGTGGCCGCCGTGCTGGTGTTGAATGAAACGCCCGGGCGGGACCGGATCGCGCTGGATACGTCGGTCCGCTGCGTGCAGCGCGGGCGCAATCGCATGCCCGTCACCGATGAGCAGATTACGGCGCATGGCGACGCGGTGCTGCTGGTCGATGCCAGCGCGGAATCGCTGGCCGAGGCCCAGCGCCAGGATGCCGACGAAGCTGGGCAATCCGCCGGGCACCTTGCGGGGCAGCCCGCCGGCGACCGTACGCTCTATCACCTGAGCGTCGGCCAGGAGGCTTCGGCGGTACGCAGCTTCAGTGCGGGCGATATCGATGAATACGTGGCGTTGACCGACGATGGCAATGCCTTCTATACCGACCCGGTGTTTGCCCACAGCCGCGGCTTCGAGGGCACCATCGTGCCGCTGCCGTTGCTGGCCGGCATGTTCTCGGATCTGCTGGGCACGCGCTTGCCGGGCCGCGGCACTGGCTGGATGAAGCAGTCGCTGCGGCTGCGCTCGCCCGCGCGGCTGGGCGAACTGCTGACCGCGTCGGTGCGCATCGTGCGCCTGCGCGGTGACAAGGACCTGGTCAACCTGGCCACGGTGGTCACCGGCGACGATGGCCGCGTGGTGCTGGCCGGGGAGGCGCTGGTGCTGGTGCGCAACCTGGAAGACAAACGGTCGCTGGCGGCCGCCTGAGGCCGCGTGGCGGCCAAGGCGCAACGTATTTCCTGCGCCACATCAAGGGCCGTGCAGTCAGGCCTTGAAATGCACGCGCAAAGCCTTATCTTTCGATCAGACACCAGTGTCCGGCCCGCGTGGCGGGATCGGCAGGCCGGGGCGCAAGCACCCTGCCTACCGCATCGGGCACTCATCCGAAAAAGAGGGCTCCTATATGCGACTTGACAAACTGACTACCCGATTCCAGGAAGCGCTGGCCGATGCCCAGAGCCTGGCGATCGGCAACGACAACCAATACATCGACCCGCTGCACGTGCTGCGCGCCTTGCTGGCGCAGAACGACGGCGCCGCCCGCGCGCTGCTGGCGCGTGCCGGCGTCAACGTCGGCGGCCTGACCTCCGCGCTGGATGCCGCCATCAAGCGCCTGCCGCAGGTGCAGGGCACCAGCGAGGTCCAGGTCGGGCGCGAACTCAGCGCGCTGTTCAACGCCACCGAGAAAGAGGCCATCAAGCGCGGCGACCAGTTCATCGCCAGTGAGCTGTTCCTGCTCGCGGTGGCCGATGACAAGGGCGAGGCCGGGCGCATCGCGCGTGAAAACGGCCTCTCGCGCAAATCACTCGAGACCGCCATCGAAGCCGTGCGCGGCGGCGACTCGGTCAACAGCGCCGATGCCGAAACCCAGCGCGAAGCGCTGAAGAAGTACACCGTGGACCTCACCGAGCGCGCCCGCATCGGCAAGCTCGACCCCGTGATCGGCCGTGACGACGAAATCCGCCGCACCATCCAGATCCTGCAGCGCCGCACCAAGAACAATCCCGTGCTGATCGGCGAGCCGGGCGTGGGCAAGACCGCCATCGTGGAAGGCCTGGCCCAGCGCATCGTCAACGGCGAAGTGCCGGAAAGCCTCAAGAGCAAGCGCGTGCTGGTGCTCGACATGGCGGGGCTGCTGGCCGGCGCCAAGTACCGCGGCGAGTTCGAGGAACGCCTCAAGGCCGTGCTGTCGGACATCGCGAAGGACGAAGGGCAGACCATCGTCTTTATCGATGAGCTGCACACCATGGTCGGCGCCGGCAAGGCCGAGGGCGCCATCGACGCCGGCAACATGCTCAAGCCGGCTCTCGCGCGCGGTGAGCTGCATTGCATCGGCGCCACCACGCTGGACGAGTACCGCAAGTACATCGAGAAGGACGCCGCGCTGGAGCGCCGCTTCCAGAAGGTGCTGGTCGACGAACCCAGCGTGGAGGCCACCATCGCCATCCTGCGCGGCTTGCAAGAGAAGTACGAGCTGCACCACGGCGTGGAAATCACCGACCCGGCCATCGTCGCGGCGGCGGAGCTGTCGCATCGCTATATCACCGACCGCTTCCTGCCCGACAAGGCCATCGACCTGATCGACGAAGCCGGCGCGCGCATCAAGATGGAAATCGACTCCAAGCCGGAGGTGATGGACAAGCTCGAGCGCCGCACCATCCAGCTCAAGATCGAGCGCGAGGCCGTCAAGCGGGAAACCGATGAGGCGTCGAAGAAGCGGCTCGAACTGATCGAGCAGGAAATCGGCCGCCTGGAGAAGGAGTACGCCGACCTCGAAGAGATCTGGAAGGCCGAGAAGGGTGCTGCCCAGGGCGCAGCCGCGCTCAAGGAGGAGATCGACAAGATCCGCCTGGAGATCACGCGCCTGCAGCGCGAAGGCAAGCTCGACAAGGTGGCCGAGCTGCAGTACGGCAAGCTGCCTGAACTGGAAGGCAAGCTCAAGGCCGCCACGGTTGCCGAAGCCAGCGAGCAGAAGCAGCCCAACAAGCTGCTGCGCACGCAGGTGGGCGCCGAGGAGATCGCCGAAGTGGTAAGCCGCGCGACCGGCATTCCGGTGTCCCGGATGATGCAGGGCGAGCGCGAGAAGCTGATCCAGATGGAGGACTACCTGCACCGTCGCGTGGTGGGCCAGGACGAGGCCGTGCGCCTGGTGTCGGACGCCATCCGGCGCTCGCGTGCCGGCCTGTCGGACGAGAACAAGCCCTATGGCTCGTTCCTGTTCCTCGGCCCCACCGGGGTGGGCAAGACCGAACTGTGCAAGGCGCTGGCCGAGTTCCTGTTCGATTCGCAGGACCACCTGATCCGCATCGACATGAGCGAGTTCATGGAGAAGCACAGCGTGAGCCGGCTGATCGGCGCGCCGCCGGGATACGTGGGCTATGAAGAGGGCGGTTACCTGACCGAGGCCGTGCGGCGCAAGCCGTACAGCGTGATCCTGCTCGACGAAGTCGAGAAGGCCCACCCGGACGTCTTCAACGTGCTGCTGCAAGTGCTGGACGATGGCCGCCTGACCGACGGCCAGGGCCGCACGGTGGACTTCAAGAACACGGTGATCGTGATGACCTCGAACCTGGGCTCGCACATCATCCAGGCGATGGCCGGCGAGCCGCACGAAGCGGTCAAGGGCGCTGTATGGCAGGAAGTGAAGACGCATTTCCGGCCCGAGTTCCTGAACCGTATCGACGAGGTGGTGGTGTTCCATTCGCTCGACCAGCAGCATATCGAGTCGATCGCCCGCATCCAGCTGGAGCGGTTGACGGCACGGCTGGCGCGCATGGACATGACGCTGGAGGTGAGCGAGGCAGCGCTCGCCAAGATCGCCAGCGCTGGCTACGATCCGGTGTTCGGGGCGCGTCCGCTCAAGCGCGCGATCCAGCAGCAGATCGAGAACCCTGTGGCGCGCCTCATCCTCGAAGGCAAGTTCGCCGCCAAGGATGTGGTGCCGGTGGATTACCACGATGGGGAGTACACCTTCGGCCCGAAAGGCCACTGAGGCACGGCATCACGCCAAAACGGAAAACCGCCCCTTTGCCGGGGCGGTTTTTCTTTGTAATCAACGTTAATAAATGCGGGTCGGGCCGTTGCATCCGCGCCACCCTCAGGCAACGCCTGCATCACACGCATCCCGGACATCCCGGATATCCCGGACATCCGCTCGTCAGCGCCGGTAGGGGTGATGGTAGGCATACCAGTCGCGGCGGCCCCACTAGCGCCGTCCATCCCAGTAGCGCTCACCGTGCCAACCGATCACCACCGCCGGCGCCACCACCACTGGCGGCCCATATCCGACATACCCGGGAGGCGGCCCATAGACCGGAGCCGGCGCGGGATAGGCAGCGGGCGGCGGGGGCGCGGGATAAGCGGGCGGCGCCTGATACACGGGCGCGGGGTAGGCCGGCGCGACCACTACCGGCGCAGGCACGCCGACGTTCAGGTCCACATCGACGCGTGCCAATGCGGGCTGGGCGAGCGCCAGGACAAATGCGCCAAGCCCCAGCGCGTAGAAGTTAGCTTGCTGCATGTCGATCCTCTTCTTGCAGTCGCAATAAGCTGACTCTAGCCATGCCGCCGCACTGCCGGGGATTACAACTGTAACGATATTTCACGGCGTGCCGGACGCAAGGGGGCATCAGGCCGAGCGCTCGTGGGTGAGGCGGTACAGGGGCATCAGCTCCCTGACGCAAGCGTCCGAGGCCGAGTTGCTTTCCACCCTGATTGCACGGGTCAGGGCATCCTTGACCCGGCGCAGCCCGCCCTGCTCAAGGAAGGCCTTCAATGCGGGGTTCTCCATGAAGCGGTTGAATTCGAGCAGGTCGGCCCCCGTAATGCCGGCCTCGGCCATCGTCTTGCCCGACAGCGCCGCCTCCTTGGTCTTGCGCCCGACCGGCGAGCCCAGCAAGCGCGCCAGCCGCATCGCCAGCCCGGCATCCTGGATCTCCGGTACCAGCGCGGGCCGGACTGCCGCCTCGACCACCTCGGACGAGAGCTTCGCGCGGGCGCATTGCGTGTAGCGCTCTTTGGGGATGGGTCCGATTTTCGCCGGCAGCCTGGCAAAGGCCTGGTCCAGGCCAGCCGCAAGGATGGTGCCGACGTCAAACGCACGGATCAGCGCCGTGACCGCTTCATCGTAAGTCGGGGGGAACAGCTGGGGCGGCTCTGTCGCACGCTCTTCGATGCTTAGCGTGGGCTGCTCGGCCTGGGGCGCCGCCCAGCCGTCGTGGCTGTGGCCGAGTGCCAGCGCCAGTGCGGCGGGCAGAAGTATCGCCGGCAAGATCGGCGGTTTCCCGACCGGCTTCCCGACCGGCTTCCCGATCGGTATTGGGGCCGCAACGCCATGGGTCACCTCGCCAAGGCAAGCGGCAAGCCCTGGGTGCGCGCATCGGGGACAGTCGTTCATGTTTTGCGCCGGCTCGTCTGGGTATCTCCTGCGGATTATGCCGGGATCGGGCGCGCACAGCCCGCCCGTGCCACGCTGCAAAGCGCCAATCGGGCCGCAGGTCCGGGCGCGCGTGGTGTGGAAAGCGAGCAACGCACGATTTACGCACCGGCGCCGCCTGTGTAATATCCGGCACCTGCACGCTTGTGCAGTTGATCGTTCACCCCTTGTTCCTGGAGAGTAAAGTGCCCCGCATGTCCGCCATCACCCTCTGATGCCGACGACACCTGCACATGCAGAGTGCCGATGGCGCGCCCGCGCTCTTCGCCTGCTGTGCTTGCCTCAAGCGCTTACGCTGTCCCAGGCCTGAGTTGCCTGCCGGCACCACCAATACCGCCACGCGCCATCCCATCGTCGGCTCCCATGTCTTATGGAGTTCGAAATGACGATGCAACAACCCGAAGTGCTTCGGGAAACCAACCCTGCCGACCCGGTAGCCGATCGCGTGAAATACCCGCGCACGCCGCATTTGCCGTGGTCGCCAGGGCTCAGCGACGATGACCGGAGGATCGAGTCCCTGGGTGCCTTCCAGGGTTGCCGCGTGATTGTCACGTCCAAGATGGACGGAGAAAACACTTCGCTCTACCGCACGGGCATGCACGCCCGGAGCCTGGACAGCCGCCATCATCCAAGCCGTGACTGGCTCAAGGGATTCTGGGGCGCGATGCGCACGGATATTCCGCAGGGTTGGCGAGTCTGTGGCGAGAACCTGTTCGCCACGCATTCGATCCGTTACCGGGAACTGGCTTCGTTCTTCCTCGGGTTCTCGATCTGGAACGCGCGCAATGTATGCCTCGGTTGGGATGAAACGCTGGAGTGGTTTGCGCTGCTCGGTATCGAACCGGTGCCGGTGCTCTACGACGGCGTGTTCGACGCCGCGGCGATCCAGGCCCTGTGGAGCGAACGTGAGCGCGAGCGGATGGAGGGCTATGTGGTCCGGATCGCGGGCGAGTTCCCCTATGCCGGTTTCAAGCGCTGCGTGGCGAAGTTCGTGCGCACCGGGCATGTGCAGACGGACGCGCACTGGATGCACAACCACGCGTTCGAGCAGAACCACATGCGTGAACACGCAGGAGAGCCGCAATGGAAATGACCGAACTGTTGACCGCAGCGAACCTGCAATCGCTGCGCACGGCATCCGTGTTGCGGGCGCCTGCCTACGCGAGCCTGATGGCACTCGTGCCTGCCCCGGGCGTGGACCCGGACTGGCAGGCCTTGATGGCGGCACTCCCATGCCTGGAGCCGTTGCGCCGCACGCCGCAGGATCCGCGCTATCACGCGGAGGGCGACGTCTGGACCCATACAAAACTGGTGGTCCAGTCCCTGGTGGGGCTGGATGACTATGCGGCGGCCACGCCCGAGCGCCGCTTTGTCCTGTTTCATGCGGCGCTGCTGCACGACATCGCAAAGCCCGCCACCACGCGGGTAGACCCGCAAACCGGGGCGATCGGCCAGCCGGGCCACTCTGCGCGCGGCGCGGTCGATGCGCGCGTGCTGTTGTGGCGCAGCGGCGTGCCCTTTGCCTTGCGCGAAGCGGTTTGCCGGCTGATCCACGTGCATCAGCTGCCGTTCTATGCCATCCGGGGAAGCCGGTCCGGCGAGTCCGCGGAGATGGTGGTGCGGCGCCTGTCGCTGGAACTCGACGTCAGCGAGCTGGCGGCGCTGGCCGAGGCCGACATGCGTGGGCGGGTATGCGCAGACAGCGAAGACGTGCTGGTCGACATCGCGCTGTTTCGCGAGTTAGCGCGCGAGGAGGGATGCTATGGCCAGCCACGCGCCTTCGCGGACCGCTGGACTCGGATGCGCTACCTCCGGGGCGAAGACGTACATCCGGACTATGCTTACCACCGCGAGGCGGGCTCCACCGTGACGGTCCTGAGCGGCCTGCCAGCCACAGGCAAGAGCACCTGGATCAAGACATGCTGCGCCGGTCTGCCGGTTGTGGGGTTTGACGACGCACGCGAGGCCCTTGGGCTGAAGTACGGGAAGAACGAGGGCGCGGCGATGCACTTTGCCGTCGACCAGGCAAAAGCGCTGCTGCGCGAGGGCATGCCGTTCGTCTGGAACGCGACGCACCTGAGCCGGCAGATGCGCGCGAAAACCCTCGACTTGCTGTTCGCGTACGGCGCTGAAGTCAATGTCGTCTATCTGGAGGCCGCGGAGCAGACCATCCTGTCGCGCAACCGCAAGCGCGACACCACGCTGACGAATGCGGCCATCGAGAGAATGCTCCACAGGTGGGAGGTGGTGTCGCCAGTTGAGGCGCACTCGGTCACCTATCACATTGTCAATTGAACCGGATGCCGGACCGTGCCATCCGGCACGGGTGCATCAAGGCTCAGGAACCCGCCGCGGGCGCCGCCGCCTTGCGTCCAGACATGTGATGCAGATACGCCAGCAAGTCCTTCAGATCAGCGTCGGACAGCGTTTTTTCGTCGATCGCCGACATGCGCGCGTTGGGCCACCAGCGCAGCGACTGCGGGTCGCGGATCAGCGTGGCCAGCTTGTCGTCGCCCAGATAGTCGACGGCGCTGTGCGGCACATTCAGGTCGGGGCCAAGGTGCGCGTCGCCGACCCGGTTGAGGGAGTGGCACGAGAAGCAAACGCGCTGGAATGTCGCAAAGCCGCGCATGACCGCGCCGTCCGCCGGCAGGCCGGGGGCGGGCCGGATGGCCGCAAAGCGCTCCGCCGGCGGCGCGGTGATGTCGATGCGCACGATGCTGTACGTCCAGAGGCTCTCGTTGACAAGGGAAGCGGCGCGGCCCGCCGGCACTGTCCAGATCAGGCGGAACGGCCCGATGTCCTGGCCCTTGAGCGTCGGCCACGGCGCGGCAGGATTTTCCACCGCGAGCCAGGCGCGCGGCTCGTCGGCGCTTTCGGCCAGCAACAGGCGCGTCGGCAGGTGAGAGACATAGCCATCGCTGGCTGCGGTCGTCGCGCTCGCGTCGGCCGTCACCGGCATGCCGCGCAGCAAGGCGGCCAAGGGGATCGCCTTGAATGTCAGGCGGCGTTTCAGGTTGTCGTCGTCCACCGTCACATCGGTCAGGCGGCGGTCTTTCAGCAGCGCATCCCGCGTGTAGTTGCGCTGTTGCGCACCGGCCGCAATGGTCAGCGTCGCCGTGTCCGCGGCGCAAGCCGGACCCGCCAGGAACGCCATTGCGCAGCCAAGCGCGCCAACGGCCATTGCGATCCAGGCTTTCATGGGTCTTCCTCCAGAGCGAGCGAACATGGTGCGGCGGTCGTAGGCGCTCATTCTAGCCGTTGCAAGCGCGTGTCGGCTTTATCGCCGGCGTGGCGACCGGCGCGGTTGTTTGCATGATCGTTCGTCATTTCTGCGCATCGGCGCGCCTGGCGCCGAGCGCTTCGAGCAGTGGCTTCAGTGCATCGAGTTCGGCGCCAAAGCCGCCCCAGTCGCCTGCCTTCAATCGCTCCATGGCGCGGTCATAGTGGGCGAGTGCCTCGCGGGCGCGGCCATCTGGCGCGCCACCGGGCGCGGCCGCCACCGGGGCCGCTTCCTTGAAGAGCGCCGCCAGGGCCGCGCCCAAGGATTCCTCCATCACCACATGGTCGCCATAGGCGGCGATCACCCGTTTCAACTCTGGCAACTGGCCGGACTCCGCGCGCAAGTAGAGCGGCGAGACGTAGAGAATCGCGTTGTCGATGGGCACGACCTGGAGGTGGCCGCGGATGACGCGCGAACCCATCTGGTTCCATAGCGAAATCTGCTGCGAGATCTCGGTGTTTTGCTGGATGCGCGCCTCGATCTGGAATGGCCCATAGACCAGCTTGTCCTTGGGAAAGGCATAGACGACGAGCTTGCCGTAGTCAGGCGGATCGCAACGCGCCGCCAGCCACGCAATCATGTTCTCGCGCTGGCTGGGCACCATCGGCAGCATCAGCACGAATTCGGCGCGCGGCTGCGCCGGTAGCCGCACGATCATGTAGTAGGGCGTCATGGGCGAGCCAGGGCCGGTGCCCGCGTCGATGTCGGCCTGTTTGCGCGGGAACTGCCAGAGATCCTCTCTGTTGTAGAAGACTTCCGGCGTTTCCATGTGATAGGCGCGGTAGACCTGGGCCTGGATCAGGAACAGGTCTTCGGGGTAGCGGATATGCAGCTGCAGGTCTTGCGGCATCGCGCCCAGCGGCTTGAACAGGCCCGGGAAAATGCGCTGGTACGTCCGCACGACGGGATCAGCCGGATCGCTGATGTAGAAATCGGCAGTCCCGTTGTACGCATCGATCACCACCTTGACCGCATTGCGGATGTAATTGTCGCCGTCACCGGTGCCTGGCTGGGAGTACGGGAACCAGCGGCTGGTGGTGTAGGCATCCTGGATCCAGAAAAGCCGCCCGCCGCTCACGACGATGTAGGGGTCACGGTCGAGGCTGAGGAACGGGGCGATCGTGCGTACCCGGTCCTGGATATTGCGATGGAGCAGGATTCGGCTCGCGGGCGTGATGTAGCTGGTCACCAGGATGTTGGGATCGTCGAATTGCCAGGCGAAGAGGGCCTGCAGCGCCACGCTGCCGATCGCGACGCCGTCGCGCCCGTGGTAGGTCGTATAGACGTTCTCATCGCCTTTGGGGTAATCGAATTCGGGGGTGTTGCCGTTGACGATCACATAGCCCTTGCCGCCTTCACCAAAGTACAGGCGCGGCTCAACCATGCGCGGGCCGCCGTTGGAGACGGGCGGAATATCCTTCAGGTAAAGCGTAGGCAGGCCTTCCGTGGATTTCTCCGTGACCGGCGACATCACGACGCCATTGCCGTGGGTAAACAGCAGATGCAGGTTGACCCAGGTCTGGGCATTGGCAGGAAGCAGCGACGGTTCCAGCTCCCGCGCCGAGAGCATCACCTGCTGGTAACGGGCGTCGAACCGGTAGCGGTCGATGTCTGTCGCCAGGAATTTGTAATAGGTCCTGATCTCCTGCAACTGCGCGTAGGTATCCCGCAACGGCTGCAGATCCCACAGGCGGATATTGTCGATGGTTGGGCGATTGGCCTGCAGCGCGGCGAGATCCAGGTTCTGGTCGGCGGGAAACGGCTTTACCGCTATCTGCGCCAGGCCATAGGCGTCGCGCGTCAGCGCAATATTGTGGGCGATATAGGGCGTCTCCAGCTGCAATTCGTTCGGCTTGACATAGAAACGCTGGAACAGCGCCGGGTAGATCAGCACCAGTACGAATGCGCTGCCGAACACGGCCAGCGCCGAGGCGGCAGGAATGCGATAGCCCCGCCAGCGCATATTGGCCCATGAAGCGGCTGCGGCCGCGGTGGCCAGGCCGATCAGCGGCCACAGGACTGGCAGGCCCACATGGATATCGGTATAGCTGGCGCCCACCACCACGCCGTTGTCCCCATAGAGCAGCAGAAAGCGGTCGAGCCAGTAGGACCAGGCCTGCAGCAGGAAGAACAAGCCCAGCAGGGCCGAGCCGTGGACGGCGGCCGCAGGCGAAAGCCCGCGCGGCGAGCGCATGCAGGCGATGTCGCCGCGCATCCCGTACACCACGGCGGCGGCGGCTGCGCTGCAGCACAGCAGCAGTAACAGCCAGTTCCTCAGTGCAAGATAGGCAGGCAGCGAGAAGAGATAGAAGCCGATGTCCTTGCCGAAGATCGGATCGGCCTTGCCAAAGGGCACCTGGTTGAAGTAGCGAAGCACGAGGTCCCAGTCCGGGATTCCGCTGGTGGCGAGGAGCAGGCCCAGGAGGACGGCGGCACCGGCGATGGCGGCATGCCAGGGCAGGTGCGGCGCGACTTCGCCGACCAGCTCGCTCAAGACCTCCGCCTTCCAGGAGCCAGGCGGGCTCGCATAGCGGTGCGCCAGCGATCCCGATACCCAGATCGCGCCCGCCGACGCAGCGAAGACGGCGGCAAACAGAAGCACCTTGGTGACAAGGACCGTCCAGAAAACGCTGACATAGCCGATGGAGGAAAACCACAGCCAGTCGATCAGCATGCCGGTGAGGCGGCCGATGACGATCAGGCCGATGATGCCAACCGCAACCCTGGCGGCAATGCGCCTCAGGCGCAGGCCGGATATCCCTGGCGAGCGCATCGATCATGCTCCTTTGCCGGACCGTCATCCGTGGCCTGCGGCTGCCCGCAACAAGGCAAAGGTCCAAGCCAGCCCCGCCCGACAATTCATTGTAGGTGGGGAATCATCCGGCGGCTGATGGACATTGACGGGCTGTTTATGCCCGGCTGATAGCTTTCTACGCCTTTTGCATGGGCGAGTTCTTAACCTGTGGGCTGTCCAATCCGGTGAGCAACATGATGCCGCACAGCCGCAATGCACCACGCACAGGCCAACCTCATCACGGTGGCGGGTACTACCTGAAACTGACCGGATGCCTGCTGGCCCTCGGTTTGTTGTACGCCTTGTCATCGTGAATCCAGCCTGCGCCGGCTGCGCAACGCCATGCGCTGAAGCCTGGGATGAAGCTTGAGATGAAGCGCCGGCGGGCTGTCAGCCTGCTGCCTTTTGTTCCAGGTAGTCCACCAGCAGTCTTGCCGCTGGCGAGAGGCTTGCCTCGTCGCGCAAGCAGATCGCGAAGCGGCGCTGCGCCCAGCGATCGGTGAGCGGGATCACCCGTACGCCAAAGCTGGCGTAAATGGGCTCAACCACCTCGCGGGGCACGATGGCAAGACCCAGATTCGCGCGCACGCAGCGCAGGGACGCATCGAACGAGGAAACCACCACGCGGTACGCCATCGGCTTGCCGATGATGGCCGCGGCGCGTGCAAGCATGGTGTGCACAGCCGTCTGCCCGGGCAGCCCGATGTGGTCGAACTCCAGCGTTTGCTCGAACGTGCAATCCGCCTGGCTAGCGAGCGGGTGCTCGGGATGCACGATGGCCGCCAGGGCATCGCTGCGATAGGGCCGGGTCTGGAATCCTTCCAGATCCGCGGCATCCCAGCAGATACCCAACGATGCGGATCCTTCACGCAACGAGCGGACGAGATCGCGGCTGAGGCTTTCCTCGACGGTGACGCGGATGTCCCGATGCGCGGGCACCTGCAGGAAGCTCGCGATATCGTCGGGCAGCGACTCGGCCATGCACGATACGGTGGCCAGCAAGCGGACCTGCCCCTTGATGCCGGTGCCGTAGTCGGCCATGTCGCGCTCCACGCGATCAGCCGCGGCCAGCATGGCGCGAGCGTGCTCAAGCAGGATCTCACCCGCCGCGGTCGGGATCACGCCGCGCCGGCGCCGCTCGAACAGCGTGACGCCCACCGTGTCTTCCAGCTGCGCCAGCCGCTTGCTGATGGCCGAAGCCACGATGTGCTGCTGTTCGCCGGCGCGCGCCATGTTGCGCGTCTCGCAAACCGCAACAAACAGGCGCAGGGAGGTGAGGTCTAGATCACGCATCGAGAGCCTTCAACAGAGGATTTCCAATCTGGAAATTTAGTGCGGCTATCTTAACGTTTTTTGTCACAACCGGAAATTCCCCGGGCTGGACGCAAGCGGCGGCACTTGGCACCTCGTGCGCGGCAGCTGGTGGGCCGCTGGCTTGGGCACGCATCGGGATGATTCGCTTAGAAGTTCCAATCCGGAATGCTGGCGCTTCTTGATTACCGCTTCTGGCTCAGGCCGGAACAACATAGAGTGCATAGGCCAGACCGAGGCACCAACCTCCGAGGGAACACAGATCCAATGACAACGCACACTCCATCGGCACCGCGCCAAGCCGTGATCCGCGAGGTTGGGCTGCGTGACGGGCTGCAAAGCATCGCCACCATCCTGCCGACTTCCGCCAAGCGCGAGTGGATCCAGGCGGCCTACGCGGCAGGCCAGCGCGAGATCGAGGTGGGCTCCTTCGTCCCGGCGAAGCTGTTGCCGCAACTTGCCGATACCGCGGAACTCGTGGACTTTGCCAAGTCGCTGCCGGGGCTGTTCGTCTCGGTCCTGGTGCCGAACCTGCGAGGCGCGGAGAACGCCATCGCCAGCGGCGCGGACCTGATGCTGATGCCGCTCTCCGCCAGCCATGCGCATAGCCTGGCCAACTTGCGCAAGACACCCGACGACGTGGTGGCCGAGGTCGCCAGGATCCGTGCCGCTCGTGACGCGGCCGGCTCCAAGACGTTAATCGAAGGTGGCGTGGGCACGGCCTTCGGCTGCACGATCCAGGGCCATGTGCATCCGGACGAGGTGCTGCGCCTGATGCAGGCCCTGCTGGATGCCGGCGCGGATCGCGTTAGCCTGGCCGACACGGTGGGCTATGCCGACCCCGCCATGGTGCGCAGCCTGTTCGAACGCGCCACGGCAATTGCCGGCGACCGCTTCTGGTGCGGCCACTTCCATGACACGCGCGGGCTTGGCCTGGCCAATGTCTATGCTGCCCTGGAAGCCGGGGTGACCCGTTTCGATGCCTGCCTCGCCGGCATCGGCGGCTGCCCGCACGCGCCCGGCGCCAGCGGCAATGTCGCCACGGAAGACCTGGCATTCCTGCTAGGCAGCATGGGCTTCGAAACCGGCATCGACATCGGCCGCTTGCTGTCGCTGCGCGCGCGCGTAGCTGGCTGGCTGGCCACTGAAACCCTGCACGGCACACTGTGGCGCGCCGGCTTGCCCAAGACATTTCCTGCATCGATTGCCGATGCGGCTTTCCGCCTGAGAGTCGATCATGAACACTGATAATGCCTCCTTGCCGCTCGCCGGCGTCCGCGTGGTTGAGTTCACGCATATGGTGATGGGCCCGACCTGCGGCATGATCCTCGCGGACCTGGGCGCCGAAGTCATCAAGGTCGAGCCGCCCGGTGGCGACAAGACGCGCAACCTGCCCGGCCTTGGCATTGGTTTCTTCCGCTCGTTCAACCGCAACAAGAAGAGCGTCGTCATCGATATCACCACCCCGCAAGGGCAGGCCAYGGCAGCGGAGCTAATTGGCCAGTGCGACGTGCTGCTGGAGAACTTCCGCCCGGGGCTGATGGCGAAATGCGGGCTGGACTACGCCACGCTGTCCGCCAGGTTTCCCAAGCTGATCTACGTCTCGCACAAGGGCTTCCTGCCCGGGCCCTATGAACACCGCCTGGCGCTTGACGAAGTCGTGCAGATGATGGGCGGCCTGTCCTACATGACCGGGCCCAAGGGCCGCCCGCTGCGCGCCGGCACCTCGGTCAACGACATCATGGGCGGCATGTTCGGCGCCATCGGCGTGATGGCTGCCCTGCGGGAGCGCGACCGCACCGGCAAGGGACAGGAAGTGCAGAGCGCCCTGTTCGAGAATTGCGTGTTCCTGTCGTCCCAGCACATGCAGCAGTTCTCGATGACCGGCGCGCCGCCGCCGCCGATGCCGTCGCGCGTCTCCGCCTGGAGCGTCTACGACGTGTTCACGCTAGCCGAAGGCGAGCAATTGTTTATCGGTGCCGTCAGCGACAAGCAGTTCAACACCTTGTGCGACGTGCTGCAACGCCCCGACCTGGCAGCCGATCCGGCACTTGCCACCAACGCCATGCGCGTTGCTGTACGCCCGGCATTGCTGGAGCGGCTGGGCGAGATTCTCAAGGACCATCGCGTGGAGGCGCTTTCGCCGAAGCTCGAAGCCGCGGGCATTCCCTACGCGCCCATCATGCGTCCGGAGCAACTGCTGGAGGATCCGCACCTCAAGGCAAGCGGAGGCCTGGTGCCGATGCAGACCGAGGACGGCGGCACCACGGACGTTGTGCTGCTGCCGCTATTGATGGGCGGACGCAGGCCTGGCGTGCGCATGCCGTTGCCGGGCATTGGCGAGCACAACGACGAGATCCTGGCCGGCCTCGGCGCGCATATCCCGGACTGAAGCTTCGCACTTTGCCACGTGGCTTCGGACGGCCACGCGGACTAGAACGATAAACATACGGAGACAGACATGGCATTCCCCCTTTCGCGCCGGGCAGCACTCGGCATGGCCGCTTCGGCGATGGCACTCACGCTTGCCTTGCTGGCAGGCACCGTGCTGGCCCAAGGCTCGGGCCGGCCGGTGCGCCTGATCCTGCCGATCAGCGCTGGCTCGGGCGTGGACGCGATCGCACGCGCTGCCGGGCCTTCGCTGGGCAAGAGCCTGGGCCAGCCGGTGGTGATCGAGAATCTTCCCGGCGCCGGCGGCATGACCGGCGCGGCGGCGGTGGCCAAGGCGCCACCCGATGGCACCACGCTGGGGCTGTTCTCCAACAACCACGTGATCAACCCGAGCGTGTACAAGAAGATGCCGTTCGACGCGATCAAGGACTTCACGCCCATCAGCGTGATCGGCTCCACGCCGCTGGTCCTGGTGGTCAACCCCAAGGTTCCCGCCAGGAACGTGCAGGAACTCATTGCCTTGCTCAAGGCCAAGCCCGATTCGCTCAACTATGCATCGTCGGGCAACGGCACCATCATCCAGCTCGCCGCTGAGATGTTCCTCGATGAAGCGCACGTCAAAGCCCGCCACGTGCCCTACAAAGGCACCGGCCCGATGTTGACCGACCTGATCGCTGGCCAGGTGGAGATGGGCGTGGTAGCGCTGAATGCCGTGGCGCCGCATCTGAAGAGCGGATCCCTGCGCGCGATCGGCCTGTGTGGCGCGACGCGCTCGCCGGCCGCACCGGATATTCCCACCATCGCAGAACAAGGCTTGCCCAACTACGCGGTCGAGGGCTGGTTTGCCGTGGTAGGCCCGGCAGGGCTGCCGCCGGCCGAGGTCAAGCGCCTCAACACGTTGTTTGCCAAGGCATTCACCAGCCCGGACGTGCTGGAAGCGATGAAGAAGCAGGGCAACACGATCAATCCCGGCACGCCGGAGGCAGCCGCCAGGTTCTTCCAGAGCGAAGCGGCGCGCTATGCTGCCCTGGTCAAGAAGGCCAATGTGACCCTGGAGTAAGGGTAGAGGCTGCATAGCGCATCGCATTGTTCGGTGCATTGAGGCAAGCCGTGCGGTAGACGTCGGCCCACGCCGTGGCGTTCACCGCCTCTCCGGCTTCATCGAACGTTGCCGCTGCCCGTGCAGCCCGCTTGGCGTGGGGAGGCGCCGATGTCATGATGGCGAGGTGCGAGCGAGCGGCATTTCCGGCCGGCGAGCCGGCATTGCACCTACGGTATCCTTGGGTCGGCACGGTAGGTGCGACCAAGATCGCCGCGCCCTGCCGGCTCGGGACATCGAGGGGCTGCCCCGGCCAAGCGCTGGCGGCGCGGGCATCAATGCAATGACAATGAGGAGACATGGATATGCAAGGCAGGCAAACGCAGGGGATGTCCGGCGAGCGGCTTGGGCGGGTCGAACGTTTCATCGACGACGCCTATATCGCGACCGGCAAGTTGCCCGGCAGCCTCATCCAGGTGTGGCGGCGCGGCGAGTTGGTCCTGAACTCGGTGCTGGGCCTGGCTGACCGCGAGCGCCAGGTGCCCTTGGCCGAGGATTCGATCTTCCGCATCTACTCGATGAGCAAGCCCATCACCTCGGTGGCGGTCATGATGCTGGTCGAGGAATGCAAGATCGCCCTGGACGATCCGGTCAGCAAGTACATCCCGGCATGGGAAAACCTGGGTGTCTACGCCGGGGGCTTCATGGAGAGCTTCCAGACGCGCCCGGCTGCGCGCCCGATGCTGGTGGTCGACCTGCTGCGCCACACGTCCGGCCTGACCTATGGTTTCCAGCAGAACACCAACGTCGACGCCGCTTACCGCAAGCAGATGCTGGGCGAACTCGCCACCGGCGGCACGCTGGACGACATGATCGAGAAGCTGGCCAAGCTGCCGCTGGAGTTCTCGCCGGGCGAGGCCTGGAACTACTCGGTCGCCACCGACGTGCTGGGCTACCTTGTCGGCAAGATCAGCGGAATTCCTTTCGAGACCTTCCTGAAGGAGCGCATATTCGATCCGCTGGGCATGGTTGACACTGCCTTCCACGTGCCGGAAGACAAGGCCTCGCGCTTTTGCGCCTGCTACGCCGTCGGCTCGCTCGGTTCGAAGGTGGTATCCGCGCGCGCGCCGGTCCTGCAGGACGATCCCCGCACCAGCCCCTACCTGAAGCCGCCCAGCTTCCTCTCCGGCGGTGGCGGCCTGGTGTCCACCGCGGCTGACTACATGCGCTTCGCACGCATGCTGTTGCAAGGCGGCGAGCTGGATGGGGTGCGCCTGCTGGGGCCGAAGACCCTGGCGCTGATGACCGCCAACCATCTGCCGGGCGGGGTGGACCTGCCGCGCATGTCGCGCTCCATGTTCAGCGAAGCCACCTATGATGGCGTTGGCTTCGGGCTCGGCTTCGCCACCACGGTGACGCCGGCGACCACGTTGATTCCAGGCAGCGCCGGCGACTTCTTCTGGGGCGGCGCGGCCAGCACCTTCTTCTGGGTCGATCCGCAGGAGGACCTGATCGGACTGTTCCTGACCCAGCTCTTGCCCTCGTCCGCCTACCCGGTGCGCCGCCAGCTGCGCACGCTGGTCTACAGCGCTATCACCGAGCCGGGTGCCGCGGCACGCTAAGCGCCTGGCGAGCCGCAACACGGGACGTGGAGCCTGAGTCGGGACGTCCAGGCTCGGGCAAGGTCAACCGCACGCGGCGCGCAACGATGGCATTTGACCTGCCTCGGATAGCCCGCGTCATGCGTGGATGGCGGCGCCGGCGCAACCGCGCCCGGACCGCCTCAAGCCTTCCACTCCGTGGCCTCCCGAACGCTGCCCAGCACGTCCCCCTGCCCAACGTCGCAACCCTCCCATTTGAAGAACTGCAGCTCTTCCGAGCTGGCCAGGCCATTGGCCAGTACCTGCATGCCGAGCGTGTGCGCCAGCGCGATCACGGCACGCGCGATGGCAGCGCGCTTGGCATCGGTTGCCACGTTACGCACGTAGCCCTGGGGAATCTGCAGCCGGTCAGGCAGCAAGCGCTGCAGGTTGGCCAGCGAGATGGGCGTGTTGCCAACGTCGGCCAGCGTGACGGACGCGCCTTGCTCCTGGATACGGGCGCAGGCCAGGCGGGCGGCTTCCGTGGCGGTGCCCAGCAGGATGCCCGGCAATTGCAGGTCGAGCACGTTGCCGGCTTGGGCGGTCTCGCGCAGGTATTGGCGGAGCAGTTCCGGCAACGCCAGCAGTTCGGACTCCTCGGCGCCGGCCATGAGCGGCAGCAGGATGGGGACGCTGACGCGGGCCGGGCTGGATAGGGCGGCTTGCGGATCCGTGTGCCAGGCTAGCGCGAGTTCGCAGGCGCGGCGCAGCAGCGCGGCATTGATCGCGCCAATGAGGCTTGGGCTGCGCACGTGGTCGGCGATCTCGGCATGCGGCATCCAGCCGGTGGGGCCCGGCCACGCCGGCAGCAGTGCGATGGCCGTGATGGCGGCGGAGCCCAGGTCGAACTGGGAGACGGCTTGCAGCCGGTACTGGCCGCTGTGCAGCGCTTGTTCTATGGCAGCTTCGATCTGCGCGCCGCTACCTGCCTCGGAGGCTGGGCGCCCGGGCGCGCACGGCGCGCCTTGCGTGTGCGGGGCCGGCTGGGGCAGGGCATGGGCTTGCTGCAAGGCCTTCACGTACTGGTACGCGCGCAGGCCGCCGATGACGACGGAGGTCAGCTTTTGCGCGGTCATCTCCGTTTTGAGGAAGTAGCCATTGATCTCGTAGCCGGTCACCACCTCGCGCTCCGGCGCCATGCCGGGATGCCCGGTGCGCAGCACGATCTGGAGGTCGGGGTTGCGCAGTTGCTCGCGGATGTAGCGCACCGTGGCCAGGCCGGCATCGTCGGTTTCCATCACGACATCGAGCAGCACGAGCGCCGTATCGGGGTGAGCGGCGAGGTGGGCCCGGCAGGCTTCGCCGGAATAGACGCTGTGGAACTGGATCTTGCGCCCGGAGAAGGTCAGGTCCATCAGCACCAGGCGCGTGATCTCGTGCACGTCGGGGTCGTCATCGACCAGCAGGACCTGCCACGCGGGCATCGACAAGGAGGCGTTCATGGCAGAGTCCTGGCGGATACGATCGGGATGGTGGCCTTCGCCGAGGGCGTGATGCGGGGCATGCGCAGGGTGAAGACGGTGCCGCCGCCCTCCGCACGCCCCGCATGGCCCACGGCGATGGTGCCACCCAGGCGCTGGGTCACCAGGTTGTAGACCAGATGCAGGCCCAGGCCGCTGCCACCCTTGCCGCGGCGCGAGGTAAAGAAGGGCTCGAAGATCTTCTCATGCAGGGCATCTGGAATGCCGCTGCCGTCGTCGGCGTAGCGGATCACGACTTCGTCACCGGCGGCGAGCCGGGCGGCGATGCGGATGGTGCCGCGCACAGGGCCTGTGTCGCCGCTGCCGAACGCGTGCACCAGCGAGTTCATGACCAGGTTGGTGAGGATCTGCGCGATCGCGCCGGGGTAGCCGTTCATGGCGATGCCGGCTGGGCAGTCGATCAGTAATTGCACGTGCGTGTCGCGCAGGCGCGGGTCGAGGCTGACCACGGTCTCGCGGATATAGTCGCCGAGGTCGAAGCCGCGCCGTTTTTCGCTGGTCTGGTCGACCGCCATCTGCTTGAAGCTCTGCACCAGCTCCGCAGCGCGGTTGGCGTTGGACAGCAGCAAACGGGCGGATTGCGCGGCATCCGACAGGTAGCGCTGCAGCGCCTCTGGTGCCAGCCCGTTGCTTGCCACCAGCGCCTGCGTGGCGCTGGTGCGGTCCTGCAGGTAGGAGGCGGCGCTGACGGCGATGCCCACCGGCGTGTTGATCTCGTGCGCCACACCCGCGACCAGTCCGCCGAGAGAGGCCATCTTTTCCGCGTCCACCAGGTGCTTGCGCGCGGACTCGAGATGGCGCAGCGACTCCATCAGTTCCGCCTGCGCCAGCTCGCGGCTTTCGTGTGACAGCACGATCCACCACGCACCGAAAGCCAGCAGCGGCAGGGTGGCCGAGTACACGCGCAGCAGCAGGCCGCCGATGCCGTCGGCGTGGGCGGCATGGCCTTCGCCGATCAGCCGGTAGGCGAGCAGGAACACGGCGCCCATGGCCGCCGCGGCAATCACGAACAGGCCAAGGAAGCGCGCCAGCCTGCGCAGGAAATGCGGCGGCAGTATCCGCAGGAAACTGCTTTGCCACGGCGCCGCCTGCATTTGCGCGGCGGTGCCGGGCGCCTTGCAGGCATCGTGGCAATGGTTGTCCAGGCCGCAGCACAGCGAGCAGATCGGCCCCGCATAGAAGGGGCAGTGCGCCATGTCCGGCGCTTCGTAGTCGCGCTCGCAGATGCAGCAGCGGATCGGCTCGTCAGTGTGCTCGTCGAGGGGATGCGGGTCCTCCCGCGCGATGTAGTACTGGCCGCGGGTCGCATAGGCGATCAGGATGGCGCTGGCGAACGAAGCGCCCAGCGCGATAAAGGCGCAATAGGCTTGCGCCAGCGCACCAAGCAAGCCGGAGTAAGCGCCGATGCCGGCGAGCGAGGCGATCAGCATGGCGCCGCAGCCCACCGGGTTGAACGCATACAGGTAGGCCCGGCGGAACTCGATGTGCCGCGGGCTGATGCCCAGCGGCTTGAGCACGACAAGGTCAGCGGCCAGGGCGCCGAGCCAGGCGATCACCAGGTTGGAATACACGCTCAGCACGGCCTCCAGCGTGCTGAAGATGCCCAGCAGGGTGAGCAACAGCGCGATCAGCACGTTGAACACCAGCCAAACCACGCGGCCCGGATGGTAGTGCGCCAGCCGCACGAACACATTGGACCAGGCCAGTGAGCCCGCATAGGCATTGGTCACGTTGATCTTGATCTGCGACACGAGCACGAACAGYATCGCCACCGCGAGCACCACCTCGGGCCGATCGAATACCTGCCCGTATGCCCACACGTACATGTGGATCGGCTCCATCGCGCGACTGGCGGGCACGCCGGCTTGCAGCGCGAGCACCGCCAGCAGGCTGCCCGCCAGCACCTTGAGGCCGCCGATCACGATCCAGCCCGGGCCGGCCAGCAGCAGCGCGCTCCACCAGCTCCAGCGGTTCTGCGGCGTGCGCTCGGGCAGGAAGCGCAGGTAGTCCACCTGCTCGCCGATCTGGCCCATCAGCGAGAACAGCACGCCGGTGGCGGCGCCAAACGCGAGCACATTGAACGCCGGCGAGGCCGCGTCGCGCCCGGTGAATGCCGCCCATTGCGCCAGCACGCCGGGATCGTGGCGCAGGATGTAGGCGAAGGGCAGCACCAGCAGCACCGCCCACAGCGGCTGTGTCCACATCTGCAGCTTGTTGATCAGCGTGACGCCGAAGAACACCATCGGCACGATCACCAGCGAGCAGACCAGGTAGCCCACTGTCAGGTTCAGGCCGGTGGCAATGGCGAGCGCCTGGGCCAGGATGGCCGACTCCAGCGCGAAGAAGATAAAGGTGAAGGACGCGTAGATCAGCGAGGTGATGGTGGACCCGGCATAGCCGAAGCCCGCGCCGCGCGTGAGCAGGTCGATGTCCACGTTGGCCACGCTGGCGTGGTATGCCACCGGCAGCCCGATCAGGAAGATCAGCGCGCAGACCAGCAGGATGGCCGGGAACGCGTTCTGGAAGCCAAAGCTGAGCGTGACGCTGGCGCCGATGGCTTCCAGCGCCAGGAAGGACACGCCGCCGATGGCCGTGTTGGCCAGCGTGAACGGCGACCAGCGCCGGTAAGAGCGTGCCGCATAGCGCAGCGCGTAATCCTCCAGCGTTTCGTTCGCGACCCAGGATTGATATTCTCGTTTGATGCGCATGGCGTGGTGGCGTCGGGTGCGATGCGGCTCCGGGAGGGGGGGGCGATCCGGGTCGGGATGGCTGGCAGCGGGCGCTCCGATTATTGTCTGAATCCGCCCCTCGCGCAATGACATGCGCGCTGCGCTGGAAGGGGCCGAAGCGCGCCGCAACCCGCCGCGGAGATGCTGCGCGGCAGCATGGCGCGGCGCCTTGACATTTAGGGTGCCAGCGCAAACACTGGCCGGCAGTCCTCATATCGAAGAGGCCGGGAGCCGCCGGCATCGCGCTCGCTGTTGCCCGAATCCGCTGTGCCCGATGCCAAGGAGAATGCGCGGTTGCCCGCCCAGAATACCGATAGCGCCGATAGCGCCGATAGCGCCGATAGCCCCAATAGCCCCAATAGCCCCAATAGCCAGGCCGGGGAACTGATCTACCGTATCCACGCCGCGCGCGACGACGATGGCTGGCGTGGCGTGGTTGCGCTGGTGCGCGATCAGTTCGCCGCGGGCACGGCCGTGCTGGCGCGGCGGCACCTGGCCGGCGGCCAGGGCGCGGTGCTGCACGGCGCACCAGAGGATCCGGCGTTTTTTCGCACCTTTGCGCAGTACTCCGCGCGCAACCCGTGGTTCCTCTCCAGCACGGCCTACCAGCCCCTGCAGGTGATCAGCGGCGACGACATGCTGGGCAGCGGCGACCTGGTTCGCACGGACTACTACCAGGCGTTGCTGCGGCCCCATCGCTATCTGCATCGCTTGTGCGGGGTGGTGGCGCGCGAGGCGGATGTCGTCTACTACCTTGAGCTGTACCGGCGTGAAGACCAGCGGCGCTTTGCCAGCAAGGAGAAGGCGGAGTTCCGCGGCCTGCTCGCGCATATGGCGCTGTCGCTGGAAAACCGCTGGCACCGCCACAGCGCCGCCGACCTGAGCCAGGCGCTGATGTGCGTCATCGACGGCCATCCTAACGCGACCTTCCTGGTCGAGCAGGATGGGCGCATCGTCTACTGCAACCGCAGCGCGCAGGCGCTGTGCGGGCAGGGCAGCGGCCTGTACCGGGATGGCGAGTATCTTGCCGCGGTGATGCCGACCGACCACCGCACCTTGCACGAGATGCTGGCCACGCTGGCCGGGGCTGCCCAAGGACTTCCCCCCAAGGCCGGCGACACGCGCGACGCCCACCCGGGCCAGGCCGCGCTGGTGCCCACGCAGGTGCTGTCGGTTTCCGCGCCCGGCTTTGCCTTGCCCACGACGCTCACGCTGCAGCCCGCCGGCGCATCCATGCGCAACGGGCTGGGCGAGGAGCGCGCGCTGGTGGTGGTCAGCGCGCGCCGGCAGGGCGCGGAGCATGCGCACCACGATTGCCTGTTCGCGCGCCAGTTCAAGCTGAGCGAGGCCCAGGCGCGGGTCAACGCGCTGGTCTTCGCCGGCCACTCCATTGCCAGCCTGGCACAGGTCCTGCACGTGTCCGAGAACACGGTGCGCAGCCACCTCAAGCAGATCTTCCAGAAGACCAACACCCATGGCCAGATGGAATTGGTGCGCCTGCACGCGCAGCATTGCCCGCCGGCCTGAACATCCCTCACCTGGCCATCGCGCTGCCGCCTTATCCGTCGGCTCATCCAATTGGGTGAGGCCGCCTCACCCAGCCGCATGACGCGCGGAATCCTCGCCGTGAAGGATTCGCATCCGCGCGGGCCTGCTTATAGTTGACCCGTCGCCACGCGGTGCCGCGAGGCAGCCGGCGCCAACAGAAAAAGAACAACCAGAATCCGTCGCGGAGGAGATACGCCATGCTAGGCCTGACGTTGCTTTACGTAGGAGCCGTGCTGTGCCTGAACGGCTTGTGGCTGCTGGGCAAGATTGGCGACCGCGAGATCTGGGTCGTCAATATCTTTGCCGGCGGGGTGACGATGCTGGTGTCGCTGCGGCTGATCTTCGGCGGCGAGGCGGATAGCGCATCCATCAAGGCCGGTGCGCTGACGCTGCTGTTTACCTTCACCTACCTGTGGGTTGCGCTCAACCGCTTCAACGGTGCGGACGGGCGTGGCCTGGGCTGGTTCAGCCTGTTCGTGTCGGTCACGGTGATTCCCGTCGCCATTGATGCGCTGCGCCATGCCAACTCCGTCTGGGATACCTGGTTCGCCTGGTGCTGGGTCGGCTGGGGCGTGCTGTGGTTCCTGTACTTCCTGTTGCTGGCGATGCAGCGCCCGATCCTCAAGTTCACCGGCGTTGCCACTGTGCTGGCAGGCATCGCCACCGGCTGGCTGCCAGGCTATCTGCTGCTGAGCGAATCATTCAGATAGACCCCAAAGACAGCCCTCAAAGACAGCCCTCAAAGATAGACCGCAACGCGGCGGCGGGCAGCCGCACGCGACCAACGCTGATCCAGGCATGCAGCCAAGGCGGCTGCATCGTTTCACGGCCGCAATCCGGCGATTGACCGGACACACACCAAGGAGACAGGCACATGGCAGATACCCTGATCAAGGTCGATCTCGCGCAATCGGCGTACGAGAACGAACAGGTCCACAACCGCTGGCACCCGGACATTCCCATGGCCTGCTGGGTCAATCCCGGCGACGAGTTCATCCTGGAAACCTATGACTGGACCGGAGGCTTCATCAAGAACAACGAGTCGGCGGATGACGTGCGGGACATCGACCTGTCCATCGTCCACTTTCTCTCCGGGCCGGTGGGCGTGCACGGCGTCAAGCCGGGCGACCTGCTGGTGGTCGACCTGCTGGACGTAGGCGCCAAGGCAGAAAGCCAGTGGGGCTTCAACGGCTTCTTCTCGAAGAGGAACGGCGGCGGGTTCCTGACGGACCATTTCCCGCTGGCGCAGAAGTCCATCTGGGACTTCCATGGTGTCTACACCACTTCGCGCCATGTGCCCGGCGTGGAGTTCGCCGGGCTGATCCATCCCGGGCTGATCGGCTGCCTGCCCGACCCCAAGCTGCTCCATACCTGGAACGAACGCGAAACAGGGCTGATCAAGACCGACCCCGATCGCGTGCCGCCGCTGGCCAACCCGCCGTTTGCCGCGACCGCCCATATGGGCAAGCTCGTTGGGGACGCCGGCAGGCGGGCGGCAGCCGAGGGCGCGCGTACCGTGCCGCCGCGCGAGCATGGCGGCAACTGCGACATCAAGGACCTGTCACGTGGCTCCAAGGTGTACTTCCCGGTGTATGTGGATGGGGCGGGGCTGTCGGTCGGCGATCTGCACTTCAGCCAGGGCGACGGCGAGATTACCTTCTGCGGTGCCATCGAGATGGCGGGGTGGGTGCACATGCGGGTGAACGTGATCAAGGACGGCATGGCGAAGTACGGCATCAAGAACCCCATCTTCAAGCCCAGCCCGATCACGCCGACCTACAACGACTACCTGATCTTCGAGGGTATCTCGGTGGATGAACAAGGCAAGCAGCACTACCTCGATGTGAACGTCGCCTACCGCCAGGCTTGCTTGAACGCGATCGAATACCTGACCAAGTTCGGCTACTCGCGCGCGCAGGCCTACGCCATCCTGGGCACGGCGCCGGTGCAGGGGCATATCAGCGGCGTCGTGGACATCCCCAACTCCTGCGCCACGCTCTGGATACCGACGCAGATCTTCGACTTCGATATCCGGCCGCAGGCCAGTGGGCCCACTGTGCATATCAAGGGCGGTGCCGACGTCCTGCTTTCGCAGGATGTGGCCTGAATGCCGATCTGAGCGCCAGCCAGAGACGTGAAGTCACGGCGGGCGCGGGCTCCCGCTTTCCTCCTCCTTCCCCAAGGGGGCCCGCGCTTGCCACTTTCCACCGAGCGGAGAGACCTGTATGCCAATGTATGAATACGCCTGCGAGGCGTGCGGCAGCTTTACCGCGGTGCGCCGCATCGACGAGCGCGACGCGCCGCAGCCATGCCCCGGCTGCGGCCACGCAGCCCGGCGCCAGGTCACCGCGACCATGCTGGCCCTGATGCCATCGTCCCGCCGCGCCGCGCATGCGGGCAACGAGCGCAGCGCCCACGCGCCATTGAGTTCCCAGGGGCACCGCCATGGGCCAGGTTGTGGCTGTTCGGGCGGCAGCGTCGGCCTGGCCGGCAAGCCCGGCGCGGCCAAGTCCTTTCCTGGCACGCGGCCCTGGATGATCAGCCACTAGGGGACCAGCCCGATGGGAGCCGGGACGATCGCCATCCAGGCTATTCGCCAACGACGATCGAGCCGCGCACCCGGTCCAGCAGCGGCAGCCATGCGCCGCGCGCCGTGTCGCGGCACGAGAGGATGAGCAGCAGTTCCTGGTCCGGCGTATAGATGTCGAAATGCTGGACGAAGATCGTGCCTTGCGCGCCGGTGCGCACGTAGTTGATCGCAATCGCCGGCCAGCCACCGATTTTTTCGATGCGGGGCTCGTCGATGGAGAGCATCTCCCTGCCCGATGTCTTCAGGGAGTCGCGCATCCTGCGTTCGAAGCTCGCGCCATATGCCAGGAGCAGTGACCTGTCGAACCGGCGGACCTGCTCGGGCGTGACCGGCGCTTGCGCCATCGAGTTGACGATCACAGCTGCGTACGGATTCTGCACATTGGAAACGGCATGCAGGAGGTTGACCGTTTGGCCCGGCGGCGCCGGGACGATGGAGACGCCCCCCACCGCGTCCGCGATGGTGCCGTGGGTCCGGCCCTGGGCGCCGGACAGGATGGTCCAGTCCTTGGGAACCTGAACGGCAATCTGCCTGGCGAGCCTGATTTGCACGAAAGGCGCTTGCTCGCCCCCACCGGCCTGGGCGAAGCACGGCGCGAAATTCAGGGCCAGGCCCAGCGCGCAGGCAGCCGCTGCCGCCAGCACAAGCCTGCAGCATTGCGCACGCATGCTCCCTCCGTCGTGATCCCGAACAGAAACAATATAGACGCGAAGCGGCTATCCGGCACGGATCCGGGCGTCGCACCAGCGCCATCGTAGTTGTCCGGCCAGATGTCGGCGTGCACCCGAGTGGCCGCCGCGGCTGGCGGGTCCCATGCGCATGGGACAGGGCAGGGTAGGGCAGGACTCAGCCCGCCACCACATTGCGCGGCGAGCCGGCCGCGAACGCCGCGATATTGTCGATCAGCTGGTCCGCCAGCGCCTGGATGGCCTCCCGGCTCGCCCAGGCCACGTGCGGCGTGAGCAGGAAGGCGGGATGGTCGCGCAGCGCGTGGAACGGGTGGCCGGGGCCGGGCGGCTCCTCGGTGGCTACGTTGAAACCGGCCCCGGACACCTGTCCTTGCCGCAGCGCCTGGACCAGCGCCGCCTCGTCGACCAGCCCGCCACGCGCGGTGTTGATCAGCAGCGGGCGGCGCGTCATCTGCGCGAACTCCTCGCGGCCGATCAGCCCCACGTTGGCGGGGGTCAGCGGGCAGTGCAGCGTGATGATGTCGCTCAGGCGCAGCATGTCCGCGAAGGGCGTGTGTTGCGCGTCGGCGCTGTGCTGGCCCTTGCGGGCGGCGTACAGCACCTTGAGCCCCAGCAGCCGGGCGATCTCGCCCACCGCGCGGCCCAGGGTGCCGCCGCCGACGATGCCGATGGTCGAGCCGGCCAGGTCGTGGATCGGGTAGTCGTGCAAGCAGAACTGCCCCGAGGCCTGCCAGCGGCCCGCGCGCACCGCGTCGCAATAGGCATGCAGGCTGCGGCGCAGCGCGAAGATCAGCGCGAAGGTGTGCTCGGGCACGGTATGCACGGCATAGTTGCGCACGTTCGACACACAGATGCCCCGGGCGGCGCAGGCGTGCAGGTCGACGTGGTCGGTGCCGGTGGCCGCGATCGCTACCAGGCGCAGGCTGGCGGCCTGGCGCAGCACCTCGGCTGGCAGCTTGACCTTGTTGGTGATCACGATCTGCGCGCCGGCGATGCGCGCGGCCACTTCATGCGGCGCGGTGGCGTCAAAGACCGTCAGACGGTGCGCGAACGGCAACGCGCGCAGCACGGTCTCGGGGGCCAGCGTGCCGCGGTCCAGGAAAACGACTTCCGGCGTGGTCTGGGATGGGTTCATGGTGTTTGCCTGTCGGTAAGCCTGTCGGTAAGCCTGGGTGGTGAATGCGCCATGCCGCCGGCCATCGGGCGGCGCGCGCGGACCGGCCATGGTGGCCCCGGGCGCCCAAATTGACAATGCCGTTCTCGTCCACTAGCCTTTCCCGATTCTCAAACCTCGGGGCATGGCTGGATGGCCCTGGCCATCCAGCCGCCATCGATGCCGCCGCCCACCGGACGCTTTCGCGTGATCAATCCCGCCCATCTCGACCTGCAGTCCCTGCGCCTGTTCCTGGTGGTGGCGCAGAGCGGCAGCTTTACCAAGGCCGCCGAGCGCACCCACATGACGCTGTCGGCGCTCAGCCGCCGCGTTGCCGACCTGGAAAAGACCACCGATTGCGCCTTGTTCGTGCGGCTGCCGCGCGGGCTTGAGCTCACCCCGGCCGGCTTTGGGCTGGTCGGCCATGCGCGGGCCGTGCTGGATACCGTGAATCGCCTGGCGGGCGACATGAGCGATTTCGCCATCGGCGTGCGGGGGCATGTGCGCGTGTGGGCCAACACCTCGGCCATCATCCAGTTCATGCCGCGGGACCTGGGCGTGTTCCTGCACGCGCAGCCGCTGATCCGCGTCAGCCTGGAGGAGCGCATGAGCGGCGAGGTGATCGCGGCGGTGGCGGGCGGGCAGGCGGATATCGGTGTGTTTGCCGACAACGTCGCGGCCGGCGCGCTGGAAAAATTCGAGTACCGCCGCGACCGCCTGGTGGTGCTGGTGCCGCCGGATCATCCGTTGGCGGCGCGCGCCGAGGTGGCCTTCGCCGACGCGCTCGAATACGATTTCGTCGGCCTCAACCCGGGCAGCTCGCTGCTGCAGCGGCTGGCCGACGCCTCGGCCGCGCTGGAGCGCGTGCTCAAGCTGCGCGTGCAGGTCAGCAGCTTCGATGCGATCTGCCGCATGATCGAGGCGGGCCTTGGCATCGGGGTCTTGCCAGAGGGCGCCGTGCGCGCCGAGATCCTTGGCGCCGGGTTGCGCGCCATCCGCCTTGCTGATCCGTGGGCCTCGCGCACGCTGTGGCTTGGCGTGAAATCGGCCGCGGCGCTGCAGCCCGAGGCGCGCAAGCTGTTCGATCACCTGCTGGCGCCGCGCTGAGGCGGCCGCTTCAGCCTTGCGCTTTCGGAAAGGGTGCTGACGCATTCCGACATGTTCATCTGCTTGCGCGACTGCCATGATGGCTTCCGGCTAAACCGCAGAGAGAGCAAGCGCGACATGATTGACCACCTCGACCACCTGGTGCTGACCAGCACCGATGCCGGCGCCACCATCGATTTTTATACGCGCGTGCTCGGCATGCAGATGGAGACCTTTGGTGAGAACCGCGTGGCGTTCCGCTTCGGCAACCAGAAGATCAACCTGCACGTGCGCGGCGCGGAGTTCGAGCCGAAGGCGCACCTGCCGGTGCCCGGCGCGTTGGACCTGTGCTTCATCGCGTCGATCCCGCTCGATGCGGTGATCGAGCGGCTGCGCGCCGCCGGCTGGCCCATCGTTGCGGGTCCGGTCGCGCGGACCGGCGCCACGCAGAAGATCCGCTCCGTCTACTTGCGCGATCCGGACCTGAACCTGATCGAGATCTCCGAGCTGGCCGCGCCGTGACCAGCGCGACGGCGTTGAATAACGTGCCGGCGCGAGCGCTGCGCGTGCTGCTCGCGCCCGATTCGTTCAAGGGCAGCCTGGACGCGCCGGCGGTGGCCCGGCATATGGCCGAGGGCATCCGCCATGCGCTGCCGCACGCCGTGGTCACGCAGGTACCGATTGCCGATGGCGGCGAAGGCACGGCCGCCGTGGTGGCCGCGGCATGCGGCGGGCGCTGGCATGCGGTGGACGTGACGGATGCCAACGGCCAGCCGGTGCGCATGCCGTTTGCCGCCTGCGAGAGCGCAGCGCTTGGCGCCTTCGCGATCTTCGATGTGGCGGCGGTGGCCGGCCTCCCCGACGCCGCGGCGGCGCCCGGCGCGCGCACCACGCGCGGGGTGGGGCAGGCCATACGCGGGATTGCCGCGCGAGGTTTCGCCACCATCGTCATTGGCCTGGGCGGCTCCTCGACCAACGATGCCGGCGCCGGCATGCTCTCGGCGCTGGCGTTCGACTTCCTCGATGCCGCGGGCGAGCGCATCGACCCGGTGCCCGACAATCTTGCGTCGATCCGCAGCCTGCGCCCTCGCGTCGATGCGGACCTGCTGCAAGGGCTGCGCCTGGTGGCGCTCACCGATGTCGCCAGCCCGTTGTGCGGGCCGCATGGCGCCAGCATGATGTTTGGCGGGCAAAAAGGCGTGGCGGACCTCGCGCAAGCGGACGAGGTAATCGGCGAGTTCGCGGCCCGTTGCGAGCTGACGCTCGGTTGCCACGCAGCGCAAGCGCAGGGCGCGGGCGCCGCGGGCGGGCTGGGCTTTGCCATGCGGCTGCTTGGCGCGCCATTGCTGCCGGGAGGCCGCTTTATTCTCGATACCGCCGGGTTGGCGACGGTGGACGGGTACGACTGGATCCTGACCGGCGAAGGCCGCTCCGATCGCCAGACCTTGCTTGGCAAAGGCCCGGCGCTAATCGCGGCGCTGGGACGCCGGCACGGCGTGCCCGTGACCTTGCTATCGGGAGCGATTGCCGATGGCGCGCTGCTGCGCGAGGCATTCGATGGCTGCTTCTCGGTGCAGGCCGGCCCTGCGTCGCTGGCCTGGTCGATCGCGCAGGGCGGGGCGCTGCTGGAAGCCGCCGCCGCGCAGCTGGCGCGGCTCTACGCGGCCGCGCGGCGTTCCGCTTAGAAGGACGACCAGTCGGACGCCGAGGCCGGCGCCGCAACAGCACGCGGCGCCACCTGTGCCACCGGTGCGGCGCGGCGCGGCGACGATGCCGCGGGCCGGCTTGCGGCTCGCACGGCATGGGGCACAGCCGCACTCGCCGCACTCGCCGTGCCGGCTACGCCCTGGTTGCCCAGCCGGAACACCGCCACCGTGTCTTTCAGCTTGGCGGCTTGCTCTTCCAGCGATTGCGCCGCCGCCGCCGCTTCCTCCACCAGCGACGCGTTCTGCTGCGTCACTTCATCCATCTGGCTCACCGCGTGCGCGACCTGGTCGATGCCGGCGGTCTGCTCGACGGACGCGGCGGAGATCTCGCCCATGATGTCGGAGACGCGCTGGATGTCGCGGATGATCTCGGTCATGGTCGAGCCCGCCTGGTCCACCAGCGCGGTGCCGGTCGTCACGCGCGCCGAGGATTTGTCGATGAGGTCCTTGATCTCCTTGGCGGCGCTGGAGGAGCGCTGCGCGAGCGAGCGCACCTCGCCGGCGACGACCGCGAAGCCCCGGCCTTGCTCACCGGCGCGCGCCGCTTCCACGGCCGCATTCAGCGCCAGGATGTTGGTCTGGAAGGCGATGCCCTCGATGATGCTGATGATGTCGGCAATGCGGGTTGAGCTCTCGTTGATCTCGCTCATGGTCGCGACCACGTCGCGGATCACCTCGCCGCCGTGATTGGCGGTTTCCGATGCCGTGGCAGACAGCACCGCAGCCTGGCGCGCGTTGTCCGCGTTCTGCTTGACGGTGGTGGTGAGCTCTTCCATGCTGGCCGCGGTTTCTTCGAGCGACGCGGCTTGCTGTTCGGTACGCGACGACAGGTCGATGTTGCCGGCGGCAATCTGCCTGGTGGCCGCCGCGATCGTTTCGCTGCCCGTGCGCACGGACAAGACGGTTTGCGCCAGGCCGTCCTGCATCTTCGCGATGCCCGACAGCAACTGGCCCATTTCATCCTGCGAGTGGATTTCAACGGGGCGGCTCAGGTCGCCCGCGGTGATGTGGCCGAAGTGCGCGAGCGCCGCGTCGAGCGGGCGCGCAATGGCGCGGCGCAGGGCCACCCAGCTATAGATGGCCAGCGCCAGCCCCGCCAGCAGCGCGGCAATGGTGATCGCCCTGAAGGTGGCATAAGACGCCTCGGCGGCCTCATAGCTGCGCTTGGCCAGGGCCGACTGGAACTGGCTGAGCGTTTCGCCGCTGGCTTGCAGCGCGGCGTAATACGGCGTTTGCGCGACCCCCGCCTCGACGATCTTCTGGTGGTCGGCCGACTTGACGGCGGCGGTGAAGGCATCGAGCGCAACGTACAGCGCCTTGCGCTTGGCGATGACATCCTGGGCCAGCCGCTCTTCTTCCGCGTCGCGCGGCAGGGACAGGTAACGCTGCCAGGCGGACTCTGACTGCGCCAGGAATTTCTCCGTGCGGGTCAGCAGTTCGGCAGCGTGGGGAGATTCCGGCTCCATGCCGGCGCTGAACAGCGCCGTGCGGACCCGGCCCAGCCAGATATCGGCCTGCGCGATCGCCATGGCGCTCGGCATCTGGTTGGCATACGTGGCGTGGTTCGCCGCGTTGCTGCGCGACATGCCGAGCAAGCCCAGCGCACCGACGACAAGCAGCAAGACGGAAAGCACGAGCATCGCAATGGCGAGCCGTGCCTTGATGGTTAAGTTGGGGAGCATTGTTTAATCCATGGATTGAGAGGGATCTCAATGCTCGTTTACGGCGACGCCATTTGAAGTTGAAGCAAGGCTTCGATACGCGGGATGTCTGCTACAACCACGAACGCGCGGAGCCAATCGGGCGCGCGCGTGGTGGGTAGCCCCCGGGCAGGCAGGCGGGCGAAGCTGTAGGCCAAACTTGTCTACCAGGGCGAACAGAGATTCCCGCTGCCTGGACAATGACGGCCTCGCGGCTGCCCGCTCGGAACGTGCGGCGAAGCCCGAGGAAGGACGCAGGGGAAACCGCCACGCATGCCTTCAACGGCGCATGCCTTCAACGGCGCATGGCGCGCGTTGGTGCGATTGGCGTAGCCGCCACCATCTCGCGCACCATCGCGCGAAAGCGCATCACGGCTGCCGGCAGCACGCCTTGGCGCATCGCGAGGTGCAGGGGCGCGCTCAGCGGCGGGCTATCGCCCAGCGGGCGATAGACGATATCCTCGCCACCCAGGCGGTGCATGGACGCGGGCACCACGGACACGCCAAGGCCTGCTGCCACCAGGCTCAGCGTGGCCGGCAGGCGCGGTGCTTCCTGCGCCACCAGCGGACTGAAGCCCGCGGCGCGGCAGGCGGTCAGGATCGCGTCATACAAGCCGGGCCCGGCAGGGCGGCGATAGAGAATGAACGGCTCGCGCGCCAGCGCTGACAGCGGCAGCGCGCCGGCCTGCGCCGCCAGCGGATGCCCGGCCGGCAACGCCGCCAGCATCGGCTCGTCCAGCACGGCATCGAGCACCAGCCCGGCGGTGCTGCCCACCGGCGAGCGGACGAACGCGGCGTCCAGCCGCTCGTGCAGGATCGCCTCCACCAGCTCGCTGGTGCCGGCTTCCTCCAGCGTCACGGCAACGCCCGGCACGCTTTCGCGAAACCGGCGCAGCACGGCGGGCACGAAGGGGTGCAGGGCGGCGGAGCTGGTAAAGCCCACCGCCAGCCGCCCTTGCTCCCCGGCCGCGGCGCGGCGCACCACATCGGCCACGCCTTCGGCGCGGGCCAGCACGGCGCGGGCCTCTTCCAGCAACGCCAGGCCGGCCTCTGTCGGGCGCACGCCGCGCGGCAGGCGGCGCATCAGCAAAACACCAAGCTCCTCCTCCAGCCCGCGCAACAGGCGCGTGAGCGGCGGCTGCTGCATGCCCAGGCGCTCGGCGGCGCGGGTGACGTGGCCTTCCTCGGCCAGGACGACGAAGGCGCGCAGCCGGCGTAGCTCAATCATTGCCATACTCTCAGGGTATTGAAAACGTGCTCAATATGCATTGGAAATCATAGCAGTTCGGCTCTATCCTGACGGCATGCATCGGGCATCCACGGAGCACGGCCATGCAAGAACAAGATCTGGGCAAGGACGACGACAAGGACAACGACAAGGACGCCGATCTTCCCGCGTCGTCGCACCCGGGCAACCTGCTTGCGTTCCTGGCGTGGCTAGACGCCACGCCGCGCACCTTCGCCGACACCATGGAGGCATGGCGCACGTCCTGCCCACGCCTGTCCGCGTGGGAGGATGCGACGACGGCCGGCCTGGTGGGCATGGCGTCCCGGCCCGGCGTGCCGCGCGCGCAGGCCATCGTCGCGCTGACCGCCAAGGGCAGGGCCGCGTTGCGGCAAACCAGGCAGGCTGCGGCGCCAAATGCTCCAGATGCACTAGATGCGCTAGATGCGCTAGATGCGCCAGAGGCGCCCGATCTTCCGAGGCACCAGAACCGAACCCGCAAAGGAGCAGCAATGACTTGGTCAGCCAAGCAATACGTGAAATTCGAGAACGAACGTACCCGCCCGGTGCGCGACCTGCTGGCCGCGGTGCCGGGGCGCGAGCCGCGCGTCGCGGTGGACATCGGCTGCGGTCCGGGCAACTCGACCGAAGTGCTGGCCGCCTGCTTTCCCGGCGCGAGCGTGACCGGGCTGGACAGCTCGGCCGACATGGTCGAAGCCGCGCGCAAGCGGTTGCCTGGATTGCGGTTCGAGGTAAGCCGCATCGAAACCTGGTACGACCCGGGCCCCTACGACGTGATCCTCGCCAACGCCGTGCTGCAATGGCTGCCCGACCACGGCCGCCTGCTGCCCGCGCTTGCCGCGAAGCTGGCGCCCGGCGGCAGCCTCGCAATCCAGGTGCCCGACACGCTGGACACGCCCGCGCACCGCCTGATGCGCGAAGTCGCCGCCGACGGCCCGTGGGCCGGTAAGCTGGCCGCCGCTTCGCAGGCGCGTACCGGGCTGCAGGGCGCTGGCTGGTACTACGAACTGCTGCGCACGCATTGCGCAGCGGTCGATGTCTGGCACACCACCTACCACCACGCGCTGGCCGGTGGCCCGGCGGCGATTGTCGAGTGGTTCAAGGGCACCGGCCTGCGCCCCTTCCTGGACCCGCTGGATGAAGCCGAGCGCGCGGCTTACCTGGTGCGCTACACCGCGGAAGTGGCGCGCGCCTATCCGCCGATGGCGGACGGCACGGTGCTGCTGCCGTTCCCGCGGTTCTTCATCGTGGCCACGCGCTGACGGGCGGGGCCGGGGATTGTTTCAGGCGCTGGCTGTGAGCGCGCTGACGTCCATCACGTACATCTGCCGTTCGCCGTCATGGATCGAGTCAATGCAGGCGTGGCGGCCGTCGCGGCTCCAGCGCGGATGCAGGTCGCAGCGGTTCTCTTTCTTCAGGCCCGGGTCCGTGTAGAAGCTGCCCAGGTCGTGGCGCAGGCCGGTGGCCACGTCGTAGAGAAAGAGGATCCGCTCGTTGGTGGCACTGTCTGGATAGGTGTCGCTGAGCAACCAGTTGCGCGCCACCGGCGAGAACGTCATGTGGCCGTTTTCGGTCAGCACGCCCTTACCGACGACCTGCACCTCGCCGCCCACGCTGTCGTGATAGAGGTGGTAATGGATGCTGCCGGCGTGCGGCCCCCACACGATGATGTGTTCGTCATCCCGCCACAGCGGATGCGAGATCTGGTACTCGGACTTCTCGTAGTCGAACGTGCCGACCGCGTTGGGATCGAAATCCTCCGCGAGCTGCGGCAGCGGATGGTCGGAGCACTCCAGCAGGCGCAGGTCGGAGCCGTCCGGATTGACCGTGATGAGCCGGTGCAGGAAGCACGTCTCGTCCTTGACGCGCTCGGTCCAGCGGTGCAGCAGCAGCACGCGCGACGAGCCCGGATTGATCTCGATATGGCTGACCCAGTGGATGGCCTTGTCCATCGAGGCCTTCGGGTGGAAGTTGCGCAGGTCCTGGTAGCTCAGCACCAGGCGCGTCTCGCCGGTACGCAGGTCCATGTAGTGGATGCCGTCGTTTGCCGGCGCGTTGGGCAGAGGCGGTTGTGGCGTCGCGTCGCTGTAGCCGATGGTCTGGTGCGTCATGTACAGGCGGCGGTAATTCACGCAAAGGCTGTACTCGCTGCTCGGCGCGACCACATACACGGGCATGGGCAGCGTCTTGTCTTCGCCCGTCTCCACGTTGTGCAACGTTGCGCCTAAGTGCGGATAAATGGCCGACGCGTCGTCCGTCCGGCAGTTGTAGATGAGCTGCCTGCCGGGCGCGCCATCCAGCCACTGCAGTTGCGCTCCCATCTGCCAGTTCCAGGCGGTGGTCTGGCCTACGCGGTGGAAGCGGTCGCCGTCCTGCAGGTCGAAGAAGCCGATCTCGGCCACCAGGTCCGGTGTCAGTTCGGCGTCGGCCATCGGCACGCGCTGCGCCAGCACGTAGCGCTGGCTGCGGTCCCAGGTGCTCTTGTTGTAGTAGCCGAAGAAATGGTGGAGGCCGTCCGCGCCCAGCCGCCGGTAGGGCTGCGGGCTGGCAATGATGCGTGAGGAATGCATGAGGCTGGGTTTCCGTTGAGACTGGGTGTGCTGGTGCAAGGCGGGTTTGCCGCCTTGGTATTGCGCGGCTTTACTCCGTGTTATTCCGCGCTGATCTTGCCCTTGGCGATGACCTGGTCCCAGCGCGCTTTTTCCGTCGCGATAAAGCGCTGCGCGGCGTCGCGGGTGTTGGCCACGGGGGTCATGCCTTGCTCCTGCAGACCCTGGCGGAACTCGGGCGTGGCGACGATCTGCCGGATATCGGCGTTGAGCTTGTCGGCGATCGCGTCCGGCACCTTGGCGCTGACGGCCACCGTGGTCCAGGACGTTGCCACGAAGCCGGGATAGCCGGACTCCGCCGCCGTCGGCACGCCGGGCAGCGCGGGCGAGCGCACCTTGCCGGTCACGGCCAGCGCCTTGAGCTTGCCCGAGCGGATGTAGGACAGCGTGGTCGGCGGGTTCTCGAACATCATGTCGATCTGGCCGCCCAGCAGGTCGGTCATGGCCGCCGCGCTGCCTTTGTAAGGCACATGGACCAGCGGCGCGCCGGCGTTGAGCTTGAAGAGCTCGCCCATCATATGGACCGAGGACCCGACACCCGCCGAGCCGAATGTCATCGTGTCCGGGCGCTGGCGCGCGGCCGCTGCCAGCTGCTGCAGGTTGCTGGCGGGCACCTTCGGGTTCACCACGACCACGTGCGGCATCTCAGCCAGCACGGTGACGATCTTCAGGTCCGTGGCCGGGTTGTAGTTGAGCTTCTTGTAGGTGTTGTATGTGGCGTGCAGGCCGATGGAGCCAAGCAGCAGGGTGTAGCCGTCGGCAGGTGCATCGACCACGGCCTTGCCGCCGATATGGCCTCCCGCGCCCGGGCGGTTTTCCACCACCACGGATTGTTTGTAGAGCCGGCCCAGGCGGTCTGCCAGCATGCGGCCCTGCATGTCGGAGCTGCCGCCAGCGCTGAACGGCACGATGATGCGAATGGTCCTGTCGGGGTATCCCTGCTGGGCGAACGCGCTGCCCGCGAAGGTGGCGCCTAGGACGGCCGCGGCTACGCAGGATTTCCAGCCATGCTTGAACAGCAACTTTCGCAATTTCCGCTTCATCGGTGTGTTCTCCCTCATTTTTGACCACCAGGCCCGGCTATCGGCGGCGGCGTTCGTCTTGATCGTGCGGCGAGTGTAGGGGGGCGACCTTATTCTGAATAATGCTTTATCGGGAGGGGGCTATGCAGCCGTGATATATCCTCCCGATCTGATCGATCGTGACGTTTCCCATGCCCAGACCCCTGAATTTCCGTGAAATCGAAGCCTTCCGGGCGGTGATGCTCACCGGCACCACCACCGCCGCCGCCGTGATGCTGCACACGACCCAGCCGTCGGTGAGCCGGCTGCTGGCCCAGATGCAGGCCGCGGCGGAGCTCAAGCTGTTCGATATACAGAAGGGGCGGCTACGCCCCACGCAGGAAGCGCGCCGCTTGTTTGAGACGGTGCAGCATCACTTCATGGGGCTGGCAAGGATCGAGCAGGACGTGGCGGTGCTGCGTAAGTCGGGCACCGGCGTACTGCGCATCGGCTGTACACCATCTCTCGGGCTGGGCGTGATGCCGCAAGTGGTCGGCGAGTTCTCGCGCCGCCACGCCGATGTGCATGTCAACCTGCAGACGGTAGGCGGGCACCATCTGCGCGAGGGCCTGCTCAATGGTCAGTATGACCTGGTGCTGTCCACCAGCCATCTCGACGATCCCCACTTCGATGTGCGGGTCATGCATCGCACCAGCGCCGTTTGCGTCATGCATCCCGGTCACGCGCTGGCCGGGCGCGGCACGATTCACGTGCGCGACCTGCAGGGCCAGTTCCTGCTCACCCTGAACGCCGATGACGAACTACACGTGGCGTTTCTGCGCGGCATGCGGCAGTGGCAGGTGGAGCCATCGGCCACCATCGAGACCACTTACTCCGGCACGATCTGCAGCATGGCGGCTGAGGGGGCCGGCATCGGCATCGTGAACCCGTACGTGGCCGAGGTATTCGCGCATGGGCTGCGCGTGCTGCCGCTGCTGCCGGCTTGCCCGGTGGAAGTGCGCATGGCGCTGTCCAGCCAGTCGGCCAGCTCCGCAATTACCGAGGAATTCGCCGCGCTGCTGGAGACTCGCTTTGCAGCGCGCGACGCGCGCTGATCCGGCCAGGCTCAGGCCTTGCGCAGGTAGCAGGCCTTGAGCATGAAGCTGCCGGCGTCCATCTTGCAATCGACCTCGTGGTCGCCGCCCACCAGCCGGATGCTCTTGACCTTGGTGCCCATCTTCAGCGTGATGGATGAGCCCTTGACCTTCAGGTCCTTGATCAGCACCACGGCGTCGCCGTCGTTCAGCACGGCGCCGTTGGCATCTTTCACCACGGCCTGGGCGCTGTCATCGTCCTGCGCGGCGGCCACCATGGCCCACTCATGGCCGCAGTCGGCGCAGACGTAGTTGTCGCCGTCGGGGTAGGTGTTTTCCAGGGCGCATTGGGGGCAGGCGGGGATGGTGGGCATGACGGCTTCCGGTTGCTTGAGGCTTGAGATTTTTGGGGGCTAGAGTATAGCGGGCGGGGCGGCGTTGCCGCCCAAAGCCGCTTAGCCTTTCCAGCGGCCGTGTTACTCCGGCGCGCCGCGAGGCGCGACGCGCAGGACGTTCGTGCGCCAGGCCGGCCTAGTTGCCGTGGCTGGCGTCCTTCGCATCGCGCAATGCCAGAGCCTGGCGGTTGCGTGCGCTGCCGCCGCGCCGACGGTCCGCCAGCGGCAGGCCGCCGCGCGCGGCCATCTGCCGGGAGCGCTGCTCCAGCCGCATCAGCATGTCATCCAGTTGCGCGACTTCCTTGTCCTCGAGTGCATCCAGCAGTTCAAGGTTGACCTGTTTCGTCAGCGGGAAGATCTCGGCGTACAGGGCCTCGCCCGCAGCGGTCGGCGCCAGCGTGACCTGCCGTGCATCACCGGGCCGCGCCACCCGGCTGATCAGCTTCTTGTCCACCAACACCGTGATCGTGCGCGAGGCGCGGGGACGGTCCAGGTGGGCCAGTTGCGCCAGCTCGGACGAGCTCATCGCACCGTGCGCGGCGAGCAGCGCCAGCAGGCGCCATTCCCTGCGGGTGATGCCGAATTGCCCTTCGCAATAGCGGATCACGATGCCACCGGCATCCGCCAGCAGGCAGCTCAGCCGGTAGAGGAAGAGGTCTTCGATCGATTGTGGCTGGTTCAGGCGATCTACGGCTGGATTGGAAGCTGGCATGGGGGCGGCCCAGATGAATCGAATCATAGGTTCGTGATCGCGCGGCCTGGCAAGGAGGCGCGCGGGAAGCTGCATTACAGGCCTGCGGCGTCACGGCGTCAAGAAATGCAATGAATGCGGCGCGCTGCGCAAGGGCCTGACGGTGCAGCCGGTCATGGCATAGGCCTTGGAAACGCCGTTCATCGTCAGCGTGCGCGCCGCCAGGCGCGGCTCGACCGCGGCGATGGTATGGACGCGCGCGCCGTCAAACATCAGGTGCTCGTCGATGTCATCCGACAGGATCAGCACGTGCGGGTGCGCCAGCCGCATCTCGGCAAGCGCCGCCAGCTCGCCGTGCGTGTAGACCGCGCCTGTGAGGTTGGATGGCGAATTCAGGATGAGCCAGTGCGTCCTCGGGCCGATTACCCTGGGGAGGGCGGCCGGCGATGGGGGCGCTCATCGGACAGACCCGCGCGGGCCGTATCGAGAAGGATCGTGCCTGGCTTGCGCGGCGCGAGGCATCGCGTCCAACCTGTCCATCCGGGCGTGGCCGGTTGGCCGCGATGGACTGGCGATGGGGCCGGAAATGATTGAAATGATTGATTAGAACAATCGACGGCATGGCAAGTAGAGTTGTCCGGCATGACGGCGCCGTGAGGCGCCGCAGTGCGAGTGCATGCATAACAAAACAACGGAGACCACGCCATGTTCCATCGCCTTGCCGCCCCATTGCGGGCCGCAACCCTTGCGCTCCTGCTCTGCGCGCCGGGACTCGCCGCGCACGCCCAGGAGCGCTATCCGGCCAAGCCGGTGCGCTTCGTCAACTCGTTTCCGCCCGGCGGCCCGTCAGATTTGCTGGCCCGTTCAGTGGCCGAGGTGCTGCAGGGCGAGCTTAAGCAGGCCTTTGTGGTCGAGAACAAGCCGGGGGCGGGCGGCAACCTGGGCGCAGGCGCGGTGGCCAAGAGCCCGGCCGATGGCTACGCGGTGCTGTTCGGCATCGATACCACCTTTACCGTCAATCCGCATATCTACAGCACCATGCCGTTCCGGCCCGGCGAGCTCAAGCCCTTGATGATACTGGCCAGTTCGGGTTTGCTGGTAGGCGCGTCGCCGTCGTCGGGCATCGCTTCCTTGCCGGACCTGGTCAAGCAGGCCAAGGAGAAGCGCCTGAACTTCAGCTCCGGCGGCAGCGGCAGTCCGGGCCACCTGGCCATCGAGGAGTTCCAGCGTGCCACCGGCCTCAAGCTGAACCATGTGCCTTACAAGGGAAGCACGCCGGCGGTGACCGCGGTGGTGGGCAGCGAGGTGGATGGCGGCATCCTGGCCACGCCCAGCATGCTGCCCTTCGTCAATGCGGGCAAGGTGACGGCGCTGGCGGTGACCAGCCACCAGCGCTCGCGGCTGGCGCCGGGCATTGCAACCGTGGCAGAACTCGGCATGAAGGCGCTGGAGCATGAGGTACTGTATGTGGCGATGGTGCCGGCGGCCACGCCGGAGGCGGTGGTGCGCGTGCTCGAGCGCGCCATCGCCGCCGCGCTGGTGCGGCCCGATGTGCAGGCTCGCATGCAGGCGCTGGACCTGCAGCCCGAAGGCATCACCGGCGCGGCGGCAGCGCGGCGGTTGTCGGACCTGTCCGAGCGATATCGTCAACTCATCGTTGCCACCGGCATGAAAGTCGAATGAAAGCGAACCTGATCTATATCGTCGCCGACGATCTCGGCTATGCGGACCTGGGCTGCTATGGCGGACGCGAGCCGGTGTCGCCGGTGCTCGACAGCCTGGCCGCCAACGGCCTGATGCTGACGCAGGGCTATGCCAACTCGCCGGTGTGCTCTCCCACGCGTTTTGCACTGATGACGGCGCGTTACCAGTACCGGCTGCGCGGCGCGGCCGAGGAGCCGATCAACAGCAAAAGCCGTGGCAGCAACACGCTGGGCTTGCCGCCGGCGCATCCCACCTTGCCCTCGCTGCTGCGGGCGCAGGGCTACCGCACGGCGCTGATCGGCAAATGGCACCTGGGCTTCGCGCCGGCGTTCGGGCCGCTGCTGTCGGGCTATCAGGCGTTTTTTGGCCCCATGGCGGGCGGTGTCGATTACTTCACGCATTGCGATTCCAGCGGCCGTCACGATCTGTGGCACAACGAGGTGGAACACCAGGAACCCGGCTACCTGACTGATCTGCTGTCGCGGCGCGCGGTGGATTACGTGACGCGCATGAGTGGGGAGGGCGCGCCGTTTTTCCTGAGCCTGCATTACACCGCGCCGCACTGGCCGTGGGAAACCCGCGACGACGCCGCGCTGRCGCAGCAGGTCAGCAACAACCTGTTCCATCTCGACGGCGGCAACATCCACACCTACCGGCGGATGATCAGCCACATGGACGAGGGCATCGGCTGGCTGGTGGAAGCGCTGCGCCAGCTCGGTCAGCTCGATAACACGCTGATCGTCTTCACCAGCGACAACGGCGGTGAGCGCTTCTCGGACAACTGGCCGCTGGTGGGCGGCAAGATGGACCTGACCGAGGGCGGCATCCGCGTGCCATGGATCGCGCACTGGCCCGCGATGATCGCGCCGGGCGGCACCAGCGCGCAGCACTGCATGACGATGGACTGGTCGGCCACGATGCTGGATGCGGCGGGTGTGCAGGCCGATCCTGGCTACCCGCTGGACGGCGTGTCTCTGATGCCGTTGCTGCGCGATGCGGCGCACCGCTTCCACCGCCCGTTGCACTGGCGCATGAACCACCGCGACCAGCGCGCGCTGCGCGACGGCGACTGGAAGTATCTGCAGGTGGACGGACACGAGTACCTGTTCGATCTCAGCCGCGATGAGCGCGAGCGCGCCAACCTGGCAAAACGCGAGCCCCAGCGGCTGGCGGCGATGCGCGAGGCTTGGCTGGCGTGGAATGCGGGCATGCCGCCGATTCCGGAGGATGCCACAGTCAGCCTGGGGTATTCGGCGACGGATATGCCGCAGCGGTAACGACCCGGCCGAGGCCCCGATCCACACCTTGGCGCCTTGGTGTATCGTTGAAGATTGCGCGAAACGCGGCAATCTTCAACGGGAATACATCGAATGCTGACGATCTGGGGCCGTGCGAATTCGGTCAATGTGCAAAAGGTACTGTGGGGTTGCGAAGAACTTGGCGTGCCGTTCCGGCGGATCGACGCCGGCATGCAGTTCGGCGGCAACAACGAGCCCGACTATCTCGCCATGAATCCCAACGGGCGCATCCCGACGATCATCGATGGCGATTTTGTGCTGTGGGAGTCGAATTCCATCCTGCGCTACCTCGCCATGGAGTACGGCAAGGCAGGTGCGCTGTACCCGGCGGGGCCTAAGGCGCGTGCCAGCGTGGACCGCTGGCTGGACTGGGCACTGTCGACCTTGCAGCCGGCGGAACGGCCGGTCTTCTGGGGCTTTGTGCGCACGCCCGCCGCCGAACGCGATGTGGCTCGCCTGACCGCTGACGCCGGCGTGGTGGCAGGGTTGTGGCGTTTGCTCGACCAGCACCTGGAAGGCCGCGACTATATGGAAGGCGGCGTCTTCACGCTGGCCGACCTGGTGCTGGGCGCCTACGCACGCCGCTGGTTCGGCCTGGACGCCCGGATCGATCGCCCCGCGCTGCCCAATCTCGAACGCTGGTATGCGCGTGTGGGCGAGCGCGCCGGTTTCCGCCAGTACGTTGCAGCGCCCTTGAGCTGAGCCTGGATCCCCTCATCACGAACCGATATCCATGACTATCACCCTGCACACCTGGAACACGCCGAACGGGCGCAAGATCAGCGTCGCGCTCGAGGAAATGGCGCTGCCTTATGCTGTCAAGACGGTCAATATCACCAAGGGCGAGCAGCACCAGCCGGATTTCCTGCGCATCAGCCCCAACAACCGGATTCCGGCCATCGTCGATGCGGATGGCCCCGATGGACAGCCGATCAGCGTCTTCGAATCCGGCGCGATCCTGCTTTACCTAGCCGAGAAGACCGGCAAGTTCCTGCCCGCCAGCCTGCGTGACCGCGTGCCGGTGCTGGAGTGGCTGATGTGGCAGATGGGTGGCTTCGGGCCCATGCCGGGCCAGGTGCATCACTTCCGCACGGTCGAGGCGGAGGCCGACCGGCACTATGGGCTCAAGCGCTATTCGGAAGAAACGCGGCGCCTTTACGGCGTGCTGGACCGGCGCCTGGCGGAGGTGGAATACGTGGCCGGCGAGCTGTCCGTGGCGGATTTCGCGATCCTGGGCTGGGCCTGGCGCCACGAGCGCCATCAGGTCTCGCTGGAGCAGTTTCCGAATGTCAGGCGCTGGTACGACGCCCTGTTCGCGCGTCCCGGCGTGCAGCGCGGCTTTGCGGTCAAGCTGGATGACCTGGCTTGACGCTGGCAAATCCCTACAAGCGCCATACATCGGCCGCCCACCTTTGCACTACCTTCGCACTACCTTTGCACAAACCGGACGCCCATTTGACATGGGTCAAGAACCAAAATGGTGCCGCCCGCTAATATGATTTCCGTCATGGAGATGCGGGGGCGCTCTTCATGACTTGTCTACCCGTTTCCAGAATACGGAAACTTGGCCCGCGCCACGCAAGTGGGGCGGGCTTTTTTCTTGTCGCTTGTCCGCCCGGCGCTATCGTTTCCTATCGGCCCGGCTCACCCGCTTGTGCGCAGCGGCCAGCGCGTGGCAACTGCTAATATGCCAGACGGTCCCCGCAGACGGGCCAGCGACCCGCAAGTACATCTGGAGGACTCGAATGCCTCAGACAGACGCCCCTTCGCCGCATGACGCCGCCGTGCAAGACCGCGTGTTCCAGGAAGGCCGCCTCTCGCTTGGCCTGACCTTGCCGATGCTGCAATCCGGCCAGGTAGTCGCGGATTTCCGCGAGCAGGTGGCGCTGGCCAAGCTCGCCGACGCGCTCGGATTCCGCGCGCTGTGGGTGCGCGACGTGCCGCTGAACAGCGCCGACTACCCGGACCCGGTCGGGCATCTCGATCCCTGGGTGTTCCTTGGCGCGCTGGCCAGCCAGACCGAGCGCATCGCGCTGGTGAGCGGTGCCATCGTGTTGACGCTGCGGCATCCGCTGCATGTCGCCAAAGGGGCCATTTCAGTCAGCGCGTTGTCGCAGGGCCGCTTCGTGCTTGGCCTGGGCTCTGGCGACCGTCCTGCCGAGTACGCTGCGTTTGGGCAGGCTACGGCCGCACGGCGCGATCTGTACCTGCGTCACTGGGAGACGGTGGCGGCGGCGGTGGGAGGGCCTTCCCGGGTGATCCCGGATCAGTTCCATGACGACACGCCCGAGTTTTTCGTGCTCCCCAGGCTCCCCGCGCCCGTTCCCTTGCTGGCCGTGGGCTCGGGCGGGCAGAGCGTTGACTGGATCGCGCGCCATGCCATCGGCTGGATGACCTATCACCGCGAGCCTGCGGTGCAGCGGGAGCGCTATCGCATGTGGCGCGCGGCGGTTGAGCGTGCCGCGCCCGGGCAGTTCCGCGCCTTTGGCGTGGCGATGCAACTGGACCTGAGCGCCGATGCCGGCGAGCCGCCTACCGCAATCTCGCTTGGCTATCGCACCGGGCGAAATGGGCTGAGGGAGTTGCTGCGGGACATGCGCGGCAGCGGCACGCATCATGTTTCGCTCAACCTGCAGGCATCCGAACGTGCGCCGCGAGAGGTGATGGAAGAACTGGCCGCCGACGTCCTGCCGGCATTTCACGCGGACTAGGTTTTTCTCTTCGCTAAGCGATGTCGCGGCGCAGTGCCGCTTCCACGAACGCGACAAAAGCCTTGACCTTCGCGCTGGCCATGCGGCCGCTCGGAAATACCGCCCAGAGGTCGACCGGTGCCAGCGTCCATTCGGCGAGCACCTGCCTGACTTCGCCGCTGGCGCGCGGCAGGTGCGGCTGCGTCCCCTGGTGCCGCAAGGAGAGCACCGCTGGCCCTGGACTCCAGGTTGCGGCAGGAATCTAGCCCGGCTGGCGCTTCTTCAACAGGTAGCGCTGTGTGCCTTCCATCACGAGCACTGCAGACTGGTTATGCACCGTGGAACGCATGGTCAGCACGCCGGTGCTGCAAAGTCGGGTCGGGTCATGCTTCACTGCTCCTTGATATCGGCCGCCTGCGCGACGGTCCGCCATTTGGCGATCTCGCTGTCCACGTGCGCGGCGAGTGCCTGCGGCGTTGGCTCGGCCTCGAGAACCAGGCCCATCTCGAAGGCTCGCCTCTTCAGGCCGGGGTCGGCAAGCGCACGGCGCAACGCACCGTTCAGCGTGGTGATTACTGCCGCAGGCGTCCCCGCGGGGACGAAGGCGCCATTCCACGTATAGGCTTCGTAGCCGGGTACCGCTTCGGCGATGGCCGGCGTGTCCGGTGTCTGTGCAAGGCGCGCTTGCATCGACGTGGCAATCAGCCGCACTGTTCCCGCGCGGACCTGCGCGAGTCCCGTCGGCGCGCTGTCGATCATGAAGCCGATCTGCCCGCCGATCAGGTCGGTCATGGCGGGCCCGGTGCCGCGATACGGGATGTGCGTGGTTTTCAGCGCGGCTTTGAGGTTCAGCAGCTCGGTCGCGACATGAGGTGCGCTGCCATTGCCGGCGGACCCATAGTTGATCTGCCTAGGATGCGCTTTGACGTACGCCAGGAATTCGGGGAGATTCCTGGCTGGGAAGTTCTTGTTCACCAGCAGGACCAGGGGCGCCATGGCCGCCAGTCCGACCGGCGCGAAGTCCTGCGTGGTGCGGTAGGGCAAACGGGGCACGATACTCTCGTTGACCGCGTGCGCCACGGTCGTCAACAGGACCACATAGCCATCCGGCTTGGCCTTGGCCACATAGTCGGTGCCAACCACCGTGCCGGCGCCTGTGCGGTTCTCCACGATCATCGGCTCGCCCAGCTGCTTGCCCCATTGCTCAGCCAGCACGCGCGCAAAGGCATCGGTCGGTCCGCCGGCCGCATACGGCACCACGAGCCTCACGGCTTGGGCTGGCCATGCATCCTTCGCGCTGGCGCCACCTGGTTGCGCCGCGAGCAGCGCAAGGATGACGGGGGCGCTCCGGTGCAGGGTGTTCAGGAATCGCATGCGTTCACTCCGCTTCCGTTGAGGGCGATTGTTGGATGATTGTTGAAGCCGGCACGATCAGACTTGCCAGGATGGCTTGCGCTTTTCCACGAACGCGGCGATGCCTTCCTTCGCATCGTCCGTCGCCACCACATTGCCGAAGCTCTCCACCGCCGCGGCGACGCCGCGCCGGTAGTCGTTGTCATTGGCGCGCATGAAGGCCTTGCGTCCCATCTTGACGACGACCGGAGATTTTGCGCACAAGGTCTGGGCAAGTGCTCTGGCCTCGCGCATGACGTCCTGCACGGGCACCACGCGGCTGACCAGTCCGAGGGACATGGCTTCGGCGGCGTCGAACGCGCGTCCGGTGAAAAGCAGGTCGAAGGCCCGGTGACGGCCAATCACGCGCGGCAGGTGCGTGTAGTGGATGGCGGGCGTCAGCCCGACGTCGATTTCCGGATAGCCAAAGGTGGCCGTGTCGGCGGCGACGATCATGTCGCAGGAGATCGCGAGCGTCATGCCTCCGCCGCGGGCGGTGCCGTTCACGGCGGCAATGGATGGCTTGCCCAGGTTGAATTGCGCGTCGCACAGTTCGTTGTACAGCTTGTCGACCAGGCTATAGATCCGGGCCTGCGGCGCCCCATGCAGCGCATCCAGCCGCAACCCGGCGCAAAAGCGCCGGGGCAGGGCGCTGCCCAGGATGACGGCCCTGACCGAATCGTCCTGTGCCGCGCGCCGCAGCGCCGCCAGCATTTCGTCGATCATCGCCTCGCTCAAGGCATTGACCGGCGCGCTATCCAGGAGGATTTCCGCGACCCTGTCGCGCACTTCATATCTGACTGAGGGCATGGTGACTCCTGATCTCATGCGGCCGTGCAAAGGCCACCGGGTTTGCTGGCATCGGCGCTGGCAATCACGCCGCGCGCCTTGAATCGTTCAATGGACTCGGGCGTATAGCCTGTCTGCAACAGGATTTCGTCGGTGTGCTGGCCCAGCAAAGGCGGCGCGCGGCGCGCTTGCCGGCTGCCGCCGCGAAAGCGCACGGGCAAGCCCATGTTCCTCACCTTGCCCAGCACCGGATGCTCAGACTCGGCGATCAGCGCGCGCTCGGCCACTTGCGGATGCGCCAGCGCCTGGTCCAGCGTGTGGATCGGGGAGCAGGCCACGCCAGCCTTGCGCAGCGCGTCGAGCCAGTAGGCAACCGGCTGGGTCCGAATACGCGCCTGGACCATCTCGACGGTTTCGGTGAAGTGCGCGACACGGGCCGCATTGGTGGCGAACCGCGGCGCGTCGGCCACATCCTGCAACCCGGCGACCGGGCAGAAGCGCCGCCACTGCGCGTCGTTGCCGACGCCGATCATCACTGGCCCGTCGGCTGCGTCGAACACCTGGTAGGGCGCCATGGCCGGATGCGCGGTGCCCATGGCCCGCGGCACCTTGCCGCTGAGCCAATAGTTCTGGGCGAGATAGCCCATGAAGCCCATCGCGGTATCCAGCAGGGACACCTCCAGGTGCATGCCTCGGCCTGTCTTCTGCCGCTCGATCAGTGCGGCCAGGATGCCACTGAATGCATGCATGCCGGTGCCCAGGTCCACCGGCGAAAAGCTGGCGCGCGCATGCTGGCCACCGGCCTGGCCCATCGTGCTGATCATGCCGCTGAAGGCCTGCAGCATGACGTCGTAGCCGGGTTCCTGGCCCAGGGGGCCCGTGCGTCCGTAGCCAGAGATCTCGCAGTAGATCAGCGCCGGGTTCAACGCGCACAGCGTGTCGTAGTCCACACCGAGCCTGGCGGCGGCGCCACTGCCGAAGCCTTGCAGCACGACGTCCGCCTTGGCCGCCAGCCTCTGGACGATCTGCCTGCCCTCGCTGGTCTTGAGGTCAACGGCGAGACTGCGCTTGTTGTGATTGACGGCGAGAAAGGTGGCGGACTGCCCGCGCTCCTGCGGCAGCCAGGCGCGCGTATCGTCGCCGCCGCCGACCGGCTCGACCTTGATGACTTCGGCGCCAAGTTCGCCCAGATACTGCCCGCACAAGGGGCCGGCAAGCACCTTGCTCAAGTCGAGGACGCGAATGCCCTGCAATGCAATCATGGATGTGTCTCCGAAGCGGATCGGCGGCGGACGCCGCCCGGGATTGCGGGCGCGGGTCCGGCGTCGTATTGTGGCTATGGGATGCCGGTGAGTCGGGGCGGCTACTCGGGCTTGATATCGATGGAGCGGGCCAGGGCCATCCATCGCGCGGTGTCGCGATTCACATAGGCCTGCACATCGGCGGGCGCCATGTGGAACGGCTCGGCTCCCCGCGCAATCAGCGCATGGCCATAGCCTGGATCGCCAGCGCTTTGCGCCACGGCCTGGCGCAGCATCTCGACGATGGCGGGCGGCGTCTTCGCGCAAGCTTGCAGCGACAGCCAGAACTTCAGGTCCAGCGCCGGATAGCCGGCTTCCTGCAGCGTCGGCACATCCGGCAGCAGGGGCGAACGCGCAGCCGAAGTGATCGCCAGGGCCTTGAGCTTGCCGCCCTGTATCTGGCCGATGGAGGTGGTCATGCTGTCGAAGAGGAAATCCACATTCCCGGCCATGACGTCAGTGCTTGCTGGCGCGCTGCCCTTGTAGGGCACGGCCACCGCGGTGAAGCCCGCGGCCTTCTGCAGCAGCGCGCCATAGATATGCGGGGAGCTTCCCGCGCCGAAGGTGGCGTAGGTGAGATTGTCCGGCCGCTGTTTGCCGGCACGGACCAGCTCCGCCAGGGAGCTGACCCCCAGCTTGGTTGGATGCACCACCAGCACGTTCGGCACCGTCGCAACCACGCCGATGGCCACCAGGTCGCGTTGCGGGCGAAACCGCAAGTCGGGAAACAAAAGCGGGTTGACGGCATGCATGCCGACCGTGTTCAGCAGCAGCGTATAGCCATCGGCGTTGGCGTCGAGCACATTCTGCGTGCCGAGATTGCCGCCGGCGCCGGGCTTGTTCTCGATCACCACGGGCTGGCCGAGCCGGTTGCCCAGCGGTATGGCAATCAGGCGTGCCACGAAGTCACCGGGGCCACCCGCCGCGAACGGGACAACAAGCTTGATCGGCCGCGACGGCCATTGCCCGGCATGGAGCGACGGGGCGAGCAACGATGCGGCTGCGCCCGTCAGGAAAGTACGGCGGCTGAGTCCCATTGAGTCTCCGTGGATGATCTGTCTTGGCATTCCGCGTGCGTTGCGTGGAAGCTGGCGTCACTATGGGCTTCGGTACCGCTATATGTCCAAGATAGATTTTTGATATTGAGTATATTTTTATGCTATACCCAGCTGGAACTTGCCGCCATCGTGCCGCCGCCCGGCCGGCCCCGTGGTGTCACATGCGGAGACTTGCTTATGTCGATCGATGTACGTGGACTCAGATGCTTTCTGGCGGTGGTGTCGGCGGGATCGATCTCCCGGGCCGCGGAGAACATGCATCTCGCGCAACCGGCGCTGAGCCTTCAGATCAAGCACATCGAGCAGGATCTTGGCGTGGCCCTCTTCATGCGCAGCCACAAGGGCGTCGTCCTGACTGCCGCCGGGCAGAGATTCGAGAGCCACGCCAGGGATATCCTCAAGCGGCTCGACGTCGCCTGCGAGGACGTGCGCGACCTGGTAACCGATCCCGCGGGCAGGGTTGCGATCGGCCTGCCGCAATCCATGGCGAAGATACTGACCGTGCCGCTGGTGCGCGAAGCCATCCGGCGCTGGCCTAAGGTCCAGTTGCAGGTGGTCGAGCTCAGCACCGGGTACATCCCCGACCAACTGCTGAGCGGGCGCATCGATATTGGCCTGACCTTCCAGGCGGACGCTGGCTCCGGCCTGCTGTTCGAACACGTGGTCGACGAGGATCTGGTCTTGCTGGCGCCCCCGGGGCAGTTCGCCGATGCCCGCAAGCGCGGAGCCGATCTGACGAAGACGGTGCGGTTCAAGGACCTGCATCGCTTCCCCATGATCCTGCCCGCCGGCGAGCATGGCCTGCGCGCGTTGATCGATGGGTATCTGCGCGCTCATCAGGTCGTGCTCCCGGTGCTGGCGGAGGTGAATGCCATACCGCAACTCATCAATCTCGCCGCGGCGGGCGTGGGGTGCACGATCCTCTCCTACGCATCGGTCTGCGAGGAGTTGCACGATGGCTTGCTGTCCGCGGCGCGGATCACCCATCCGAGCATGTCGCGCCCGGTCTATCTGTGCCGCTCCGCCACCATGCCGCTGTCGATCGCGGTCTCGGCGGTGCTGGATCTGCTGATGGAAACGGTTCGCGCGCTGATCGCCGATGGGCAGTGGCCGGCCCGCGTGAACAGCGCCGGCCGCTGACCGCAAGGGCGGGGCGCGCAAGGCGTTCGGCACAGCGAGCGCCTCTCCCACCCCCTCCGGCATGTTCATATTTCCGTCGAATCTTATGCGGAAAACGTGCAAGGATCGGCGAAACCATTCGTTCCTTTCAGATAGGCCCCTCGGTAGTCTTCATCCCTGACGCAAGCCTTCCCACACAAGGAGGGCCATGAAACGCGGCGCGCACGCGCCATTTCACGACGAGAATACGGGAGCAGGACACATGATTCGCAAGCTGGCCATCGGACTCGCGGCACTGGCCGTCATCGGTTCCACCCAGACCGCCTGGGCCAACACCGCCCTCTTGAACGTTTCGTACGATCCCACGCGGGAGCTGTACGTGGACGTGAATGCCGCCTTCGCCAAGGCGTGGAAGGCCAAGGGCGGCGACGCGCTGACCATCCGCCAGTCGCACGGCGGCTCGGGCAAGCAGGCGCGTTCGGTGATCGATGGGCTGGATGCGGATGTGGTCACGCTGGCGCTGGGCTATGACATCGACGCCATCGCCGAGAAGGGCTTGCTCAAGCCGGACTGGCAAAAGCGCCTGCCRCASAAYKCGKCGCCCTAYACCTCGACCATCGTGTTCCTGGTGCGCAAGGGCAACCCCAAGGGTATCAAGGACTGGAACGACCTGGTCAAGCCGGGCGTGCAGGTGATCACGCCTAACCCGAAGACCTCGGGCGGCGCGCGCTGGAACTACCTGGCGGCCTGGGGCTACGCGCTGCGCCAGCCGGGCGGCAACGAGCAAAAGGCCAAGGAGTTCGTCGGCCAGTTGCTCAAGAACGTGCCGGTGCTSGATTCCGGCGCSCGCGGCGCCACCACCACCTTTGTCGAGCGCGGCCTGGGCGATGTGCTGATTGCCTGGGAAAACGAGGCTATCCTGGCGATCAAGGAACTGGGCCCGGACAAATTCGACATCGTCGCGCCGTCGATCTCCATCCTGGCCGAGCCGCCGGTGGCGGTGGTGGACAAGGTGGTGGACAAGAAGGGCACGCGCAAGGTGGCCGAAGCTTACCTGCAGTTCCTGTACACCGACGAGGGCCAGGAAATCGCGGCCAAGAATTACTACCGCCCGATCTCGGAGAAGATTGCCGCCAAGTATGCGAGCAACTTCCCCAAGGTCAAGCTGTTCACCATCGATGAGGCCTTTGGCGGCTGGCAGAAAGCGCAGAAGGCGCACTTCGCCGACGGTGGCTCGTTCGACCAGGTCTACCAGCCTGGCAAGAAGTAAGACGTAGCCGGCGGCGGGCGCGTGCCCGCCGCGCAACTTCCGTGCCTTATCCCCGCTTCCTATTTTTATTCCCATGCCGATCCGAGCCGGCGCCCCGCTGCGCCCTGCCAGGCATGTACTGCTGGTGGCGCTAGTCACCGGCGCACTGGGCGCTGCCTTGCTGGCGATCGGCCTGGTTGCGGCAGGCGAGGGCCGGACGGCCACGATCCACAAACAGCGCTGAAGAGGCACGGACATGCAGGTCTTCTGGTTTATCCCCACGCACGGCGACAGCCGCTACCTCGGTACCTCGGAAGGGGCGCGCGAGGTCAATATCGATTACCTGAAGCAGATCGCCACCGCGGCCGATACGCTTGGCTACGAGGGCGTGCTGATTCCCACCGGCCGCTCCTGCGAGGATCCGTGGGTGGTGGCCTCCACGCTGGCCGCGGTCACCACCCGGCTGCGCTTCCTGGTGGCGGTACGCCCCGGGCTGATGGCGCCCACGCTGGCCGCGCGCATGGCGGCGACATTCGACCGCCTGTCGGGCGGACGCCTGCTGGTGAACCTGGTGACCGGCGGCGATGTATCGGAGCTGGAGGGCGATGGCCTGTTCCTGGACCATGCCGAGCGCTACGAAGCCTCGGCCGAGTTCATCCGCATCTGGCGTGAGGTGTTGGCCGCCAGCCATGAAGGCGCCGAGCTCGACTATGAGGGCAAGCATCTCAAGGTCAAGGGCGCGAAGGTGTTGTTCCCGCCGCTGCAGCGCCCGCATCCGCCGGTGTACTTCGGCGGCTCCTCGGCCGCCGCGCATGAGCTCGCGGCCGAGCAGGTGGATACCTACCTGACCTGGGGCGAGCCGCCGGCGGAGGTCGCCAGGAAGCTCGCCGACGTGCGCCAGCGCGCGGCGCGCCATGGGCGTAGCGTGAAGTTCGGCATCCGCCTGCACGTGATCGTGCGCGAGACCGAGGACGAGGCATGGGCCGCGGCCGACCAGCTGATCAGCAAGCTCGACGATGCGACGGTGGCGCGCGCGCAGGCGGTGATCGGCAAGATGGATTCCGAAGGGCAGCGCCGCATGGCCGCGCTGCACGCAGGTGGCGGCGGACGCAGCCGCGCGGAGCTGGAGATCAGCCCCAACCTGTGGGCCGGCGTGGGCCTGGTGCGCAGCGGCGCGGGCACGGCACTGGTGGGCGACCCGCACATCGTGGCGGCGCGCATCAAGGAGTACGCGGCGCTGGGCATCGATACCCTGGTGCTGTCCGGCTACCCGCATCTGGAAGAAGCCTATCGCTTCGCCGAACTGGTCTTTCCGCTGCTGCCGCGCTCGGTGCGCGACCAGCTGCAGGGCAAGGTGCTGTCCGGCCCTTTCGGCGAAGTCATGGCAACCGGCATCGTGCCGCGCGCGGCGCGCGGGTAGGAGGCAACCATGTCCGCTCCCTTGACCTTGCCCGCGCGCAACCCTGACTGGCTGCGCCATGCCGCTCGCTCGGCCGCGCCCTGGATCGTGCCGGTGCTGCTGGTGGCGGCGTGGCAACTGGCCTCGCAGCTGGGCTGGCTGTCCAACCGCATCCTGCCGGCGCCGTTCGACGTGGTGAAGGCCGCCTGGGGCCTGTCCGTGACCGGCGAGCTGTGGCGCCACGTGTGGGTCAGTACCTGGCGCGCCGTGCTCGGCTTCACCATCGGCGGCGGCTTCGGGCTGGCGCTGGGCCTGCTGACGGGCACCTTCCGGCCGGCCGCGACCCTGCTCGACAGCACCTTGCAGATGGTGCGCAACATTCCGCCGCTGGCGCTGATCCCGCTGGTGATCCTGTGGTTCGGCATCGACGAGACCGCCAAGCTGTTCCTGGTTTCGCTGGGCGTGTTTTTCCCGATCTACCTGAACACGTACCACGGCATCCGCGCGGTCGACCCCGGGCTGATCGAGATGGCGAAGAGCTACGGCCTGTCGGGCTGGCGCCTTTACCGCGAGGTGATCCTGCCGGGCGCCTTGCCCAACATCCTGGTCGGCGTGCGTTTCTCGCTCGGCCTGATGTGGGTGATCCTGATCGTGGCCGAGACCATCTCGGCGCAGTCGGGCATCGGCTACATGACCATGAATGCGCGCGAGTTCCTGCAGACCGACGTAGTGCTGGTGGGCATCCTGCTCTACGCGCTGCTGGGCAAGCTGGCGGATTTGCTGTCACGCGGGCTGGAGCGGTTCTGGCTGCGCTGGCACCCCGGCTACCAGGCGCACTGAGCGCGGCCGGCCAAGGAGAACCCGATATGCAAAGCAACCCGATCGAGCAGGCCGCGCTGGCCGATGTGCCCGCCAGCCAGGATGGCAAGGGCCTCGCGCTGCGCGTGCAGCAGGTGGTGAAGCGCTACGGCGGGCGCGAGGTGCTGCACGGCATCGACCTGCAGGCCGCGCCCGGCGAGTTTCTCGCCATCGTGGGCCGCAGCGGTTGCGGCAAGAGTACCTTGCTGCGGCTGGTGGCCGGCCTGGAAGACAGCGACGGCGGTGGCGTGACGCTGGACGGCGCGCCTGGCAACAAGCAGTGCGAGGCGGTCCGGGTGATGTTCCAGGATGCTCGCCTGCTGCCGTGGAAGACGGTGCTGGACAACGTGGCGCTGGGGCTGGCGCGCGCGCAGCAGGCCGATGCGGCCAGGGTGCTGGGCCAGGTCGGCGTGGCCGAGCGCGCGGGGGAGTGGCCGGCGCGCCTGTCGGGCGGGCAGCGCCAGCGCGTGGCACTGGCGCGCGCGCTGGTGCATCACCCGCGCTTGCTGCTGCTGGACGAGCCACTGGGCGCGCTGGATGCGCTGACCCGCATCGAGATGCAGGGCTTGATCGAAACCTTGTGGCAGCGCCTTGGCTTCACGGCGCTGCTGGTCACCCACGATGTATCGGAGGCGGTAGCGCTGGCCGACCGCGTGGTGCTGATCGAAGACGGCCGCATCGCGCTGGACCAGAGGGTGGCGCTGCCGCGTCCGCGCCAGCGCGGCTCGGCGGCGTTCGCGCAACTGGAGGACGCGGTGCTGCGCCGGGTGATGCGGCGTGACGGCGCGCCGGCTGCCGATGAGAGCCAGCACGGGCAAGCATTGTTGCCCGCAGTGGACTGGTCGGTGGCGCGCACGTTCGATTCAGTGCGCTGGGCAATCTAGGGACGCAAGCAGGGATGCAAGCAGCGGCGCAGGCAAGCCCGCCGAGGAAGCAGCAAACAAGAATGAAGCAAAGGACGCGCGGCCAGCCTTGAGCGAAGCCGGCGCAACCCGCGCAAGCGGTGGCAGCCCTGGGTGAGCGGGCAACGTCACTCACCCGCGCGGGGGCCATCCGCTAAACCAGAGTTTTACGCAATTGTCATTTTCACTCACGCAAAGGAGCTTCTATCATGAGCATTCAGGCGATCAACGTACGTAACCAGTTCCGCGGCAAGGTTGCCGCCATCATCGAAGGCCCTGTGGTCTCGGAGGTCGACGTCGAGACGCCGGCCGGCATCGTCACCTCGGTCATCACCACCCGCTCGGTCAAGGATCTCGGCCTTGCCATCGGCAGCGAAGTCGTTGCCCTGGTCAAGGCTACCGAGGTCTCCCTGGCCAAGCTTTGAAGCCTCGCCCGAGGCGCAAGCGCAACGCAAAGGAAATCGCAATGGCAAGCGCGAACGAAGCAGGCGCGGCACCGACGGCGCTTACCCACTACCTGGAAGGGCTGCCGCGCCGCCCCGAGCGCGATCGCCAGCTGTGGCGCGACGAGCGTGGGCAGGTGCAGGGCCAGTTCTATCACTGCTCGCTGACCAGCGCGTTCGAGCCGCTTATCACCCTGTCCAGCCGCGACGTGGTGGCGCACGAAGGCACGCTGCGAACATACGCCGGCGATGGCGTCGGCCTGACCGCTTGGAAGCTGTTTGCGATGGCGGCGGACGATGCCTCGCTGGTCTCGCTCGACCGGCTCTCGCGCCTGGTGCATGCCATCAATTATTTCGCGGCCGATGGCGATCGCAAGCTGGTGCTCAACGTGCACAACCGGCTGCTGGCCGCCGTGGCCGACGATCACGGCGCGGCCTTCCGGCGCGCGCTGCAGTCGCTCGGCCTGCCGCTGGACCGGTTCGTGATCCAGGTGCCGGCCAGCGCCAACGACGACCTGCCGCTACTGCTGCATGTGGTGGGCAACTACCGCCGCAACGGCTTTGCGGTGAGCCTGCAGGCATCGGATCCCGCGGAGGCCGGCGCGCTGATGGCGCACGCGTTGCCCGACTGGCTCAAGCTGGACATGCGCCGCAATTGGACCGACCGCCAACTGGCGGGGCTGCAGGCCAGTGCCGATAGCGCCGGCGTGACGCTGATCGGTCGCCGGCTGGAGAACGCCGAAAACGCCGAGCGGCTGCAGGCGGCCGGCATCGTACTGGGGCAGGGCAGCTTCACCGGCGCGGCGGTGAGCGCACGCCACCTGCGTGAAGTGGCCGGCGAGGCTGGCATTCAGGAGTTCAAGGGCGGGGCGCCACGGAGCGGATCCGGCGGCATCCCGATGGCGTTGACCAAGGAGCCGATATGACGCAGACGAAGAGGCCGGCCGCGCGGGAGCAGCGCGGCGGCCAGGCGGGCGCAAGCACGCGACCCGCCGACGTACGGTTGAAGGTGCCCAAGGGCTTGCAGATCCTGACGGTGCCCGGGTTGCATGGCAGTGGCCCGGGCCACTGGCAGAGCCGTTGGGAGCAGCGCTTTCCGGACTGGCAGCGCGTGGAGCAGCACGACTGGTCGCGCCCGAGCCTGCCGCTGTGGGCCGAGCGCGTGTCGGAGAGCGTCATGCGGGCGCAGCGCGTGGCCCCGCGCGGGGCCATCCTGGTGGCGCACAGCTTCGGCTGCCTGGCCACCTTGCGCCAGGCAGCGCTCGACCCCGAGGGCATCGCGGGCGCGGTGCTGGTGGCGCCGGCCGATCCCGACAAGTTTGGCGTGGCCGGGCTGCTGCCCGCGTACCGGCTGCCGTTTCCCACCATCCTGGTGGCCAGCCGCAATGATCCCTGGATGCAGCAGCGCACCGCGTTCAGCTGGGGCACGCTGTGGGGCAGCGAGCTCCATGACGCGGGCATGCTGGGTCACATTAACGCCGAATCCGGCCTTGACCAGTGGCCCGAAGGGCTTGCCTTGCTCGATGCCTTGATCCAGCGGATCGAGGCGGACGGCAGCGCCGGCCCGTCCGGAGACTGCGCCGGGCCTTGGGAAGGCGGGCTGGAAGTGTCGTCCACGTTCCCTTATATCTAAAACGCCTAAGAACATACGCAAAGATTCGTTCTGTTTATAAGGCGGTATCTGCAGAATTTGTCTCGTAGGCCGGTGCGTTATGCGCCGGCGTCATAAAGAAGCCGCCCCCGCTGCTTCGGTTTCCGGCGAACTCCGCCCGGAAGCCATTCTCCGGAGGCGGATACGACAGTGACGGCACAGACGAGACAACATGCCACCCTCGATTTCCCTGGCGGACAATCCGCCCCCGGCGAGGCCGGATGCCCCCCAAGCGCGCAAGAGCGCGCCGCCCAAGCCAGGCAAGCAGCGCTTTACCGTGCTGCCAGGCTTTGGCCTCTCTCTGGGCTTCACGCTGTTCTACCTGACGCTGATCGTCCTGATCCCGCTGTCGGCCACCTTCCTCAAGACCTTCACCATGACCTGGGAGGCCTTCTGGGCCGCGGTGAGCTCGCCCCGGGTGGTTGCCTCCCTGCAACTGAGCTTCGGCGCCTCGCTGATCGCCGCCATCGTCAATACGGTGTTCGGGCTGGTCGTGGCCTGGGTGCTGGTGCGCTACCGCTTTCCCGGCAAGCGCCTGGTCGATGCGCTGGTCGATCTGCCCTTTGCCCTGCCCACCGCGGTGGCCGGCATTGCGCTGACCGCGCTGTTCGCCGGCAACGGCTGGATCGGCCGCTACCTGGAGCCGCTGGGCATCAAGGTGGCCTTCACCCCGCTGGGCGTGGTGGTGGCGCTGACCTTTATCGGGCTGCCGTTCGTGGTGCGCACGGTGCAGCCGGTGCTCGAAGACGCGGAGCAGGAGCTGGAAGAAGCCGCGGCCAGCCTGGGCGCCACGCGCCTGCAGACCTTTGTCCGCGTGATCCTGCCGACCATCCTGCCGGCGCTGCTGACCGGGTTTGCGCTGTCGTTCGCGCGGGGCACCGGCGAGTACGGCTCGGTGGTATTCATCTCCGGCAACATGCCGATGGTCTCCGAGATCGCGCCGCTGATGATCTATTCCAAGCTGGAGCAATACGACTACGCGGGCGCAACCGCGGTGGCGGTGGTGATGCTGGTGATCTCCTTCGCGCTGCTGCTGTTGATCAACCTGCTGCAAGCGTGGACGCGCCGTCACCACCAGGCCGTGCGTGCGTCCGTCTCGCCGGACAAGGAGAGCTGAAATGGCTGGCGTCGTTACCAAGGGCCTGGGCGGCCGTGCTGCCCCCGCCGCCACGCGTTTCCGGGATGCCACGGGTGAAGCGCCGTGGGTGCGCTACACCCTGATCGCGATTGCGGTGCTGTTCCTCGCGCTGTTCCTGTTCATTCCGCTGGCTTCGGTATTTTATGAAGCGCTGCGCAAAGGCGTGCAGACTTATTTCGATTCGCTGGTGGAGCCCGATGCCGTGGCCGCGATCCAGCTCACCTTGCTGGTGGCCGCCATCGCGGTGCCGCTGAATGTGGTGTTTGGCGTGGCGGCGTCCTGGGCCATCGCCAAGTTCGAATTCCGCGGCAAGAGCCTGCTGACCACGCTGATCGACCTGCCGTTCTCGGTGTCTCCGGTGATCTCCGGCCTGGTCTATGTGCTGCTGTTCGGCGCGCAGGGCTGGCTCGGGCCGTGGCTGGAGGCGCACGACATCAAGATCATGTTCGCGGTGCCGGGCATCGTGCTGGCCACCATCTTCGTCACCTTTCCGTTTGTGGCGCGCGAGTTGATCCCGCTGATGCAGGCGCAGGGCAGCGAGGAGGAAGAGGCCGCCATTGTGCTGGGCGCCTCGGGCTGGCAGACCTTCCGCCGCATCACGCTGCCCAACATCCGCTGGGGCCTGCTGTATGGCGTGATCCTGTGCAATGCGCGGGCGATGGGCGAGTTCGGCGCGGTCTCGGTGGTGTCGGGCCATATCCGCGGCCTGACCAACACCATGCCGCTGCACGTGGAGATTCTCTACAACGAATACAACTTCGCGGCCGCCTTTGCGGTGGCGTCGCTGCTCACACTGCTGGCCCTGGTCACGCTTGGCATCAAGACGCTGGTGGAGTACCGGGCGAGCCGCGAGCACAGGGAAGACGAGAACGTTGCGCCGGAGAACCCGAGCGCTGGCAAATTGCAAGGACAGGCATCATGAGCATCCAGGTCAAGAATGTGCAGAAGCGCTTCGGCAATTTCGTTGCGCTCGACGACGTCACCCTCGATTTCGACGAAGGCCAGCTGACGGCGTTGCTGGGGCCCTCGGGCTGCGGCAAGACCACGCTGCTGCGGATCATCGCCGGCCTGGAACGCGCCGACGCTGGCCAGATCCTGCTGGAAGGGCGCGATGCCTCGCACCAGCACGTGCGCCAGCGCCAGGTTGGATTTGTGTTTCAGCATTACGCGCTGTTCAAGCACATGACGGTGTTCGAGAACGTGGCCTTCGGCCTGCGCGTCAAGCCGCGCGCCGAGCGCCCCGGCGAGGCGCAGATCCGCGACAAGGTGCGCGCATTGCTGGAACTGGTGCAGCTCGACTGGCTGGCCGACCGCTATCCGCCGCAGTTGTCCGGCGGGCAGCGCCAGCGTATCGCGCTGGCCCGCGCGCTGGCGGTGGAGCCGCGCGTGCTGCTGCTCGACGAGCCCTTCGGCGCGCTCGACGCCAAGGTGCGCAAGGAACTGCGCCGCTGGCTGCGCCGCCTGCACGACGAGCTCCATGTCACCAGCGTGTTTGTCACCCACGACCAGGAAGAGGCGCTCGAAGTGGCCGACCAGGTGGTGCTGATGAACCGCGGCCATGTGGAGCAGGCGGGCACGCCGGAGGCGGTCTACAACCATCCGGCCACGCCGTTCGTGTTCGGCTTTCTCGGTAACGTCAACCTGTTCCACGGCCGGCTTGAGGTCGGGGAGCGGGGCGGCCTGCTGCATACCGGCGACTCGATCCTGCCGGTGATCGGCAGCGGCCATGAGACCGCCGGCGACGCCGTGGCCTATGTCCGCCCGCACGATCTCGACCTCGAGCGCTATTCGCCCGGCACCGACGGTATTGCCGTGACGCTGCGCCGCGCGCTCACCCTGGGCCCCGTGGCCCAGCTCGAACTGGAACGTGAAGACACCCAGGAAGTCATCGAAGTGGCGCTGCCGCTCGAGCGCTTCCGCCACCAGGGCTTCCGCGAGGGCGAGCTGCTCGCCGTGCGGCCGCGCCGGCTGCGTGTCTTCGTCCAACCCCATTCATCCGCCCCGGCTAGCGCCAGGGGCACGCCGGCAGGAGCCGCACAATGAACTTCCAGCAACTACGTTCCATCCGCGAGGCGGTGCGCCGCCAATTCAACCTGACCGAGGTGGCCAATGCGCTCTACACCTCGCAGCCCGGTGTCTCGCGCCAGATCCGCGAGCTGGAGGAAGAGCTCGGCGTCGAGATCTTCGAGCGCTACGGCAAGCGCCTGACCGGCCTGACCGAGCCCGGGCGCGAAATCGTGCGGATCGTCGAGCGCCTGCTGCTCGAGGCCGAGAACCTGCGCCAGGCGGGCGACGAATTCGCCGGGCGCCATACCGGCCGCCTGACGGTGGCCACCACCCACACCCAGGCGCGTTATGCCTTGCCCAAGGTGGTGCAGAGCTTCCGCCGCGCTTACCCCCATGTGACGCTTGCGCTGCAAGAAGCCTCGCCCGCGCACATTGTGGAGCTGGTGCTGAGCGGCCAGGCCGATATCGGCATCGCCACCGAGGCGGTGGCCAGCGAGGCCGGGCTGACCTCGTTCGAGGCTTATACCTGGCGCCACGTGCTGGTGGTTTCGCCGGATCACCCGCTGACGCACCTGCCGGAGCCGACGCTGGAAGACATCGCCGGCTTCCCGATCATTACCTACGATGCCGGCTTCACCGGGCGCCGCAAGATCGACGGCGCCTTTGCCGCCGCCGGCCTGCAGCCGGAGATCGTGCTGACCGCGATGGACGCGGACGTCATCAAGACCTACGCGGAGCTGGAGCTGGGCGTGGGCATCATCGCCTCGATGGCCTACGACGAGCGCAAGGACGCCGGGCTGGTGCGGATCGCGGCCGACCATCTGTTCGAGCCCAACACCACCAGCGTGGCCGTGCGCCGCGGCGCCTACCTGCGCGGCTACGCGCATGCCTTCATCAACATGTTCGCGCCGCACCTCTCGCGCGATACCGTCAGCAGCGCGCTGTCCGAGCCGGCGGGCGGGCAGGTGGTCGAGGCCTGACAACCTGGGCTAGCGGCACCTGGGCAGGCCCGGTGCCGATCGCGCCGCATCCTCGCGATTCGCGCCATCCGCATTCCATTCGTCGCACGCCACTTTCGTAGCGACCGGTGTCCGCGTAAAGTCGCTACTGTCCGTGGCGGAATACGTTGATACCGTCACATGGCTTGATGCACCGCAATATCGACGGTGCGCGGGTCCGCACGAGAGGAGAGCGCGATGAAGCAAGGCCGTGGCGGCAAGGGGCTGATCGCCCCGATCATCCTGATTGCATTGGGCGCGGTGTTCCTCGCGCAAAACGGCGGCCTGCTGCCAGCCTACCTGGTGCGGGATGGCTGGCCCGTGCTGCTGATCGCCCTGGGCGCCATCGTGCTTGTGCGCCGCCTGGCCTGGCGGCGCGTCGACCAGCGCGGCCCCAAGCCATGAGCGCGCGCCCTGAAGGGCTGCTGAGCTGGCAATGGCGCGGCTACGCCCGCAACCACAATCACCCTCGCAGCCTGTTGCTGCACATTGTCGCGGTGCCGATGTTCATGGCCGGCAATGTGCTGCTGGTCTATGGCGTGCTGTTGCTATCCGTGCCCGCGGTAGGGCTTGGCGTGCTGTGCATGGCCTTGTCGATGATGCTGCAAGGGCGGGGGCACCGGCTTGAGGCGGTCAGGCCCGAGCCGTTTGCCGGCCCGCTCGACATCGCCCGGCGGATCCTGGCCGAGCAATGGATCACGTTTCCGCGCTATGTGCTGTCGGGGCAGTGGTGGGCCGCGTTGCACGGCCACGGTGCCAATCCCGCGATGGATGACGCCAACGTGGTGCCGCGTGCCCGCGAGCCGGGCGACGGCTGTCAGCGCCTGTGATCGGCCTTTACAATAACCAATAACGCTCAGTCATCCTCGACCTTGCCCCTATGAAAGCGCTGGATCGCTGTCCCGCCGCCATCCCCTCCAGGATCTCGATCCTCGGGCGCGACCTGGTGTTCGTGCTGTGCGCGAACACCATCATCGCCGTCAGCCTGAACTACGGTTTCCGCACGGGCGGCTCGCTGTGGCACAACTTCGTCTACAGTCAGCTTATCGGCCTGTCGATCTGGCTGCTGATCGATATCGCCCGCGTACTGATCTGGTGGAATGATCGTCCCACGCGCTGGCCCTTCCTGTGCCTGACTGCCGTTGCCGTGCCGCTGGGCGTGATCATGGGCAGCTGGACCACACGCGTGGTACTGAACGAGCCGGCGAAGTCCTTCGAGGAAGCTACCGATATGCTGCGCATGTGCCTGGTAGTGGGCATGCTTGCATCGGCCAGCATGATTTACTTCTACTGGTCGCGCGAGAAGCTCGCCCATCTCGAGCGGCAGGCCGCGCTCGACGCGCTGCAGCGCGAAGAGGCCGAAAAGCAACTGGTGCGCGCGCAGCTGATGGCCCTGCAGGCGCAGATCGAGCCGCATTTCCTGTTCAACTCCCTGGCCAACCTGGACTGCCTGATTGCCACCGACCAGCAGGCCGCAAGGCGCCTGCTGCAGCGGCTGATCGGATTCCTGCGCATGTCGCTGTCGCACACGCGCGCCGAGCAATGCACGCTGCGCCAGGAGTTCGAGTTGCTGCGCAGCTACCTGGACATCCAGGCCCTGCGTTTCGGCACGCGCCTGGCCTATGAGATCGAGCTTCCGCCCGAGCTGGCGGAGGTCGAGATCCCGCCCATGCTGATCCAGCCGCTGGTGGAGAACGCGGTCAGCCACGGCATCGAGCCGTGCATGCATGGCGGCAGGATCGTGCTGTCGGCCCGGGCGCAGGGCGACAACGCCGTGCAGGTGATCATCACCGATAGCGGGGTAGGTTTCGGACATGCCGTGACCAAGGGCTCCGGCCTTGGGCTGACCCATGTGCGCGAGCGGCTGGCGCGGATTTTCGGCGCGGCGGCCAGCATGCAGATGGAAGAAAACACGCCACGCGGCGTGATCGTCCGGCTGACGTTGCCCGTTGTGCGCACGGCGGCGCTTGCCGCCGTCAACGCACCCATGCCGGTGCCCGCGTGCAAGGCCGCCGGCGCGCGCGCCATCCCCCCCGTGAGCGCTGCCACGCAAGGCATTTCCCATTCTTGAGGCACCTCGCCCTTAGCCGTTTCGACTGCTTGGACTGATTAGACTGATTAGGCTTGCCTCGACCGATCCGCCCCTTACTTCCGTTTCCATGGCCCCGACCCTGTTGATCGCCGACGACGAGCCGCTGCTCGCGCGTGCCTTGCATGCCGAATTGTCCAGCCTCTGGCCCGAGGCGCAGATCGTCTGCGTGGTCCATGACGGCGTGTCCGCGCTGGAGGCGGCCCGCCAGCACCAGCCCCAGGTCGCGTTTCTCGATATCCGCATGCCAGGCATGAGCGGCATGGACGTGGCGCGCGAGCTGATGGAGTTCGATTCGCCGCCGCTAGTGGTGTTCGTCACGGCATACGACCAGTTCGCGTTGGAAGCCTTCGAGCGCGAGGCGGTCGATTACGTGCTCAAGCCGGTGCAGCCCGAGCGGCTGGAGGCCACGGTGCACCGCCTCAAGGCGAGGCTGGCGGCCCAGGCGCAGGCCAGCGAGGAGGGCGGCGCCGCCCTCGATACCGATCGCCTGGCGCAATTGCTGGCGCGCCTGGAGACCCTGGAGTCAGGCGGGCCCGGGCAGCAAGCGCCAGCGGGCGCGTCGCAACATGGCTACCTGCGCTTTATCAAGGCGCTGGTCGGCCAGGAGATCCGCATCATTCCGGTGGATGAGGTGATCTACCTGGAGGCGACGGACAAGTACGTCAACGTGGTGTCCGCCAGCGGCGAGGCGTTGATCCGCACCAGCCTGCGCGAGCTGTCGCAGCAGCTCGACCCCGAGCGCTTCTGGCAGATCCATCGCGGCACGGTGGTCAATATCGACTGCGTGGCCAGTGCCGTGAACCAGTCGCTGGGGCGGCTCGCGCTCAAGCTGCGCAATCGCTCTGAAACCTTGCCGGTGGCGCGTCAGTACGCCTATCTGTTTAAACAGATGTAACGCGCAGGGCACCCCTGCCACGGGTGGTTTTACTCTATGATGCGGTATTTGCAGCGCGCCTCTTGAGCCTGGCAGCATGGCCAACGCGCCATGCCAAGCCCAGCCAGATAGCCGCCCGATGACTGCCGCCACCCTCGATCCCGTTCGCAATCCGCTGCGCCACGACGCCCAGGTCATCGGCCTGGTCGGCCTGGCCCACGGCGTTTCCCACTTCTTTCACCTCCTGCTGGCGCCCCTGTTCCCGTGGATCAAGGCCGAGTTCGGCCTGAGCTATGCCGAGCTGGGCTTGCTGATGACGGTGTTCTTTGCCGTGTCGGCCGTGGTGCAGACCGCGTCGGGCTTCGTGGTGGACCGCTTTGGCGCGACGCCGGTGCTGTTCGGCGGCCTCGGGCTGCTGGGCGCGGCGGCCTTGCTGCTGTCGATCAGCCCGAGCTACGCGATGCTGCTGCTTGGCGCGGGCGTGGCCGGGATCGGCAACGGCGTGTTCCATCCCGCCGATTTCACCTTGCTCAACAAGCATGTTTCCCAGCCGCGGCTGGGGCATGCGTTCTCGGTGCATGGCATCTCGGGCAACCTCGGCTGGGCCGCGGCGCCGATCTTCCTGGTGACCATTGCCGAGCTCGGCAGCTGGCGCACCGCGCTTGCCAGCGCCTCGGCGGTGGCCTTTGGCGTGCTGGCCGTGCTGCTGGCCTTCCGGCATGTGCTGGATCCCCGCGCCGCCGCTGGTGCGGCGCCCAGGGCGGCCACCGCGGCGGCCAAGGCAGGCGGCAGCATGCTCGCGTTCCTGAAGCTGCCGCAAGTGTGGATCTGCTGGGCCTTCTTCCTCGTCACCACCTTTTCGTTCTCCGGCATCCAGAGCTTCGCGCCGACCGCGCTGACCCAGCTCTACGGCATGCCGCTGACCCTCGCCACGGCGTCGTACACCGTCTATATGTTGTGCAGCGCGGGCGGCATGATCGTGGGTGGCTTTGCCGCGGGACGCACCAGCAACCACGACCGCCTGATCGCAATGAGCTTCACGTTGTCGGGCTTGGTCGCGATCGTGGTGGGGCTGGGCGTGCTGCCGGCCGTGATGGTGCCGGTGCTGATGGGCGTGATCGGCTTCGGCGCGGGCACGGCCGGGCCTTCGCGCGATCTGCTGGTGCGTGCGGCAGCGCCTGCCGGCGCCACGGGCCGGGTTTATGGCGTGGTCTATTCGGGCCTGGATATCGGCCTGGCCAGCGGGCCGCTGTTCTTCGGCATGCTGATGGATGCGCACTGGCCGAGCTGGGTGTTCTTCATGATCGGCGCCTTCCAGATGCTGGCGATCTTCACCGCCGTTACGGTTGGCAATGGCAACCGCTCCCGCCGCGAGGTGGCGGGCAAGCGGGCGGCCGCCGGCTGACAAAGGCTGACGCAGGCACCAGCAACTCATCCACTTACCGCTTTCCACCTTTCTGATTCGGGAGCCCTTCATGAGCTTTGCTACCACTGACCTGTGCGACGCCAATGAGGCTCGCCTGGCCGACGGCTCGCTGCGCGTGCTGTCGCCGGTATTCCAGCATTTCGGCAAGCGCGCCGCTTTCTCTGGCCCAGCGGCCACGCTCAAGGTGTTCGAGGACAACTCGCTGGTGCGCGAGGCGGTCGAATCGCCGGGCAACGGCCGCGTGCTGGTGGTCGATGGCGGCGGCTCGCTGCGCTGCGCGCTGGTGGGCGGCAACCTTGGCGTGCTGGCCGAGAAGAACGGCTGGGCCGGCATCCTCGTCAATGGCTGCGTGCGTGACAGCGGGGAGCTTGCGGTGTGCGATATCGGCGTGCGCGCCCTGGCCCTGCATCCGCAAAAGAGCCAAAGGCGCAATGTGGGCGAGCGCGAGGTCACGGTGCAAATGCCCGGCGCCGTGGTGCGGCCCGGCAACTGGATCTATGTTGACGCCGATGGCGTGCTGGTGGCGGACACCAGGCTGGAGGGCTGAGCATGCCGGTGGTCTTTGTCTATGGCACGCTGCGCGCGGGCGAAGTCAACGACCTCAACGCGGCCGCGCGCAGGCACGGCATTGCCGCGCCGCGCCTGATCGGTAGCGCGACCGTGGCGGGGCGGCTCTATGACTTCGGCACGTATCCCGGGCTGGTGCTGGACGCCGCCGCGCCCGGCGTGGCCGGCGACTTGTACGAGGTCGATGCCGCACTGGTGCCGGTGCTCGACGAGATCGAGGAGGTCTATCCGGGCCAGGCCTCGTTGTTCGTGCGCGAGGAGCGCGTGGTGGCGGTTGGCGATCAAGCCGTCAGCTGCCTGCTTTACCCGGTGGGCGAGGAGGCGGTCGCGGGCCTGCCGCGCATTGCATCCGGCGACTGGGTGGCCTACCGGCGCGCCCGTTAGCCGGCTTGCGTTTGAAACGCTACGCCGCGCGCTCGCCGCGCGGCCAGTCTTGGCGTAGCATCGGCAACCATTCCATCGTCCGATGTCATGGTCAAGCATGCACACTCCCCATTCCCTTCCCAACCAGCGATTCGTCCAGTCCGGCGGCGTGCGGCTTGCCGTCAAGACCTGGGGCGATCCCGCGCGCCCGGCCATGGTGCTGGTGCACGGCTATCCGGACAACAGCGCGGTCTGGCATGGCGTGGCGCCTCTGCTGGCCAATGACTATTACGTAGTGGCCTACGATGTGCGCGGCGCCGGCGGCTCTTCGGCGCCCAAGGGCGTGGCGGCCTATCGTCTGGCGCGCCTGGCGGACGACTTCAGCGCGGTGATCGACGCCGTTTCTCCCGATGCGCCCGTCCACCTGGTCGGCCATGACTGGGGCTCGATCCAATGCTGGGAGTTTGTCACCGAGCCACGCCTGCGCGGCCGCATCGCTTCGTTCACGTCGTGCTCCGGGCCTTGCCTGGACCATGTCGGCCACTGGATGCGAGGAAACCGGCGTCTGTCGTTCACGGCGCTCTCGCGCTCGCTGCGGCAGATGGCCTCGTCCTGGTACATCTATATCTTCCATCTGCCGTGGCTGCCCGAGCTAAGCTGGCGGCTCTGGATGGGCCGCGCCTGGCCGCTTTACCTGAGGCGGACCGAGGGCATCGAGGCGGATCCCAATCCCACCCAGGCGGAGGACGGCCGTCACGGGCTGGCGCTGTATCGCGCCAATATGCTGCCGCGCCTGCTTTCACCGGGCGAGCGTCATGCGCACGCGCCGGTGCAGGTGATCGTGCCACTGCTGGATCGCTATGTCAGGCCGGCGCTGTCCGAGGATCTGTCGCGCTGGGTGGAGCGCTGGTGGCGCCGGGAGGTCAGCGCGCGGCACTGGCTGCCGCTGGCGGACCCCGCCAGCATGGCGGCGATGGTGCGCGACCTGGCCGGACATATCGATGGCGGTCCGGAGCCGCTGGCATTACGCCAGGTGCGGATGGCGTCAAATCCCGAAATTTCATAATGCGGAAAGCTGTTTTGTGCGGCAAAAAATGGTGATGCGCAGCACAACGGGCATTTCTCATGATGGAAGATTGCTTGCCACATGGTGAAAAATATATTGTAAAGCATTGATTATAAAAGAGAAAAAAACTAAGCGAGGACTGCATTCCCAGCTGTTGCGACGCGAGGTGTTTTCCTACACTCTTATATAAGACACATGACCTAAACGGCAAAAAACAGGGGTGGCGAGGCCAGCAGATCAGCGCCGCCAAAACACCCCCGAAAGTGCCCCGGTCGGCAAGTCGGCACCACGGTCCGCCCAGCCTGTCGCAAGTTTCCAATGCCATCCCCGCTTTGAACTCTAGGAGAGTGAAATGTCCCGCGAAACCGAAGCAAAGAACCTGCAAAATGAGTGGGATACCAATCCCCGCTGGAAGGGCGTCGCGCGTCACTACACCGCCGATGACGTCGTGCGCCTGCGCGGCTCCGTGCAGATTGAGCACACCTTGGCCCGCCGCGGCGCCGAGAAGCTGTGGCACCTGCTGAACACCGAGCCGTTCGTCAACACGCTGGGCGCGCTGACCGGCAACCAGGCCATGCAACAGGTCAAGGCTGGCCTCAAGGCCATCTACCTGTCGGGCTGGCAAGTCGCAGGCGACGCCAACCTGGCCGGCGAAATGTACCCCGACCAGTCGCTGTACCCGGCCAACTCGGTGCCGCAAGTGGTGCGCCGCATCAACAACACCTTCCAGCGCGCCGACCAGATCCAGTGGAGCGAAGGCAAGGGCGATACCGATTTCTTCGCACCGATCGTGGCTGACGCCGAAGCCGGTTTCGGCGGCGTGCTCAATGCCTTCGAACTGATGAAGTCGATGATTGACGCAGGCGCTGCCGGCGTTCACTTCGAAGACCAGTTGGCTTCGGTCAAGAAATGCGGCCACATGGGTGGCAAGGTGCTGGTGCCGACGCGTGAAGCCGTTGCCAAGCTGACCGCCGCGCGCCTGGCCGCCGACGTGTCCGGCGTGCCGACCCTGGTGATCGCTCGTACCGATGCTGAAGCCGCCGATCTGCTGACCTCCGACGTGGATGAGCGCGATCGCCCGTTCTGCACCGGCGAGCGCACGGTGGAAGGCTTCTACCGCGTCAAGCCGGGCATCGAGCAATCGATCTCCCGTGCCCTGGCCTACGCCGAAGTGGCCGACCTGGTGTGGTGCGAAACCGGCAAGCCTGACCTGGAATTCGCCAAGAAGTTTGCCGAAGCCGTGCACGCCAAGTTCCCGGGCAAGATGCTGGCCTACAACTGCTCGCCSWSSTTCAACTGGAAGAAGAACCTCGACGACGCCACCATCGCCAAGTTCCAGAGGGAACTGGGCGCCATGGGCTACAAGTTCCAGTTCATCACGCTGGCCGGCTTCCACTCGCTGAACTACTCGATGTTCAACCTGGCCTACGGCTATGCCCGCAACCAGATGAGCGCATTCGTCGAACTGCAGGAAAACGAGTTCAAGGCCGCCGAGAAGGGATTTACCGCCGTCAAGCACCAGCGCGAAGTCGGCACCGGCTACTTCGACGCCGTGACCCAGACCATCGAAGGCGGCCAGTCGTCCACGACCGCCCTCAAGGGTTCGACCGAAGACGAACAATTCTTCGATAAGAAAGTGGCCTGAAGCTTCAGATCGCGAGATCGAAAAGCGGAATGGCTGACTGGCCCAATAGCCGGTCATCTTGAGGGGCGTGCGACCATCACGCCCTTCAATTAGGCGCCGCGCCGTCTCCCTCTCAGGGACGGCGCGGTTTTTTGCTTTTTGGGGCCGCCCTGTGAAAAAATGTTAAAAATTGTGTATTTTGGCAATTCGGTCATTTGTGGCTAAATTGAGATGTTTTTTGGCGATATGATGCTGCCCGTGTGTAAGCAGAGCCACACCGCAGGTCGCCGGCCAGCCGCCGGCACATCTCCATTCAAGTCACTGGCGAGCAACCCGGTCGGTGTCGATCCCAAGAAGGCAACAAACATGAAGCACAAACTTTCCCTGGCCGCTATCGTCGCGCTCTGCGCTGCCTTGGCCGGCTGCGCGGGCACCAATGTCGACGGCATGATGGGCGCCGGCACCTCGCTGCTCAAGGCGGCCTCGCTGAGCGACGGCGATGTCAAGACCATGTCCGACCAGTCTTGCGCCGAGCTCGACAAGGCCAACAAGATCGCTGCCCCTAGCAGCACCTACAACAAACGCCTGACCAAGATCATGGCGGGCCTGCAGTCGAGCGGCCTGCCCAACGTCAACGCCAAGGTCTACCTGACCAAGGACGTCAACGCCTGGGCCATGGCCAACGGCTGCGTGCGCGTGTACAGCGGCCTGATGGACATGATGACCGACGACGAAGTGCGCGGCGTGGTGGGGCATGAGCTGGGCCACGTGGCGCTGGGCCACACCAAGAACAAGATGCAAGTGGCGTACACCGCCATGGCGGCGCGCGGCGCGCTGGCCGCCGCCGGTGGCACCGTGGCCGCGCTGTCGGCCTCGCAGCTGGGCGAAATGGGCGAGCAACTGATCAACGCGCAATTCTCGCAAACGCAGGAAAGCGCCGCCGACGATTACTCGTTCGATGTGCTGACCAAGAACAAGGCCAATACCCGTGGCCTGGTCACGGCGTTCCAGAAGCTGGCCAAGCTGGATGGCGGCAAGTCCAGCATGTTCTCGTCGCACCCGGGCTCGGACGATCGCGCCAAGCACATCGAAGACCGCATCAAGAAGAGCAGCTGATCCAGGCCGGCCTTGCCGCAAAGGCGGCCGGTCAAGCAAGAAAGGCTGGCTGCCCCGTTCCGGGCGGCCAGCCTTTTTGTCGTTTGGGGTTTGGCGCCAGGGCGCGCTCAGCGATACACGATCACCGGGATATCGGTGTGCGTCAGCACCTTCTGGGTTTCGCTGCCCAGCAGCAAGCCCGACAAGCCACGCCTGCCGTGCGAGGCCATGAAGATCACGTCGCAGCCATGGCGCTCGGCTGCGTCGATGATGCCCAGGTAGGGCACCGCAAAGGTGGACATGTCGGCGTCAAAGCTGATGCCGTCGGCCCGGGCGGCGGTTTCCACTTCCTTCAGGTATAGCTTGGCCTGGCTTTCGATGCGGTCCCTGAAGGCCTGTGGCGCCTCCACCACGATCTCGCTGAACGGCGTGTAGGGATACTCCTCCAGGCAGACATAGGCGGTGACCCGCGCATTGATTGTCTTGGCCAGCTCCAGCGCGCCGTCGATGGCCTTCTTGGACAGTTCCGAACCGTCGGTGGGTAGCAGGATGTGCTTGAACATGCTGGACTCCTTTGGGGCGAATGGACCGGATTTACCTTTGGACGGAGGCAGGCCGCACGGCGCCTGTCAGCTTTCATTGTAGGCAGGGGTGGCGCATGGGGCATTGCCCTAAATCAAATCGAACTAGGAATTGACCGCCAGTTGCGGCTTGCCGGTGGCGGATGCCTGTTCCGCGCGGCGCCAGTAAGCCGGGTTCCCATAGGTGTTCTTCAGGTGGTCGATGAACAGCCGCACCCGCAGCGGCAGGTGCTTGCGCTGCGGAAAGACAGCGTGGATGCCGATCGGCGGCGCCTGGAACTCGTCGAGCACCGTGACCAGCCGGCCGCTGGCGATTTCCTGCCCGACTTCCCACCAGGAGCGCCATGCCAGCCCGTGGCCGTGCAGGCACCACGCGTGCAGCACCGCGCCATCGGTGCATTCCATGGTGCCGCCCACCTTGACCGTGACCGCGCGGCCTTCCTGCTGGAAGGCCCAGCCGCGCTGCACGTTGGCGCTGGCGCCGAAGGCCAGGCAGTTGTGACGGGTGAGATCCTCGGGCAGGGCGGGCACGCCATGGCGCGCCAGGTAATCGGGGGACGCCACCACCACGCGCCGGTTCTCCGCCAGGCGGATCGACACCAGGCTGGAGTCGGGCAGGTCGCCCAGGCGGATGGCGCAGTCGAAGCCTTCGTTGACGAGATCCACCACGCGGTCCGACAGGTCCAGCGTGATGGTCACATCCGGGTGCGATTCGATGAACAGCGGCACCAGCGGTGCCACGTGCTTGCGCCCGTAGCCCGCCGGCGCGGTCACGCGCAGGTGGCCGCTGGCCTTGACGCCGCCCGCCGAGACGCTGGCCTCGGCGTTGTGCAGGTCGTTGAGGATGCGCTGGCAGTCTTCCAGGAAGGCCGAGCCTTCGAAGGTCAGGCTGATCTTGCGCGTGGTGCGCAGCAGCAGCTTGACGCCCAGGCGCTCTTCCAGCGCATCGATGCGCCGGCCGATGATGGCCGGCGCCACGCCTTCAGCCGCCGCGGCCGCCGAAAGGCTGCCCCGTGCGGCTACCGAGACGAACGTCTCCAGTTGTTTGAAATGATCCACGAAGCTCGCCAGTTTTGTGCCTCATGCCGCCCAAAGCAGGGGGCGGGCGAGGCAATGGGGTGGATTTGGTGCCTTATCTTTACATCGTTAGCGAAGATTAGTGGGGTAAAAGTAAAAGATCAAGTGACCCTGACCGACTTTGCCGCACTGCAACGTCTCCCTACAATGCTATGCATTCATTGGTGTACAGGCCCACGCAGTGGCGCTGGCCTGCCGGGTTTGCCGGATTCGCCGGATTTGTCCAAGGGAACCGCTCCAGCTCATGCAAAAGATCCGCGCAGTCGTCTTCGATGCCTATGGCACGCTGTTCGACGTGTATTCCGTCACCGCGCGCGCGGAGCAATTGTTTCCGGGTAAGGGCGAGGCGCTGGCGCTGCTGTGGCGCGAGCGTCAGATCGACTACACCCGCATCCGCTCGATGGCCGCGCCCGACGGCGCATACTACAAGCCGTTCTGGGCGCTGACAGTGGATGCGCTGCGCTATGCGGCCGAGCGCCTGCAACTGGTGCTGGACCCGGCCCTGGAGGCGCAACTGCTCAAGGAGTACGCGTGCTTGTCGGCCTTCCCGGAAAACCTCGGCGCGCTCAAGCGCCTGCGGGCAGCCGGGCTGCCGCTGGGCATTCTTTCCAACGGCAATCCGCAGATGCTGGATATTTCGGTCAAGAGTGCTGGCATGCACGGGCTGTTCGACCACGTGCTGTCGGTCGACGCGGTGCGCATGTACAAGACCGCGCCCGAGGCGTACGCGCTGGGCCCCAAGGCGTTTGGCGTGCCGGCAGGGGAGATCCTCTTCGTCTCGTCCAATGGCTGGGACGCTTGCGGCGCCACCTGGTACGGCTACACCACGTTCTGGATCAATCGTGCCGGTCATCCGGCGGAGCGGCTCGATGTGAGTCCTTCCGGCACCGGGCACGACATGAATGACCTGCTCGAATTCGTCCGCGCCCAAGGTGCGGCGGTTTGACGGCGGGCACCTTTAATCAACCATCGATCACAGGAGAACACTGATGGCCATCACGCTGCCTGCGGGCATGAAGATTACCGGCGAAATCCTGCCGGCTTACGAAGACATCCTCACGCCGGCGGCCCTGGCCCTGGTGGACAAACTGCATCGCGCCTTCGAGCCGCGCCGCCAGGAACTGCTGGCCGCCCGCGTCGAGCGCACCAAGCGCCTGGACGCCGGCGAACTGCCCGACTTCCTGCGGGAAACCAAGAGCGTGCGCGAAGGCGACTGGAAGGTCGCGCCGGTGCCGCCGGCACTGCATTGCCGCCGCGTGGAAATCACCGGCCCGGTCGAAGCCAAGATGGTCATCAACGCGTTCAACTCCGGCGCGGACAGCTACATGACCGACTTCGAGGACTCCAACACCCCCAACTGGCATAACCAGTTGCAGGGCCAGGTCAACCTCAAGGCCGCCGTGCGCCGCACCCTCACGCTGGATTCCAACGGCAAGCACTACAAGCTGAACGACAAGATCGCCACGCTGCAAGTGCGCCCGCGTGGCTGGCACCTGGACGAGAAGCACGTCACCATCGACGGCCAGCGCGTCTCCGGCGGCATTTTCGACTTCGCGCTGTTCCTGTTCCATAACGCCAAGGAACAGATCGCACGCGGCGCCGGCCCCTTCTTCTACCTGCCAAAGATGGAAAGCCACCTCGAAGCGCGTCTGTGGAACGACGTCTTCGTCATGGCCCAGAACGAAATCGGCCTGCCGCAAGGCACCGTCAAGGCAACCGTGCTGATCGAAACGATCCTGGCCGCCTTCGAGATGGAAGAAATCTTGTACGAGCTGCGCGAGCACAGCGCCGGCCTGAACGCTGGCCGCTGGGACTACATCTTCTCGTGCATCAAGAAGTTCAAGGTCGACAAGAACTTCTGCCTGGCCGACCGCGCCAAGGTCACCATGACCGCGCCGTTCATGCGCTCGTACGCGCTGCTGCTGCTCAAGACCTGCCACAAGCGCGGCGCGCCCGCCATCGGCGGCATGAGCGCACTGATCCCGATCAAGAACGATCCGGAGAAGAACGCCATCGCCATGCAAGGCATCATCAACGACAAGAAGCGCGACGCCACCGACGGCTACGACGGCGGCTGGGTGGCTCACCCGGGCCTGGTCGAGCCGGCCATGAAGGAATTCGTGGCAGTGCTGGGCGACAAGCCCAACCAGTTCGACAAGCAGCGCGACGACGTCAACGTGGCGGCCAAGGACCTGCTGGACTTCCAGCCGGAAACCCCGATCACCGAAGCCGGCCTGCGCATGAACATCAACGTCGGCATCCACTACCTCGGCTCCTGGCTGGCTGGCAACGGCTGCGTGCCCATCCACAACCTGATGGAAGACGCCGCCACTGCCGAGATCTCGCGCTCGCAGGTGTGGCAGTGGATCCGCTCGCCCAAGGGCAAGCTGGAAGACGGCCGCAAGGTGACCGCCGAGATGGTGCGCACGCTGATCCCGGAGGAACTGGCCAAGGTCAAGGCTTTCGTCGGTGGCGACACCACGACGTATGACCGCGCCGGCGAGATCTTCGAGCAGATGTCCACGTCGGAGGACTTTGCCGAGTTCCTGACGCTGCCGCTGTACGAAGAGATCTGATCGGGCGGTAGCACTTGCCTGGCCGGGGCTTTTGCCTCGGCGAAAAAAAACCGCAGCCTGGTGCTGCGGTTTTTTTTATGGTGCGCCCGGCAGGGCGCACTCACTCGATCTCCTCGTCGCCGGGAAATCGATAGGCGGCGATGGATGCTCTCCGAGCATCCATCGCACGCGCCCGGAGCGCTCGCCGTCGGCCTGGCCCCAAGCCGTTTGCGCAGCGCCTTTGCACGCCGATCCCGCCTCGGATCGCTCAGATCCAGCCCCTCGAATTCTTCGTCCACCCGCGCGCCCCGACGGCTTGGCCATCCGCGCCAAAAAATACGAGAGTGAAGGCGCGTCCGCGCATGTTTACAGCCCGCTGTGCCCACATTCCGTTAGTTGCCGGCTGCGTGTCGTTGAGACGGGGCTTCGACTTTCGCGTGACGATAGGGCTGGAAGTATCCAGGTATTGATTTAATTCTTTTCCGTAAAACAAGAATTTTCTTGGGTTTATTTTATTTCATGAGATCTATGATTTGGTCACCGTCAAGTGGCCTCAGCGTCATTGCGAATCTTTCTGTGACTCCACTTTGCGTTTAATGCGTCAAGCGGGGTGCGGTTCGATTCGGAAGCCGGTGCATCGGTTCCATGTGGACCCGCATTTAAATCGGGGTGCATCTAATCGTCTAATCGATTGATTCATTGCCCCAACTACCAACGGAAGAAGGAAACCCTATGAAACGTACTATTCTCGGCTCTCTCACAGCCGGCTGTGTGGTCATGGCCGCCATGGCTCCCTCGCTGTCGCATGCGTTCGACGGCCAGCTCGACTTTACCGGCTCCATCACGGACGTCACCTGCACCATCAACGGCCAGCCGGCCGGGCCCAACAATCGCACCACCGTCGATCTGGGCCGTGTGGACCCCGTCATCTTCACGGGCGTTGGCGTGAAATCCGCCGCGGTACCGTTCAGCCTGGTACTGGGCGGCGGCACGGCCTGCAAGAATAAAACGAAGGCTTCCATCTCCTTTGATACGGGCTCCGCCAACATCGATCCCGTCACCGGCAACCTGATCCTGCAGGGCACCGCTGCGGCGAAAGGCGTGCAGATCGAGGTTAGCGACAACGGCAACAAAGCCACCGGCAAGATCGCGCTGAACCAGGCACAGGCGAGCCCGCAGGTGGCCACCATCACTGACAACACCGCAACGCTGACCTACAGCGCGGCCTATGTCCAGACCGCCGCCTCCGTCACGGCGGGCGCGGGCAACTCGTTCATCCGCTACACGATGGCCTACTACTAAATCGAGCCAGGTTAAATTGCCAGGAATGCCATGACGTCGGTCGCTCGCATCTCTTCACTTCTTGCCGCCGGTGTCGTGGCGCTCGCCGCCTGCGCCAGCTTGGCGCAGGCTTCCATTGTCATACAGGGTACGCGACTGGTCTTCCCGTCCGATGCCCGCGAGGTTACCGTCAGGCTGAACAACATCGGCAGCGAGCCCGTTCTCGTGCAGAACTGGCTGGACGACGGCCAGGCGGACGTTCCGCCCGAGAAAGTCCGGGTTCCCTTCATGGTTTCGCCGGCGGTCGGCCGGGTGGAGCCGAGCAAGGGCGCGGTGCTGCGCATCGCCTATACGCAGGAACCACTGCCGGCCGATCGCGAGACGGTATTCTGGCTCAATGTACTGGAGGTGCCCTCAACGAAGGAGGGCGCCGAGAACGCGCTCCTGTTCGCCTTCCGCAGCCGTATCAAGGTCTTCTTCCGGCCCGTGCAACTGACGGACGTCGATGCCGCTCCTGGCAAGCTTGCCTGGAAGCTGGCCACCGTCGATGGCAAGGGGCCGGGTGGAAAGATGGCGAAGCAGCTTGCCGTGGAGGTCAGCAACCCTACGCCTTACTACGTTTCCTTCGGCCGGGTCGACGCCAGGCTGGACGGCAAGTTTGTCTCCGCGGGTGGTGGCATGGTGGCCCCGCTCGGCAAGGAGACCTTTGTACTGCCCGAAGCAAAGCCCGGCAATCATCCCGGTGCCCTGGTCCGATACGAAGTCATCAATGACTACGGCGGCCGGTACACGGAAGAAAAGGCATTGGCAAATTAGCCACTAAGAGGCCGTTTCAACATGAAGCGAAGCGGTTCTGGCTAGGCGCGCGGCCGCAGACAGTACAAGTGGCACGGCCAAGGCCGCGCAACGACGCCAGCATCTTTTGGAAACGGCCTCCAATCATTCCCATCCCGATTCCTTTCGCCGCATCGGTTGTACAGCGGCCTCCAGCTTCCGCAGATAGGACAAATTCGTCGGTCTATGCAATCCTCAGTTCGCCTTGTTCGACCCGCTGGCCCGGCTCGCGCCGCCAGTGTGGCAGCGCCGCCGACCTCCAGGCCGGGGCGCCTTGCGCCTCGCCTGATCGGCGCCGTGGCGGCGATCGCGATGTCGCCTGCCGCCTGGGCGGCGGCGACCGTTGTGGGTGGGCAGGGCGCGGGGACGCGCCAGTCCATGGATCTCGGCGCGCAGATTGGCGAAACCTCGGCGCAGGAAAGCAAAGGAGCACAGGACGGCGACCGGGAGCGCGCGCGAAGTGCCGGCAGCGATGGAACTGGGCCCGCGCCCGAGCCGCGGCTGCTGTCCGCCCTGGACGGCAAACGGGTGATATTCGACACCTACATGCTGGCGCAGGGCGCCGAGGGCATCACGATCGATACCAGCCGTTTCGAGCGGCTGGATATCGTCGCGCCGGGCAAGTACCGCGTCGAACTGCATGTCAATGGCCAATGGCGCGGCACCGAGGATATCGAGTTCCAGCAGGTTGCGGGCCGGGAAAGCTCACAGGCATGCTACGACCGCGAACTGCTCACCCGCGCAGGTGTCGATCTGAACAAGAGCGCGCGCGGCCAGGATCCCGCACGGCCACCCAACCCGATGCCCGAAGGCCTGGTCTGTGCCGACATCGGCAACTATGTTCCTGGCGCCGAACTCAAGTTCGACCAGGCGGAGCAGGCGATTTATCTTTCCGTGCCGCAATACTATCTGCGGCTGACCACATCGAAAAACTATGTCGATCCGCAGCGATGGGACAGTGGCGTTCCGGCGCTGCTGCTCAACTACAACACCAATATCTTCACCACGCAGAGCCAGGGACGCAACACCACCCAGGCCTACGCGGGCCTGAACCTGGGGGCAAACCTCGGGCCGCTGCGATTGCGCCACAACGGCTCGGTTACCTGGTCGCCGCTGACCGGCACACGCTATCAGCGTGGCTATATCTATGGCCAGACCGATCTGCCCGCGCTGCGCTCGCAAGTGCTGGTCGGCGAGAGCTCGACCAGCGGCGAGCTGTTCGATTCGGTGTCGTTCCGCGGCGCGCAGATCTTCAGCGACGACCGCATGCTGCCCGAGACGCAGCGCTACTACGCACCTGTGGTGCGCGGTACCGCCGGCTCGAACGCCCGGGTCTCGGTCCACCAGCGCGGCTTCCTCGTCTACGAGACCACCGTGGCACCGGGGCCGTTCGAGATCAATGACCTGCAGGTTGCCAGCTACGGCGGCGACCTGCAGGTGACCGTGACAGAGGCCAACGGGCAGGCGCRTACCTTCCTGGTGCCCTTTGCCACCACCGTGCAATTGTTGCGGCCGGGCGTCACGCGCTACAGCGTGACCGCGGGCAGGGCTAGCGACCCCTCTTTGCAAGGCAGCGGACAGTACGTCGTGCAGGGCACACTGCAACACGGCATCAACAATATGGTCACCGGCTACGGTGGCGTGGCCTTGGCCAGCAACTATGTGTCCGGGCTGCTGGGCGGGGCGCTCAACACGCGCCTCGGTGGCTTTGGCGCCGACGTCACGTGGGCCAGGGCCACCGTGCCTAACGGCGATAGCCTGCGTGGCTCCAGCTTCCGTGTTTCGTACAGCAAGAATCTGCCGAGCAGCGGTACCAACTTCTCGCTGCTGGCGTACCGCTATTCCACGCGCGGCTATCTTGGCCTGCGCGATGCGCTGATGCTGCACGATGCCGTCGAGCGCGGCGCGGCGGCCGATTCCTTCGCGCGCATGCGCAGCAGAGTGGATGCCAATATCAGCCAGCAGCTCGGCGCGAGCGGCGGCAATGTCTACCTCAACGGCTCTTCGCTCCAGTACTGGAACCAGCGTGGCCAGGCGCTCAGTTTCACGCTGGGCTACAGCAACCAGTGGCGCGGCAACACCTATTCCGTGTCCGTGCAGCGCGTGCAGAACGCGGGGTCCGGGGGGGCGTTGTATGGGGGAGCCAGCAGCGGCAACAGCACGCTGGTCAGCCTCAACCTGTCGATTCCACTGGGAAAGTCCGCCCGCGGCGCTCCCGTCCTGAACACCTTCGTCACGCACGACGACAGTGCCGGCACGCAGGTTTCCTCCGGCGTTTCGGGGCTCATCGACCAGCAGGGCAAGGGCTCGTACTCGCTCTCCGGTACTTATGACGACCGGCGCAATGCCACCTCGGGCAACGCCAGCATCAACTGGCGCCTGCCCGACGTCACGCTGGGCGCCAGCATCGGCCAGGGCCAAGGCTATCGGCAGGCATCGGCCAGCGCGCAGGGCGGCCTGGTCGTTCATCCGGGCGGCATTTCCCTGGCACAGACCCTTGGCGAGACCATCGGCGTGGTCCATGCGGCGGATGCGCAGGGCGCCCGGGTCGGCTACGGCGGCGCCAGCGTGGACCGGCGCGGCTACGCGGTCGTGCCGAGCCTGATCCCCTATCAGTTGAACAGCATCGATGTCGATCCCAAGGGCATCCCCGACGACGTCGAACTGAAGGTGACCTCGCGCAGCGTCGCGCCGCGCGCTGGCTCGGTGGTGATGCTCACCTACGAAACCCGCAGGGCGCGCGCCGTGCTCATCAATAGCCGCATGCCCAATGGCGAACTGCTGCCCTTCGCCGCCACCGCCATTGATGCCGAAGGCGGCACGGAGATCGGCGCCGTGGGCCAGGGCAGCCGCCTGGTGGTGCGCACCGAGAAGGACCGCGGCTCGATCCGCGTCGAATGGGGCAAGAAGCCTGAAGAGCGCTGCGTGATCGACTACACCCTGCCCGCGCGCGTGCAGGGCAAACGCAGCGGCTACGAGATGCTGGACCTGCCGTGCCTTCCATTGCCGGCCGGTGGCGTGGGCAGCAAAGAGCTGGCCGCGCGTCCGTGAAGCCGAAGCAACCCGGAGCCGGGCAACTGTGCAGTACCAGGACGGCAGCGCCAGGCAATCCGGCCGGCATGCAGAACCAGGGAAGGCCGAGCCGCATGACCAATCCGATCATCCCGGGCAGAAGCGATCGCAGGCCGCGTTGCGAGCGGCCGTGGCGCCGCGCCGGGGCCATGCTGGCCTTGCTGCTGTGCCTGGCGCCGGCCGGGGCGCTGGCGGCGTTGTCGATCATCGGCACCCGCTTCGTCTACCCCGCCGAGCTGTCGGAGCTGAGCGTGAGGCTGCGCAATGCGGGCGACAGCCCGATCCTGGTCCAGGTTTGGCTGGACCAGGGAGAGGTCAATGCCGATCCGGCCAGGCTGAGCGTGCCCTTCATCTTGTCGCCGCCGTTGCTCAGGCTGGACCCGGAGCGCAAGACGGTGCTCCGGCTGCGCTACACCGGTGAGCCGTTGCCGGGGGACCGCGAGTCGGTGTTCTGGATCAATTTTCTGGAGGTGCCGCCGCTGGCCGAGGACAGCGCCAGTCTGCTGCGCCTGTCTTACCGCACGCGCATGAAGCTGCTGTTCCGGCCGGCGGGATTGCCCGGCACTGCGGACGGGGCCATCGGGCAAGTGACATGGGCGTTCGGCAGGGCAGGGAAGGCGGGCGGCGCCGTCCTGGAAGCAACCAATCCTACGCCTTACCACGTGTCGCTGGCGCGGATGGAGATCGGGCGCGGGGGCGCATCGGTGGAGCTGGACGGCCAGACCATCGCGCCGCTTGGCGTCACGCGGTTCACGCTGCCCGGCTTGAAGGGCGCCGCCGCGGACGAGGCGGTGGTGCATTACGAAGCCGTCAGGGATAGCGGCGAACTGATCGTCGGGAATGCAAACGTCAAAAGGTAGTTTCGATGCAGCTCGATGGGGCGCTCGATGAGGAATTCCAACTCCACCGGGCTGAGAGCGGCGCATGCGCATCGATTGGGCTGCTCGTGAGATGAATGGGATTGCAATGGGAAGAAATCAAGTGACTGCTGGCCGTGAAACCTTTGTTAATGCCGATGCCGATGCCGATGCGCAAGCCTGCCGGGCGGCCGGTGACAGGCCTGCGCGCCGCGCTTTCGGGCTGCGTGCCTGCGGTGTCGGCCTGATGTTGCTGCTGCCGGTCGCGGGGCATGCGCAGGTGCCCGGTGGGCCCAACGCGTCCAATGCGCCCAATGCAACCAATGCGCCGAATGTACCCAACATACCCAGGGCCGGGCAGACCATGCGCGATCTCGAAACCGTGCGTCCGGAACTGCCTGCGCCGTCCAGGCTGGAGCTGGACCTGCCCAAGGCGGGAGATAGCACCGCACCCGCCGCGCCCGCCGAGCCGGGGATACGCCTGAAGGTGCAGGGCTTTCGCATCGACGGGAACAAGGTATTCGATTCGGCGCAACTGCTGCCCCTGCTGGACGACCTGAACGGCAGCGAGCAGGACCTGGCAGGCCTGCGCGCGGCGGCGGACCGCATCACCGCGTATTACCACGAGCGCGGCTACCTGCTGGCGCGCGCCTTCCTGCCGCCGCAGGATATCGAGGACGGCATGGTCCGGCTCGAAGTGATGGAAGGCAGGTACGGGCGGATCGTGCTGCAAAACAAGTCGCGCGCGTTTGACGGCGTGCTGCGCCAGCCGCTGTCGAGGCTCAGGAGCGGCGAGGCGGTGCATGGCGCGGAACTGGAAAGCAGCCTGCTGCTGCTCAACGATATCCCCGGCGCCGAGGCCAAGGGTACCTTGCAGTCCGGCACCGAGCCCGGTACCACCGACCTGCTGGTCGAGGCGGAGCCCGGGCCGCTGGCCGGCGGCAGCCTGGAGGCGGACAACTATGGCGGCTACTACACCGGTGAATACCGCCTGGGCGGCAGCTTCTACCTGAACAACCCGTTGCGGCTGGGGGACCAACTGAGCTTGCGCGTGCTTGGCAGCGACAAGCGGCAGCGCTACTACCGCGCCGGCTACCAGTTGCCGGCCGGGCCCTGGTCCACGCGCGTGGGCGTGTCGTACTCGGATATGGGCTATCACCTCGGCAAGGACTTCGCGGTGCTGGAAGCGCACGGCCGCGCCAGCATCCGCAGCGTCTTCGTCTCGCAGCCGCTGCTGCGCGGCCGCGCCTTCAACCTGAACGCCCAGCTGCAGTACGACGACAAGCGGCTGCGCGATGAGATGGATCTCTTTGAGACCCGCGTCGGGAAGCGCGTGGGGCTGTGGACCGCTGGCGTGAGCGGCAACGGCCAGGACAACGTATTCGGCGGCGGCCAGACCATGTTCTCGGCAAGCTACAGCACGGGACGGCTTCGCATCGACGATCCGCTCACCGAGTTCATCGACCAGATCAGCGCGAGAGCCGGCGGCAGCTTCAGCAAGATGAACCTGAGCGCGGCGCGCCTGCAGCGGCTGAGCAATCGCTTCCAGCTCTATGCCCAGGCCAATGCGCAATGGGCGTCCGGCAACCTGGACGGCTCGGAGAAGTTCGGCATGGGCGGGCCCTATGGCGTGCGCGCCTACGCGCTCGGCGCCGGCAGCGGCGACCAGGGCTGGCAGGCCAGCCTGGAGTTGCGCTACGCGGTGGCCCCTGGCTGGCAGCTGAGCGCTTTTGTGGACAAGAGCGTGGTGGACATCAACAAGCAGCCCTGGACCAGGGAGCGCAATACGCGCCGGTTGACGGGGGCGGGCATCGGTGGCGCCTGGGCCGGGCAGGGACATCAGATCAGCCTCGCACTGGCCTGGCCGGTGGGCCAGCGCGACGCAAGCGGGGGGCCGGTGCGCAGCCCCAGGTTTTGGGTGCAGGGCGCGCAGTACTTTTGAGTGCGCCGTGGACCGTGTCGGTGCAGTACCCGTGCTGCCGGGATGGTTGCAGCTTTCTCAATAACAAGGAATGAGGTCAATATGAACAAAAGCTATGCACTGGTCTGGAATCAGGCCCAGGGATGCTGGAACGTTGCCAGAGAAGGGGCTCGCCGCCGCGGCAAGTCCGGCGGCGCCAGGCGCGTGATTGCCGCGGTTGTTGCACTGTTGGGTCTGGGGGCGCTTGCGCCGGCGCATGCCTTGCCGACCGGCAATGCGATCGTATCGGGCACCGGCAATGTCGCGTCCTACAACAATGGCCGGGACATGTCGATCAACCAGTCGAGCGACAAGCTGATCATCAACTGGAACGGATTCAGCGTTGGCGCGGGGGAGAAGGTCTCATTCAACCAGCCCGACAGCAACTCGATCGCGCTCAACCGCGTGATCACTGCGAACGCCAGCAATATCCAGGGCCAGATCGATGCCAATGGCCGCGTCTTCCTGGTCAACCCCAACGGGATCGTGTTCGGGCAGACCGCCCAGGTCAACGTGGGCGGCCTGGTGGCCTCGACGCAGGACATCAGCAACGCGGATTTCAACAGCGGGACCTACCGCTTTGCCGGCGGCGCGGGTGCGTCGATCATCAATGCCGGCCGGATTATCGCCGCTCCGGGTGGCAGCGTGGCGCTGCTGGGCAGCACGGTGCGCAACACTGGCCTCATCCAGGCGCAGATGGGCCGGGTGGCGCTAGGCGCCGGCAATGACTTCACCGTGAGCTTCGACGCCAGCAACCTGCTCAACCTGCAGGTGAATGGCGGCCTGGTGGGCTCGCTGGTGGAAAACGGCGGCCTGCTCAAGGCCGACGGCGGCCAGGTGCTGATGACGGCCCGCGCCGCCGGCAGCTTGCAGCAGGCGGTGGTAAACAATACGGGCATGATCGAGGCCAAGACCTTGCAGGGCAATGCCGGCAAGATCACGCTGGACGGCGGCAGCGCCGGCGTCGTGCGCGTGGCCGGCAGCCTGAACGCCAGCGCGATGGCCGGCCCGGGCAACGGCGGCACCATCGAGACCCGCGGCGCCGATGTGCAGGTGCAGTTGGCCACCCAGGTCAACACCCAGGCCAACAACGGGCAGACGGGCACCTGGAAGCTCAGCGCGATGGATGTCAACGTCGGCCAGACCGCCGCCAGTGGCGAAAATACCGCGTTTAGCGACACGCTCTCGCGCAACCTCGGCACCACCAATATCGAGCTGGCCAGCACCGTTGGCAATCTTTCGATCAACGCGCCGATCAGCTGGAACAGCGGCAACAAGCTGACGCTGGCCTCGGCCGGCGATGTCAATGTCAACGGAGCGCTGAGCGCCACCGGCGTCAACGCCGGCGTGGCCATGACCGCCGCCGGCGCCAAGGATATCAACCTGAATAACAAGGTCGCGCTCAGCGGCGCCGGCAACGGCCTTGAGTTGAACTATGGCCGTTCGCTGAACCTGAACAACGGCGCGGTGGTCACCTTGTCCGGGACGGGGGCGTCGTTCAGGTCGAACGGTTTTTCCTATAACGTGATCCAGAATCTCGCGCAGCTGCAGGGCATCAACGACAATCTGGGTGGCTACTACGTGCTGGGCAACAAGATCAGCGGCGGCAGCCTGAAGTCGATTGGCGGCGACTACGGAACGTTCTACGGCGTCTTCGACGGCCTGGGCAATACCTTGAACAATCTCTCGGTGACCAGCACCGGGCCTTTGTCCGGCCTGTTCTCGGCATCGTCCGGCAACATCAGCAACCTCGGCCTGGCGGCGTTGTCGGTCAACGCGACGTCTGCCAATGCCGGCGCAGCTGCGCTGGGTGCGCTGGTCGGTCGGAATTCCGGCACCATCTCCAACGTCACCGCCACCGGCGTCCGCCTCAATAGCAACACCGGGCGGACCCATACGATGGGTGGCCTGGTGGGGAAGAACCTCATCGACGGCGCCATCGACCGCGCTTCGGTGAGCGCTTCCTGTCTGTCTGGCAGCGGCCTGACCCAGTCGATCGGCGGCCTGGTTGGTGAAAACGCGGGCAGGGTGACACGCAGCACGTCGGATGCCACCATCGGGGGTTACATGCAGCGTACGGCCATGGGCGGCGTGGGTGGCCTGGTCGGGCTGAACGCCGGGCCTAATGCGTATATAGCCGATTCGTCCAGCCGGGGCACCGTCGGCACTTACTATGGCGGCCTGAACGTGGGCGGCTTGGTGGGCTACAACAACGGTGGCGTCATCGAGCGCGTCTTCTCCGCCGGTAACACAGGCGCTTCCGGCAACGCCGTTATCGGTGGCCTGGTTGGCCTCAACGACAGCGGCGGCAGGATTGCCGATGCCTACACCAGCGGCCGCGCCGATGGCCGCGGTGCCGCGGCCATCGGCGGCCTGGTGGGGCAGAACCGGAACGGTAGCCTGACCAATGTCAAGACCAGCGGCATCGTCACGGATAATTCCGGCATCGATGTGGGCGGCCTGGCCGGCAGCAATGAGGGCGGCACCATCTTCGGTGCAGAAGCCACCGGCGCCGTGATCGGCGGCACCAACAACCGCGTGGGCGGCCTGGTCGGCAGCCACTATAGCGGCACCATCCAGAGTTCGGTGGCGCGAGGCAAGACCACGGGCGGCAGCAACAGCCACACCGGCGGTCTGGTCGGCTACAACGGCGGCGACCTGCTGGCGGTGGAAGCGAGCGGCGAAGTCTATGCCGGTGCGAACAGCTTTGTCGGCGGCCTGGTCGGCACCAACGTCGCCACGAACGGAACCGCGATCGTGTCGGGCATGGCCAGCGGCAACGTCAAGGGTGAAAGCCGCAGCGTGGTGGGTGGCCTGGTCGGCCAGAACCACGGTGCGGTCCGCGCTTCGTCGGCTTCCGGCACGGTAAGCGGCGGCAGCTATGTGACGATGGGCGGCCTGATTGGCCTGAATCAGGGCGAAGTCAATTACTCGACGGCGAGCGGCAAGGTCAGCTTCGTGCCGAACTACTCCCAGAACTTTGGTGGCCTGGTCGGTGTGAACTTCGGTTCCATGTATGGCAACCGGGTTTCCGGTAATGCTGCCCTGCTGCCGCAGGCCGGCATCAACTACGGCACCATCATTCAATAAGGTGCTGAAGCAGTCCACTGGCCTGCCTGCCTAGCAGGCCCCTTGTACCTTGCATGCCGTGTTTCGGCATGGCATGCAAGGGCATTTCAGTACCGCGGCATGGAACACAAGGACGGATATGCGTTGCTGGTGGCGCAGGTGGCGGGTCCTGCTGGCCGCGCGCACCATGGATTTTGACGCCGCCTCGAAAGGCTGGGGAGACAGGGGTGGGGAGATGGAGAGCTGCATGAATACGAATGTACTGCCTATCGCCGGGCTGCCGGGGATTGCACGGGCGGCGCGCCAATCGGTACGCCTGTTCATTGCCGTGCTGATGCTGATGCTGGGGCTGGCGAGCGGCAGCGCCCAGGCACAATTTGAAAACCGCGTGGCCACCAACTGCGCGAACCCCAATCCGCAGGAGATCCAGCCGTGGACGGTAACCAATCCCCTGACCAGCAGTACGGCCATCGGCACGATCCTGATGGAACGGCGGTTCGCATTGTCGACGGTCTTCACCTTTGGTTCGACGCCGGCAGTGGTCGCTCACGAGCTGGTCACGGGCGCGCACTGGGCAATGGGGTTCGGGCCGCCCATCGGAGCGGATGGCATTGTGCCAACGAATATTGACGGCATCGGCTTCAAGTGGGAAGCGCTATCGTCGGACGGTGTCGCCAGGACCTTGCGCAAGGAAATCGACCCGCTTGCCGTCGAGAAGATCAACGTCTTGTTTCAGCCCAATCTGGGGATACAGACCGGGTCCACCATCGCCAGCTACAAACAGTACCTGGTGCTGACCAAGGACCCGAATGCGCTCGCCGCGGGCGAGATCAAGGTGACCAATGTTGCGGGTGGTCTCCAGGTGAAGATCTACGCAGCGGATATTCTGAAATCGGTGGGGGTGAGCTTGGGCAGCACGTTCCAGGTGCCCACCTTGGGCCCGGGATGCCATCAGTCCATTACCTACGACAGCACGGGTCTCGTCAGCATCGGCGGTGGCCCTCCGCCCCCGATTCCGAACAAATGCGATGTGGTGGCCAATCAGATCATTCCAGTCAATCTGGGGAGTATTCCCATTGATCGGTTCAAGAGGCTCAACGACACCTCCCCGCCGAAGCACTTCGAAATCGCCCTGAGCAATTGCGCGGCCAACGCCAAGCCCACGATCAGCTTCAGGGACAAGGCCACGCCCCCCAGTGCGGACAAGACGGTATTGCGGCTCAGTGCGCCGGGCGGGCAAAGCCTGGCCCAGGGGTTCGGCATCATCATGACGCGCGAGGATGGCAGCCGGGAGCGCATCGCCTATGGCGATCCGGGCGTTGCCAAGAAGTACGAGATGACGCTCGACAAGCCGGGTAGGACCGCGAAGCTTCCGCTGTCGGCGCAGTACATCCGCACCGGTGGCGACGCCGAGGTGAAGGCCGGTTATGCGGGAGGCTCTGCCGAATTCACCTTCACTTTCCCCTGAGGATGGTGTCCAGAAACCAGGGTGGCAACGCCGATCTGACCCTACGCGTGCCATCAGATGAATTCGAGGAGCCACCTCACCCGGTTTCGATGCCAAATTCGGCATGAACGTGGACGATTTCGCCAGTGTTGCGGGTCTGCGTTCCGATTAAGGGTGTCGAGAAACGTGGTGGTGGGTATAGGATGGAAGGTGGCCAATGGAAAGCAACGTATAAGTGTTGCTGTTGATGATGGGGATGATGATGTTGCTTGATATTTCCAACGTGCGTTCGACTCTTGATGATCTAAGAAAAGAATTTCAGGGGTTCGATGTAACCGGATTGTACAATTCCTTTTTGGCGCGTTGCGATTTGGTGGGCGAATGGAAATTCTCTGATGGCGATTATTTTGAGCACCTGCCACATGAAACGGAGCGTATGGGGTTTTCATCGCCTCGATTGATGAAGAAAAAATACGCAAGCGTAGAAGAGGCACGTGTGCTGGGGAAATATTGCTCTGGTTTTTATGGCGGCAGCCATATTATTACCGTTTTTCCTGGGCAAAGAGGGATCCAGGCGATCCAGGCGACGCTATACGACCACGGTGACGGCTTCTCGGAGATTCGTACAGTTGGTTTTAAAGGGATGGATCGTCCAGATAAACGCGAGTCCAGGTTGATCGGCTTGGGAAGGCTATTTCAACTTGATGACGGCGACATAGTTTACGTTGGGGTCGGTGTCGGCGACACTTTTTCCGTATTTCTTTACAAGTACGCTTCCATCGGGAAGATCCTGTCCGGCCGAGCCATTGCCAAAGGGTGGCCCGGCGAAGATGAATGGTTCTATCGCTACGACAGTGAAGGTCAACTGGCCGAGATAACGTCAAGTACTACGCCCCTTTGGACGAGGAAATAAATGACTCGGCCGGTTCTCCTGGGAAGGGCAAGCTTGGTCTGCCGAAATCGGGGGAACTTCCGTAAAGTGAGGAACGATGTCTAAAGCTCGTGTAATTGGAACATCTATAGATGCTATTCGTGCTGCCGAGACAGAATTGGGACGTACGCTACCTAGGTCTTTCTCGGATTGGATTTTAGTAAACAATGGGAGATCCTTGGGTGCATTGACCGTGTTTCCCGTCTTCGATTCCCGCGATCCGAGAAAGACATGGGAATCCATAGTCCGTCATTTCAATGAGGGATGGAAGGAATGGCTGGACAATTTTGGAGATACATCAATTGACTTCTCTCAATTGCTGCMTTTCGCGGAGTTCGGATCAGGGGATTACTATTGCTTCGACTATGCGAAGCTAGGCGGTGCTGGAGAGCCCGTCGTCGTTCGATGGTCACACGAGACCGGTGAGATGGTTCAAGATTCCGACAGCTTCCCATCATTCCTGACGATGCCAGGACGCCCCGCATAGCGTAGATTCTGCAGTCGCTGGACAACCTGCTCAAGGCATATGCCGGCACCCACTACAGCTGGGGCGAGCGCGGCAACCTGACCAATCGCGTGACCTCGCGTGACCAACGGCACGGGCGCGCGCTTCATCCGGGACAGCTTCAACCGGCTGGTGAGCGGTTTTTTTGCCCACCAATGGCGTAGCAGTGTGACTTTTTGTAGCGGGTGGTTCGGAGCGTACTTTGTGCCTTTATACTGCGCAGGTCGTTGCAACCACAGCGACCGGGTTTGACAGCCTGTTAAGAACGCGGACATGTGCCACTATACGGCCTTTGTCCGTCATGCCTTTGCGCGTCCCTACGGGCGGGCCTGGGCGGGGGAGCTTTCGAGCTCACCGGTTCCTTCTTTCCGGCTGTCAACCCTGCCTTGCGCCCRCCCACCCCGTTTGACAGCGGGGAACGGGGTCGAAATCGCTTGAGAAGGAGGCACATCCATGCCCCAGTCTTCGCTCGCCCATCCCGGGCAAATCGCACCTCCCAAGCCAGCCAATCTCTGCCAGCGCCTGCGCGCCTCCCAACGGAGGGCGCCCGATGCATAGGTACCCGCACTACAACATCACCGCCCAACGCGCCGGGCGCGACACGTTCCTCACGGCCCACGCCCCTTCCGAAAGCCCGCTCAGCCTCGCCTCCGAGAAGACCGCGCAACTCAACGCGCTGCTTTCGGTGGCTGTTGAGAATGCTGCTGGTGGCTCCTTCTGCAACATCACCGAAGAAACGCAAAGCCATCTGCTTTCGCTGGCGGCCGTGCTCGCGCATGAAACGCTGGTGCTGAGCGAGTTGGCTGCGCTGGACGATGAGGAGGAGGGTGGCGATGGATAATGGGCGGGTGCGCCACGCGTTGACGGCCTGCTGATCTGGCCTCCACGGCCAGGATGGGGCTGGCGGGTGAGGTCGAATACTGAACCGCCCCGAGTTTCGTGGAGGCCCGTTGGTTTGAGTCAGGCCGATATGGCCTGCTTGGTAAGTTGACCTTGGCTTCGGCTGGTGGGGTAGATCCGATCGGCTCGAGCAATCGATGATCGTGGAACCAGGCCACCCAATTCAGGGTGGCCAATTCCACTGTTTCTTTGGTCTTCCTGGGGGTACGGCGATGGATCGATTCGGCCTTGTACAGCCAGCGCTGCCAAGTAGAGACGTAGGTGAAATCCGAAACCCAGAGCCGATTGGGTCGTTCAAATCTCGTCGTCTGCCAAGGCCTCGCGCGGATCCATTGCAGCCCCCTTTAGCGGCCTATCTTGGGCGGATTGGATGGCAATCCGTTGCCAACGTCATGCCAGGTTAGCGCGAGCCATGGGTGCCTGGGCGTGATGAGCCGCTTTCGTCGACATCGTTCTGCGCAAACTGGACTGCAAGGCCGATCGCTCGCACGCTATACCTGTTCACCTGCCAGCCATCCCCGGTCTTCTGTGGATGATCGGGGCCAAACGGTCTCGCCAGCACCCTAGGACCCGTCCAGGGGATCTCACTGCGCGTCGTTGGCAGCACGTCTATCAATATGTCGTCCCGATGCAAGCCACCCTGCGTTTCGGAGTAAGGCTGTGCGACGGCACCCCAACGGCGTAGCCAGGCACACAGATGCGTGGCGACCTCTCTCACGTCCGAGCGCACGTACACCACGCCGGGCCGAAGTTGAGGCATCACGATATCCGGTGCATCGATGGACAACGAAAAGGGCAGCGTAGCCGAGAAGAGGCTTCCGAGCCCAGGCTCGCTTACCACCTGGATAGCGCCGCCCATCAACTGGGCAAGCCGGTGGCAGATCGAAAGTCCGAGTCCCGAGCTGGCTGTCGCCTGCCGGCTACCGCTCGCCTGATAATACGACTCGAAGATGTGCTCCTGGCTTTGCGCGGCGATGCCGATGCCGGTGTCCGCCACCTGCCACATCAGTTCGACGCCTTCCGGCCGGGTCGCCACCATTTGCGCGCGCAGCACCACCCGGCCCATCTGCGTGAACTTGATGGCGTTACTCAGAAGGTTGTTCAGGATCTGGCGCACGCGAACGGCATCGCCAAGTAAGCGCCCGGGAATGTCTGCATCGATACAGGCGTAGATGAGCAGGCCCTTGCGCTCCGCGCGTGCGGCGTACGAGGAAAGCACGTCTTCCGTCAGGTCGAGCGGCGAGAATGCCGCCGGTTCGAGCATCAGGCTCCCGGCTTCGATCCTCGATATGTCCAGCGTGTTATCCACTACCTGCAATAGCGATTCCGAGGACCTTTCGATGGCCTTGATGTACTCCCGCTGCTGCCCTGACGTGCCGCTCAAGGCCAGGAGCTCAAGTGTTCCCAGAATGCCATAGAGCGGCGTGCGAATCTCATGACTCATGGTGGTCAGGAAAACGGTCTTGGCCTCATTGGCGGCTTCCGCCCGTTGAATGGCTAGCTGCGTTGCTGCTTCCATTTCCTTGCGGGCCGTGATGTCGCTGAACGCGCAGATCACCACGTCCTCGCCCTGGTAGCGCGCTGACGCGAAAGACACATAGACGCTGCGGCCGTCATGCAGCACCAGCTCCCTCCCGGTGCTCGGATGGCGGTCCTTGGACAGCGCGGCTTCGCGCCACGAGACGTCGGGATCAAACCAGCTTCGCGCCAATCCGTTGGCAAGCGGCACGTTGCCGTCGCGGCGGCGAAGCACACACAATGCCACCGGTGCCGCCTCGATCATGGATCGGCTAAACGCTTCGCTTTCGATCAGGCTGTCAAATTGCCGCCGCGCCGGCAGTATCTGGTGCCGATTGATATACACAATGCCGATGCCCACGCCGATGATCAGCAGAAGGAAGCCCCCCAGTGCCAGCCGGATGGCCGGCATGCACGCCTTCAGCAACGCGCTCGCACAAATGAAATAAACAACGCGCCAGCCGTCGTCGCCTACCGCCTTGCTGAGCGTGAGGTACTTGGGTATTGGGCCCATTCCGTATCGAATAAACGCATCCTCGCGCGTCATTCTCGCCAGATCATGCCTAAATTCGGCATCTTCCGCGCGTTCGAGAACAACGTTGTCATGACGGTCCAGCAGCATATAGCTCAGGCCAGGCTTGGACAGCAGGAGACCCGGCTCGACATTGTCCAAGGCCAATCCAAGCCAGCCGGCTGTCTTCTCGCCAGGATCGACCCGGCCAAACATATAAAGACGATGATGAATACGATCGCTGGCCCAGATAATCGACCTGGCGTCAGCCGGTTGCGCGTGCCGCGCAACCAGGATGTTCGTCACCTCAGGCGAGAGAGCCTCCCGAATTCCACGGCGATTGCCCTCCAGCCCTACTTGAGCGGTCTGGGTGGCGGTCCAGTAGACCAGATGGGCGCCTGAGCGCGCGATGGCATCCCTGTCCCGTTCAGTAACATACAAGGTCCAGCTCTTCCCGATTTGCCGATCGATGGCGAGGGAAATCCCTTCGACGTGATGTGCCTCGCTTGTTGGCAACGCGACAGCCTCGCCGCTGCCTTCGGATATGGAGTCGATCAAGGATCTCAGCAGCGAACTACGTCGCCCCAGGAAAACCTGCGCGTTATACGCCGCAGCATTCATCTGGCGCCGATATGCAGAAATACTTCTCTCAAATTGAGACTCCAGGTACAACACCGCGGCCATACCCGCGCACAGCAGCAACGTCGCAGCCAGAAGATATAGCATCACAACGGCTACGCGCGGCGGCGATATCTTGACGCTACGGCGCCCAGCACGAAGTCGATGGGAATGCATGATCGAATAGTGCCGTCGATCGGAAGCCTTTCCTATCGGACAATTCTCAATCTTCGATTTCAGCAGCGATTTTCCATAGACCTCCCGCAATCCCGCTGGCAAGACCCCGGAGCGTCGTTATCCGCGCAGCGAACTGACTGTCTCCATCGCAGCAGTATCCTCGTTGGCAGGGGCAAACCGAAATGCGAATGCGTACTCATACAGCTCGCGGTCGTTTGCGAGTCCCAGCTTTTTCATGCCTGTGATGCGCTGCGTGCTCACGGTCTTGACGCTGCGGCCCAGTGCCGTGGCGATCTCACCGACGGTCATGCCTCGCGTATAGCGGCGCAGGACTTCGGTCTCCCGTGCTGAAATGCAGTCGTTGGCAAAGACGTCGATCGGCTCCTCGGCCATCCGCGAGTGAGCCATCAGTCTGCGCACCGATGCCGCGATGTACATTCGCCCTCGCGCGACAGCCCGGATGGCACCCGCGATCTCCCTTGCAGGATCGCTACTCAGCAGCAGGCCATGGGCGCCCGAGACGATCATGGCTCGCAGGACCAACGGGCTGGATACCTTCGTGATGATCACGACCTTTAAGCGAGGACAGGTGCCATGCAGAAGATCCAGCAATGCGATATTGTCGTTATGTCGCCCGCCCGGACGATAAAAGGCGCAGAGCAGGACATCGGCCCTGGCTCTGCCCAGYCGCTGCATCAGTTCGGCGGAATCCACGGGTTCTCCAACGATCTCGACTTCATCCATCAGCGCTAACACCTGGCGCAGCTTTTTCTGCGACGTGGAATGGTCATCCGCAAGTAGCACTCTGATTGGCACAACTATGTCCTCCGATCAACGAATCTGTGTGAAACCGATCCGGCGCCCGGCGGAACGTGCCCGGTGCGGTGCTCCCCCGCTCCGTAGAGCAGGAGTATCCGGGATACCGCGCCATCCACTGCACGTTGGCCATCGCTCGCTTCGATTGTTTCGGGTACTTGGCGTGACAAGGGGTTGTCAATCTCCAGCCGCGCAATGGCGGCACGGCAATTAGCGATGAACAGAATGGTGTGGCCATATTTCGCCCCCTGCTTCAAGACGAGCGCGCCTGACAGCAAGCCAATCCTCCTGCGGGTAGTGGCAAGGAATGGCCAAGATCGATCAGGGGCGGTGCAAGGTCTTCCGATGGCCTGCTTCCATGAAAGTGCATAGAGGCCGCCAAAGCCCCGGTGTGGCTCGCGTTCATCTACAGATATTCGCCAGAATTCCACGGTAGCGACACAGGATAGTTCTTGTTTTCGGCAAAAATAAATGAATTGAGATTATCGCGACGCTTAACGGCGCGTGCGTGCTCAGGGTGCCCAGCGGTGCAAGTCGGTCTCTCATCAAAGTCAGGCGCGGGCCAATTCACCCAACCCTTCCAGAGCCGGGTCTCGGCGGAATTTCCACCTGCGCGGTTCTTCGCACACGCCAGCCAACGATGCTTCGACCCGCACGGAATTGCAATTCGTTAATCGCCAGTCAATTTTTAAAAAATTAAAATGATGAAGTTAAAGTTAATCAGAAAAGATTATGTGGTTGACTGAGTGATTAAATGAAATGGGGTTTTGCGGTACGGATGTCCGGGCCGGTTGCGCTGGGAAAAATGTGGAGAGCGTAGCGCGTAGCTTGCGCGGCGCGGCATCGCGCCTATGCGCTGGAAACAGGTCGATCATGGCGCGCAGTACGGGCAGCACGCGATCGTGCGTTGGACCGAGAACCAGAATATTCTGGTAGAAGACGAATGTTGACTTCAGTATTCTTGACTTCGTCGGCATCAACATTCCCTGGCGATGCCGAAGCCCGATTCCGGCGAGGGTTTCCCTCCCTCTGACCGGGACTTCTACCCACCCAAGCGACCCTCGTGGGCAGCTTGGGTTTTTTTGCGCCAGGCAGGGCGCACTCACTTGGGGGTGGACGTCTCTTACACATCTCGCCGCTGGATACCCGGCGGCGCTTGCGATCTCGTTCGCCAACCGCCGTATGCGGAGCCGCACGTACGGTGGCCCGAAAGGGCTGAGGGGGGCGCCCCTCAGCCTACTCGATGCCGATGCCTGGGCGTGTCCATGGTGTCCTGCTACTGAAAAAGCTCGGTAGCAATGCAGAAGGTAATGAGCTGCTGGTCGGTTGTGACACCAAGCTTCTGCATTGCTGACACCTTGTGGCCACTCACGGTCTTGATACTGCGGTTGAAGTGCTTGGCGATATCCTGGACCGACTCCCCGCCAACGAAATGGCGAAGCACTTCATATTCCCGCGGCGACAGCGTCTTGATTCGCTCGCCAATGGACTCCGCCCCCGAATTCGCGCGAAGAGACGCCTGGAGGGATGCCGGAATGTATCTGCGGCCGCTCCGGATCGCGAACAGGGCGGTGAGGATGTCGTTGAGAGAGTCGCCCTTGAACACCACACCGTGCACGCCGGCATCGTACAGGGCTGATGCGATGATCGGGTTGGTGAGCATTGTCAGCACCAGCAGCTTGACGCCGGGAAACGTCCTGGTCAGGTATGCGATGAGCTTCAGGCCATCCCCGAAGACCGAGTCACCGGGCATGGCAAAGTCGGTGACAATAATATCCGGACGGGCAACAGGAATCTTCGCGATCAGGTCCGAGGGACCCGAGGCGGAATCAACCACCACGAAACGCAGGTCCTGCTCAATGACTTCGCGTATTCCCATGAGCACCAGGGGATGATCGTCCGCTAAGATGATTTTGGTTTTTTTCATGGAATTCAAAAATCGGATAAAGAGAAGCCGCCGCCTGGTTGATTGTCAAAACTCAGCAAGAATGGCCTCGATCTGCGAGGCAACCAGGGCTATGCCTGCCTTCTGCTTTTGCTGAAGGCCTTCGCTGCGGATGTCTTCCTCCAGGGCTTCGCAGTCTTTCACGAGTCTGAACAATTTTACGGTAGCCAGCGCTCCGCGGATACGATGCAATGTATCCAGGGCGCTGTCGGCGGACGAATTCACGATTGCCCGATCGAGCGCCGCGATATCGCTTCGCATGGTTTCGGCGAATACGTCGCGGAACCTGAGCGGCACGAACCCGGCCTCATCGTGACTGGCCGGGGACTCCGGGGCGGTTTGCGCCACGTGCCGTATGACAGCAGGGGAGCGAACGGAATGGAGATGAGACCGTAGCGCCCCCAGGTCAATTGGCTTGACCAGCCAGGACGTCATGCCTGCGTCCATGCAGCGCTGCGCCTCTTCGCGCATCGCATTGGCGGTGATCCCGATAATAGGGCCCACGTAGCCTTGCTGCCTCAACGCTTCGGCCAACTCATAGCCATTTGCCCTTGGCATGTTGATGTCCGTGATCACGACATCGAACAGATCGGTGTGCCATCGGGCCAGCGCATCCACCCCATCGTAGACCAGAGCAACCAGGCAGCCGATTTGTTCGAGTTGCTCCTTCAGGATCGCTCCATTTATCGCGTTGTCCTCGGCCACGAGGACCCGAAGCTGTGCGCCGGCAGCGAGAGGTTCCGCCGGCCTGTCAAGTGACTCGGATATACCCGGCTCCGCCAGCGCGATGGCGCTGCCGACCGCTTGAACGCTGTGCGCACTCAGGTAGCCGCGTCCCGCCGGCAAAGCAGCGTCCGCCGCAACAGGCTGGCTGCCGGCAAACAGATAATTCCCGGTCCAGTCCTCGGGAACAGGGTAGGAGACAAGAAGGTCCAGCAGACGCGCATGCCGCGCAGCATCGGCAGGAATATCGTCTGCCGTGTGAGTGGTGGCCCCCCAGCGCTTCAGCCATGCGCACACATTGTCGGTCAACTCCTTGCTCGGGGATCGCACGTAGACGGATTTCCCCGTCAGCACAGGCGCTTGCGACGGTACCTGCACCGCAGCATGCGACAAGGGGAGCATCAGCGAAAAGCTGCTTCCCAGGCCCGGGTCGCTGACCAACCGGATGTCCCCATGCATCAGCCTTGCCAGGCGCATGCAGAGGGACAAGCCCAATCCGGCGCCGCTAACCGTATGCATATTGCTGTCGATCCGGTAGAAGGGGGTGAAGAGTTCCGCTTGCCGTTCCGGCGGTATCCCGACTCCTGTGTCCACCACCTGGAACAACAGCGTCACGCCAACGCGATCTGCCGAAACTTGCCGGACGCGAAGAATCACGTGACCGGATTCGGTAAATTTAATGGCGTTGCTCAGGAGATGGTTCAGTATTTGCTGAATTCGCATGGTGTCGCCACGCAGGTGTTCAGGCAGGTCGGGCGCAACGCAGGCGTACAGGAGCAGGCCCCTTTGCCCGGCGCTGGCGGCATGGCGGCTGATGGTAGCCTCCACCAGCGATAGCAGGCTGAAGTCGTCCGCCTCGACCGACAGCTGCCGCGCTTCGATCTTGGCGATATCCAGGATGTCGCTGATGATTTGCATCAGCATTTCCGACGCATTGCGGATCGTCTGGACATACTGCCTTTGCGTGTTGCCAAGACCGGTGAGATCCAGGAGTTCCAACGCGCCCATTACGCCATACAACGGCGTCCGGATTTCGTGGCTCATCGAGGCCAGGAAGGTGGTCTTGGCCTCGCTCGCGTTGTCGGCGTCCTGCTTTCCCTTGGCCAGGGTGCGTTCGATTTCCTTGCGTGCGCTGATATCGGCAAACGCGCACAGCAGCACGGCTTGGCCACCGTAGCGGGTCGGCGAGAATGCCAGGGAGAGCGGCCGGTTGCCATCGCCCCGGATTTCCTCGATAGCGCCGGGCAGGGTAGCGGCAAGCACTTGCGTGGCCTGAGAGGCATTGTCGAGAATGCACTGCAGGTCCTGGTGCGTATCCAGGCCCGGGTCCAGGTTCAGCCATTGCTTTGCCAGATGGTTGCCGAACAGCGCCGTACCGTCCGCCTGGCTGTAAATGCACAGCGCCATAGGCGCGGTCTCGATCAGCGCGCGGCAGAATGCGGTGGTTTCCGCCAGCCGTTCGTGCGCCCGGCGCGCCGGCAATACCACGCGACGGTTGTACCAACGGGCGAAGGACAAGCCACCGCCCAGCCCGAATAGCACCAGCAGCGCGAGGACGGCTGGCAGGCCCTTGTTATGGCGGAGTAGCGTCGGATAACTAACGCGGTATAGCGCGTGCCACGACCCGCTTGGGTCCCTTAGCCGAAAGTACAGTCCATCAGCGGCATAGGTGACGCCATCCGCCCTCAACGCGGGCATCGGCGACTTGCCCGCAAAGGTGGTGCGGGCCCTGTCTTCCAGCCAGAAATCGTCGTGGCTGGGTGTTTCCAGCGAACGCCGAATACTGCCAATCCTATCCAGGCTCAGCAGCGCGGCTGCGTAGAGCGCAGCGTTCCCGGATTCCGTCGCACGCGGCATGGCCGCCGCGGCATCGAGCGGCAGGACGGCGAGCATCTTGCCTGCCCCCCCGGCCGCTGGATCCGAGCGGAGCCAGCTGACAGGCGCCGATGCAACGTTGCGCTCGCCTGCGTGCGTGCCGGCATGCTGTGCAACCGTCGAGAGCACCTCGCCGAACTCCTCGGGCCTGTTCTCCGACGTGGAGCGGAACGCCCGCATGCCGACACGGGCATCGGCATGCGCCGCGATCAGGAAGACATCTGCCGGAGGATGCTGGGACGCTGCCCAATAGGCGCTGTGGTAATCGAAAACGAAGGAACCAAACCGGAGCACGGATCTGTCTTGCGGCGGACAGTCCACCGTGCTTTTGCAGGCAACGCTGAACATGACCGATGTGCGCGGAACCCGCGCCTCGAACAGCATCGCGCCGCCATGGGCGCTCGAATCGATGCGCTGCAGCTTGACATCACCCGCATAGTCATCGGGATGCAAGCCCCGGACTCGCGTCTGCAGGCGTATCAGGAAGGCCTCCTGCTCGCGGATATAGCCAGTGAGTTCGGAAAAATGGACGGCGATCCGTTCTTCCTGATCCTCCACAACGCGGAACATGCCCCAGCAAAGCGTGCCGGCCAACATCAGCGCCAGCGGAGCGACGGCAAACAGCACGAGACTCAGTTGCCTCTGCATGCGGGCAAGGCGGCGGATCGGACTGCTTTCCATTAGCGCGGCAGGTAGTGAAAGGCATCGTGTCTACGATGGGGCCTCGGGGAACATTGGAAACCTCTACGGCGGTGCCACGCTGCGGCCCGGTGTGACCGGCATTGCGCACACGCCAAAGGACGGAGAATGRCCTGCTCTGCCCCGAGCAATACATAAGTGTCACTGGACGTGTCACTGAAAGTGGGGCAACTCGATGTGTACACCAGATCCGACAATTGCTCAATAGCCGCGGAGCATATCCCGGCATTTCGGAAGGACCCAGACGATGCCAGCCAACGGCAGAGCCGTCCGTCTCGAACGGGAACTTGTGCTGTACACCATAGTCGCGCGCATCGTTGTGGGATGGCGCGAGGCGTGTGACGATGGCCGCATCGCGTTCTCATGCATGCCGTGCAGCGAGGCGGCGAGCATCATCCGCAGATTTCCTTCGCTGCTTATCTTGGATGGATTGCCTGTCCACGGGATGCCCTACAGAATTTACGTCAAGTCTTTGTCGTGCTAGATTGGCGCCTCGATGTCTTGCCATCACGGAGTCGACCCATGCGAACGCCAACAAGGCAGCAAGCCTATGACGAGGCGAAGCGGTTTATCGAGACCATTGCCCTGCGGGATGCGCTGGCGCTACAGCACAAATTTGGCATTTCCAGCGCAGTGGCCGAAGAGATATTCGAGAGCATTGATGAATACTTCGATGAGGGGGTAATCCTATCCATTGCGCCACCGGAGACGGCCTTTGATTCGCGTACGCGGAAAAGGCCATGCATAGATGTCTATGAAACCAACGGAAAAGCATTGGGAATGGAGTGTGTGCTCTTTGAAAATGGCAGGCCCGGTGAGGCCATTCTTCATATTGAAGTTTCAGAAAATAACGAAAAACTGGATCTGTACTACAAGTACATTGGATCTTGATGAGATTTCTGGCTTGATCTCTTCAAGTTAAAAGGCCTTGTCGCGGGCGGCGGTTCAAGGATCTGGCCGCCTGCCTCGAATATTGCAACTTGCACACACCCGATATGACCGCTTCCATCCTCGATCTTGATACCGCCAGTGCTACGCAGCTCGTCCAGGCGCTGGCAGCGCGCCAGGTTGGCGCGCTGGAGCTTTGCAATGCTGCCATCGCTCGCATCGAGCAGCGTGACGGCAGCATCAATGCGGTCGTCGTGCGCGATTTCGAGCGGGCACGGGACCAGGCGCGCGCTGCCGATGTCGCTTTGCAACGGGGAGAGCGCCGCCCGTTGCTCGGGGTGCCGATGACGGTGAAGGAATCGTTTAATGTGGCAGGCCTGCCAACGACATGGGGCTTTGCGTTTGCCAGTGCGTTGCCGGTCGCCGAAGACGCGGTCGCTGTCGCCCGGCTGAAGGCAGCGGGCGCCGTGATCCTGGGCAAGACCAATGTTGCCTTCGCGCTTGGAGACTACGAGAGCAACAACCCGGTCTATGGGCGCACGCGGCATCCGCTTGACGCTGCACGCACCCCTGGCGGGTCGTCCGGCGGCGCCGCGGCGGCGCTGGCGGCAGGGATGGTGCCGCTGGAGCTGGGATCGGACATTGGCGGCTCGATTCGCGTGCCTGCGCACTTCTGCGGCGTCCATGGACACAAGCCGACCCATGGCCTGCTGCCTGTGCGGGGGCATCAGTTCCCCGGCTACCAGGCCGCCCCCGATGTGCTGTCGGCCATCGGGCCGCTGGCACGCACTGCAGCCGACCTCGAGCTAGCGCTCGACGTGCTCGCCGGCCCCGATACGGATGAGGCCCAGGCTTACCGCCTGGCGTTGCCGCCCGCGCGCTTCTCGGATATCCGGGACTTGCGTGTGCTGGCACTCAGCGAGCATCCGTCGGCCCGCACGGGCGCTGACGTTCGGCGCGCGCTCGGTGACGTGGCTATCCGGCTTGCGCGTGCCGGTGCGCATGTGGAATATGCCAGCGCGCTGCTGCCCGATATTGCGGTCCTTCATGAAGAGTATGCGAAGCTCCTGATGACGATCGTGACACGCGGCGCGCCGGATGCGCCGCCGTGTATGTCTGCTCACGAGTGGCTATTCCTGCTGGACCGGCGCATGCATCTGCGCAGCGATTGGAGCCGCCTTTTTGCTTCGTTCGATGTGGTGATCGCGCCGCCGTTTGGCACGGCGGCGTTCGAGCATATCCCCGCCCTCGATTGGGAGCACACGACGCTGAGCGTCGATGGCGAACCTTCCCTGTATCGCGAGCAACTCGCCTGGTCGGGCTTGGCCACCCTTGCGGGGCTGCCGGCAACCGTGGCGCCCGTGGCGGCGACCGCGTCCGGGTTGCCGCTCGGTGTGCAGATCATCGGGCCGCTGCTGGGAGACCGCACCACCATTGCCGTCGCGCGATGGCTGGAACATGAGGCGTCGGGGGATTGAGGGTCAGGCAGCGGAAGAGGCGCTGCCGCCGCCTCAGGCCGCCTCAGGCCGCCGCGAGCGCTGCGCCCGAGGGCTTCCAGACCGCGCCAGCATAAAACTCCGCCCCAAAATCCGCCGGCACGTCCCCGCGGATCCGCTGCTCATGCAGCGCCAGGTCGGCCAGCAGCAGATCCCGGCTGATGCGGGCGACCGAGCCCGGAATATCGCGCCGCATGCTGGGCACATCGCCCAGCGGCACGCCGACGCTGGCGAAGCCAGCAGGGTTATGCACGTGCAGATCGCGCAGCCACGGCGCGGCGCCTGGTGTTTTCTCAAGATACTCAAGGCCGCTGCCCAGATAGGGCGACGCGGCGAGCTCGTCGTCGCGCGCGTCGGCCGGGGGCTGGTAGCGGTCGCGCCAGCGCAGGATATGCGGCGCAATGTCGGCCAGTTCCGGGCGCGCCGACGGATCCACCAGGTAGCCAGTGCCGGCAATCGCGAAGTCGAAACGCAGGGTCTGTCCTTGCACCTCGGTGACGATGCGGCCGGACTCCACCTCGGCGGCGGACAGCGAGGTACTCAGGTGCAAATGGAACTGCGGGAACTTGAGCACCCGCTCCACCGAGTCGGCCGGCGGCGTGGATCCGGCGCGCCGATATCGGATGGCTTGCTCCCAGCGCGTGGCATCGGGCAGGGCGTGGTAGTTGTCGTAAAGGCCGGGGTAGGCGCGCACGCGCGATACCGGCGTGGCGGCGATATGGTCGCGGCGCGCGAACAGGTGCACGGCGGCCGCGCCGGATTCCAGCGCCACGGCGGCGGCGTCGAACGCGGAGGCCGCTGCGCCCAGCACGGCTACCGTCTTGCCGCGCAGCGCGTCGAAGTCGATGGCATCGGCCGTATGCGCGGCCAGCCCGGCGGCCACGGCCTGCGACAACACAGCGGGCACGAACGGAGCGCCATTGCCGGCCACGCCATTGGCCAGGATGACCTTGCGCGCCGTCTCGATGCGCGGCTGCCCGTTCACCTCAAGATGCAGCCGGAAGTGCGGCAGCGCGGCGCCGGCTACGGGCTCGATGCGTACCACACGCGTGGCGTAGCGCACCTGCACGCCGAGGAAGCCCCGGTACCAGTCCAGGTAGTCGGCCCAGTCCAGGCGCGCAATGCGGTCGATGGCGGCATAGGCCTCGGCGCCGTGCCGCGCTTCATACCAGGCCTGGAAGCCCAGCGTCGGCAGGCCAAGCGCCGGCCCGACCAGGTTCTTGGGCGTGCGCAGCTTCTGCATGCGGGCGCGTGTGCGCCAGACGCCGGCCAGCGCACCGTCTGGCGCGGCGTCGAGCACCGTCACGCGGCCGATGCCCGCGCGGCGCAGCGAGAAGGCATAGGCGCTGCCGCTCTGGCCGCCACCGACGATGGCCACGTTGTGGTCGATGCCGGCGTGGTCCGGCACCCAGTTGTCGGGCGCGGGGCCGAGCAGGCGCAGGGTTTCGCGCGCGAGGAAATCGGGATCGGAGCCGGGGAGGGAAGAGGTTGTCGTCATGCTGCAGCGGCAAGGGTTGAGGCGGCGGGCCTGGAGGACGTGGCTGGATGCGCGGGGCGCTTGAGCCCAAGGTGCTCGCGCAGCGTGCTGCCGTCGTATTCCGCGCGGAACAGGCCGCGGCGGCGCAGCTCAGGCAACACCAGCGCGATGAAATCGGTGAGTCCACCCGGCAGCACCGGCGACATGACGTTGTAGCCGTCGGCGCCGTATTTGCGGAAGCGCTCTTCGAGCTGGTCGACGATTTGCGCTGGCGTGCCGATCACCTGCCAGTGGCCGCGCGCACCCGCAACGCGCTGGTAAAGCTGGCGGATGGTCAGGTTCTCGCGCCGCGCAAGGTCGATCACCAGGCGCTGCCGGCTCTTGCTGGCATTGGTCTCGGGCAACTCGGGAATCGGGCCGTCGAGCGGATAGCCCGACAGGTCGAAGCCGCCCGTCAGGCCAGACACCAGCGCCAGGCCGACCACCGGGTCGATCAGCGCTTGCAATTGCTCGAATTTCTCTTTGGCTTCGCTTTCGCTCTGGCCCACCACCGGGAATACGCCGGGCAGGATCTTCAGGTCATCGGGCTCGCGCCCATAGTGGGCGAGCCGGCCTTTGACGTYGGCGTAGAACGCCACGGCATCCTCCACCGTCTGCTGCGCAGTGAACACGGCTTCGCCCGTGCGTGCTGCCAGTTCCTTGCCGGCTTCGGAGGAGCCGGCCTGCACCACGACCGGATGGCCCTGCGGCGTGCGCGACACGTTGAGCGGTCCCTGCACCGAGAAATGCTTCCCCTTGTGGCCCAGCACATGGCGCCTGGCGGGCTCGTAGTAGCGGCCGCTGGCCTTGTCGCGCAGGAAGGCATCGTCCTCCCAGCTGTTCCACAGCCCGGTAACCACATCGGCGAATTCCGCCGCGCGCTCGTARCGCTCGGCGTGGGCGAAATGGTGGTCGCGGTTGAAGTTGCGCGCTTCGTGCTCGTTGGACGAGGTGACCAGGTTCCAGCCGGCGCGCCCGCCCGAGATATGGTCCAGCGAGGCGAACTTGCGCGCCACGTGATACGGCTCGTTGAAGCTCGTCGAGGCGGTGCCGACCAGGCCGATGCGCTGCGTCACCGCGGCCAGCGCGGACAGCAGCGTGATGGGCTCGAACTGCGCCTGGTAGCTGTGCGCGGTACGGCTGAGGAACTCGACATCGTCGCCGCGCGTGCCTACGCCGTCGGCCAGGAAGACCAGGTCGAACTTTGCCGCCTCGGCGGCCTGGGCGAGCGCTATGTAGTGCTTGAAGTCGATGCCCGCGTCGGCCTTGGCATCGGGATGGCGCCAGGCGGCGATATGGTGGCCGCTGGGGTAAAGGAAGGCGCCCAGGCTGAGGAAACCGCTACGTTGAGCCATGATTGCTTGTCGGTTGTTGAGGGATATCAGGCGGCCTTGCGTGTGCTTTGCCGGCCTGGCGGCCGTGCCAGCCCCAGGTGCTCGCGCAGCGTGCCGCCTTCGTACTGCGTGCGGAAAATGCTGCGCCGCTGCAGGATCGGCACCACGCCGTCGACAAAGTCCTGCAGCCCGTCGGGCAGCGCGTCCGGCATCAGGTTGAAGCCATCGGCCGCGCCGTGGCGGAACCAGTGCTCGATGTCGTCGGCAATCTGCTCGGGCGTACCCACGAGCACGCGATGGCCGCCGCCGCCTGCCAGCTCGCGGATCAGTTCGCGCACGGTGTAGCCATGGCGCCGCGCCAGCGCGAGCGTGGCGTTGAAGAAGGTGTGGTTGCCGTTGCCGTTGGCGGGCAGTGCGAGGTTGTCCGGCAGCCGCTCGTCCAGCTTCAGGCGGTCCGGCGTGATGCCGAGCGTGCCGGCCAGCCGCGCCAGGCTGTAGTCCCAGGGGATCAGGTCGATCAGATCGTCGCGCCGCCGGCGGGCCTGGGCTTCGGTGGCGCCGATGATGGTGGTCAGGCCGGCCAGCACCCGCACGGCATCGGGCCCGCGCCCGAGCGCCTGCGCGCGCGCTTTGAGCTCGCGCCCGTAGGCCAGCGATTCCTCGAACGATTGCGACGCCGAGAACACGGCCTCGGCATGGCGTGCGGCGAGCTCGCGCCCGTCGGCGGAGCCGCCGGCCTGCACCACCACCGGATGGCCTTGCGGCGAGCGTGGCAGGTTGAGTGGCCCCTGCACGCTGAAATGCTCGCCATGGTGCGCAATCGGCTGCACCTTGGCGGTGTCGACGAAGCGGCCCGATGCCTTGTCGCCGATAAAGGCGTCGTCCTCCCAGCTGTCCCACAGGGCCTTGACCACGGATGTGAATTCGGCCGCCCGCGCATAGCGCTGCGCATGGTCCGGCGCCGCATCGCGCCCGAAATTGCGCGCCGACGGCACATCGGCCGTGGTGACCACGTTCCAGCCGGCGCGCCCCGCGCTCACATGGTCTAGCGTGGCGAAGCGCCGCGCGATGTTGTAGGGCTCGTTGTAGCTGGTGGACGCCGTGCCGATCAGGCCGATATGCGTGGTCGCCGCCGCGATGCTGGCCAGCAGCACCGTGGGTTCCAGCGCCGGGATCGGGCGGAAATGAATCTGGTCGACGATAGCGGCGTTGTCCGCCAGGAATACCGCGTCGAGCTTGCCGGCTTCGGCGATCTGCGCCACGCGGATGTAGTGCCGCACGTCGGCAAAGGCGGCGGGATCGCTGTCAGGCAGCCGCCAGGCCGAGGGCACGAAGCCCGAGTGCAGGATGTTGATATTGAGGTGGAGCTGGCGCTGGCGCGCCCCGTTGGGTGCATTCATTGGTAGGTCCCCGGTTCCGGATGGCCTTCGCCCAGCACCCAGCGGCCGACATTGCGGGTCTTGTACTCGGACGGGTTGTGCAGGGTATGGATGCGCACGTTGCGCCAGAAGCGGTCCAGGCCGGTCTTGCGCACCGCCGAGCGCGCGCCCGTAACCTCGAAGATCTCGCTGGACACCTGCAGCGCGACCTCGCCGGCCAACACGTTGGCCGCCGCAATGGCCACGGCTGCTTCACCGCGCTCCTCGGCGCTGAGCGCTTCGCCGCGTGCGATCACGCCGTCGAGCGCGAGCAGCGCGCGGTCGGCCAGCGCGGTGGCGGCCTGGGTCTTGACCCAGAGCTCGCCATATTGCCGGCGCACCCACGGGTCGTCCACATGACGCTCCACGCCAGAGTGAATCCACGGGCGCGACTGATGCACCGTGTATTCACGCCCGGCGCGCAGCGCACCTTGCGCCGTGCCGATAAACACATTGAGCAGCACGCTTTGCTGCTGCAGCGGCGTGACCGTGCGATAGGGCTCGGCCGGCGCGCCGGTGGGGTTCAAGGGCACCGGCTGCCCGAGCACTTCGCTCTCGTGCACGCGCACGCCCTGGTAGGTGACGCGGCCGCTGCCGGTCTGGCGCTGRCCGATGCCGTCCCAGTCGTCCTCGATCACGATGCCTGCGCGGTCTGCGGGAATCGCGGCAAAGCGGCGTTCGCCGCTGTCGGCGTCTTCCCAGGCAATCGCCAGGAAGTCGGCCACGTGCGAGCCGGAGGTAAAGGGGCGATAGCCGTCCAGCACGAACCACTCGCCATCGCGCCGTCCAAACAGGCTCCTGGAAAAGCTGTTCGCCGTGTTGCCCCAGAACCAGTTGCCTTCGGCCGAGCGGCGCCACAGGCTGGCGGTCTTCTCCGGCGCGTTGCGCAAGCGCGGGCTCAGCAGGCTGCTGTAGTGATAGCCGAACAGATGGCCGAGCGAGCCGTCCACCTGCGCGAACAGGCGCGTGATGCGCAGCACGGTCGACCAGGTTTCGCCCTGGCCGCCGACTTCGCGCGGCAGCAACAGCGTAAGCAGGCCGTGCGCCTTGAGCAAGCGGATCTGCTCCGCGGGCTTCCCGCCGGCCTGGTCGCGGGCGATGGCGTCTTCGGCGAAGCGCTCGCGCAGCGAGACGGCGCGGGCGATAAAGGGGTTGCTGGTGTCCGGCTCGAACAGCGCGGGCGCTGGTTCGGCCTGCGCATGGAGATAGGCGACGTTGGCGGTCATGATGGGGTCTCGGTCGGTAGCCGTCATCGAAGGCTCAATGCACCTTGGCAAAGCCATGGAACAATCGGTCGCGGCTCATGATGTTTGGCGGGGTCAGCGAGTTCAGCGGGGTCAGCGATAGAGGGCAGGCGAGGGGAACTCGCCCGTGAGCAACCACGTGCCCACCGTGCGTTTCTTGTACTCGGCCGGGTTGTGCAGCGTGTGGGTGCGCACGTTGCGCCAGAAACGGTCGAAGCCATTGGCGTTGGTGGCCGAACGCGCGCCCATGACCTCGAAGATCTCGTTCGATACGGCCAGGCCGGTTTCCCCGGCGTACAGGTTGGCGGTAGCCAGCGCGATGGCTTGCGGCCCGCGCTGCTCCAGCGTCAGCGCCTGTCCATGGCCATAAATGGCATCGAGGCTGCGCGCCGCCTGGTCGGCCAGCTCGGTTGCCGCCAAGGTGCGGATGGCGAGCTCGCCGTATTTGCGCTGGACCCAGGGATCATCGACATGGCGCTCCACGCCCGAGTGGATCCATGGGCGCGATTGCGTGGTGGTATAGGCGCGGCCTTCGTCGAGCGCGCCCTGTGCCGTGCCGACAAACACGTTGAGCAGCACGCTCTGCTGCAGCAGCGTGGTCAGCGATGCGAAAGGGGTGAGCGGATCGTCGGGCTTGCCAAGCAGTTCATCGTCGCGTACCAGCACGCTGTTGAACGTCACGGTGCCGCTGCCGGTCTGGCGCTGGCCGATGCCATCCCAGTCATCCTCGATCACGATGCCCGCGCGATCGGCGGGCACCACGCCCATCAGGCGTTGGCCCTGCGCGTTCTCCCATGCCAGCTGGATCACGTCCGCCACATGGCTGCCGCTGGAGAAGGGCCGGAATCCGGTGACCACCCAGCCATCGTTGCCGGGGGCGCGCTGCGCACTGGACGTCTTCGACAGCGCATTGCCCGAGTTGCTCCACAGCCATTGCGCCTTGGCGGCGGCGCGCAGCCAGCGCTCCTGCTGTGCCTGCGTGCCGCGTGCCTGCACGGCGTGCACGGGCAGATGGTGGTAGCCGAAGAGGTGGGCCAGCGAGCCATCGGTGCGCGCGAATTCCCGCACCACGCGCAGCAGTGAAAGCCACGAAGCACCGCCCCCGCCGTACGCGGTAGGAATGCCCGCTGAAAGCAGGCCGCTTTCCTTGAGCAGGCGGATTTGTTCGGTAGGCCGGCCGCCAGCCTTGTCGCGGGCGACGGCATCGGTATGGAAGGTCTCGCGCAGTACCACCGCGCGGGCGACGAAGGGATCGTTCAGATCCGGGCCGAAGTTGGACATGCCGCGTTGTCTTCTCGAAGTTGCACCCGAGACACGATAGAGCAAGGCTTGCGCGCCACCAACGAAGCAAACCGCGCTTGCATATCCACTTTTGTGGATGCTCTGGTGCTATCGATCCTGCAACGCCGGTTCCCTGGTTTCCTTTCCCGCTTCGGTGGCGCTATAACCGTCACCTTTCCACTCGATCAAGCAGAGCCCGTGGCCAAAAGGGTCGGACAGCATCGCCTGCCGCCCCCAGGCGAAATCCTGCGGCCAGTCCTCCAGCTCGGCGCCGGCTTCCAGCGCACGCTCCACTGCGCTTTCCAGGTCCGCCACCACAAAATCGAGATGCACCGGCGTCCAGTGCCGGCGATAGTCGCGCCGGCCGTCGGCGCGCGTGCTGGGCCTGGTGCCCGGCGCCTTGGCCAGCAGGTAGATTGGCGCGCCGCCGCCCAGCATTTCCGCCACGGAGCCGTCGAACAGCTTGCGCGCCAGGCGCAGGCCAAGGCCGTGCTGGTAGAAGCCGATGCCGTGCGCGAGGTCGTCGACGTCGATATTGATCAGCAATTGCATCGCAGTCTCCTGCATGGAATGGGGGCGCGGCACGCATGGAAGCACTCCGCCCGAAGACCAGGATTGTGCGCCAGCACTCCTGACACGTACTGTCAGGAGTGTTCTACTCGGCGCCTGTGATGCACAAGGCGGAAAGCGGCCCCGGGAGAATCCTCGTAGGGCCTCAGGCGCGCATTGGCGCCAGCAGCGCATTGACCACGGGTGCCAGCGCATCGCCCAGCGCGATGTGGCTGGCGGCGTCCAGGTGCACGCCGTCGACTTCGCTGCTATGGATAACCGTGCCGGTGTCGAAGCAGTCGCAGCCGCGCGCGCGGCAGACTTCCTGGAAGGCTTGCGCCAGCCCCACGCATTTGTGCTCGCCGCCGGCAAACTTCGGCGCCAGCGGCCCGCGCGGCGTGGTGATGGGCGGGGGCACCAGCACCAGCACCGGCGACACGGGCATGCCGGGCTCGATGGGCGCGCCGCGGATGGTGTCGAGCAGGGCGCCGATGCCTTGCGCGGCGTGCCAGGCGTTATGCGGGTGCATGGACTGGAAATCGTTGCTGCCGAGCATCAGGATCACCAGCGCCAGCGGCGCGTGCATCTCCATGCGCTGCGCCAGGCCCTGGATGCCGTTGCGGCCCGGCTTGAAGGGATCGTCCCAGACCGTGCGGCGGCCGTTGAGGCAGTCTTCCAGTATCCGCACGGGGCGCTGCCCGCTCCCGCCGCCAATCCCGCCGTTCAGGGCGAGTTCCAGCCGGCCGGGCCAGCGCACCGGCCAGGGCAGGCGCTGCCGCGTGCCCGGCACGATGCCCCAGGATAGCGAGTCGGCGTAGACCAGTACCTGCAGTGGATCGACGGCGCAAAGGCTATCGCTTCGGGTGTCGGGAGACAGCAGGGCGCTCATGGGTGGGTTCCGGGAAGTTTTGCTGCGGACCTTGGCACAGACCTTCATAATATCGGCTAACCATAGATCGGGAGAATTAAGTTGCGTTTCGAGCACCTGGTGGAGATCAACGATCCACAAAATATCCAGTTGGACACGCTCACGCCGGAGCAGCTCTGGCAAGGGCTGGTGCTGCGCAGTGCCGAGCCCGAGCTGTTTGTCATGGGGCTGGACCGCGCGGAGATCGTGGAGCGTGGCGACAACTGGGTCGAGCGCAAGCTGCATTTCGGCAAGGCCACGATTCGCGACCGCGTCGTCTTCGAGCCGCGCCGCGTCGTGCGCTATGAAACCGCCCCCACCGACGAGCACGCCGGCGGCACCCTGACCATGGCGATCGAGACGCCGGGCCCGGGCGCCTTGCTGCTGCGCTTTGTCTACGAAACCACCATGCCCGCGGTGGACGACAGCGGCGATGACCGTTTCGCCGAAATCGTCAAGTCGGCCTATCACGAGGCCGACCTCGACACCGTGCGCAAGATCCGCGAACTGGCCGCCCTCGGACGGCTGGGGTGAGCGGGCAGCCCTCGTCGCCTGCCTCCGGCAGGCAGCCGGGCGGCCCGACCCGGGAATCGCTGCGGGCACGCTATGGCAGCCAGCTGCGCTGGCTGGTGCTGCTGACGCTGATGCTGGGCACGGTCTCCTCGATCGTGTCGTCGACCATCGTCAACGTGGCCATTCCCGACCTGAGCCGGCATTTCGTGCTGGGGCAGGACAGCGCGCAATGGGTGGCGGCCAGCTTCATGATTGCCATGACGCTGTCGATGCTGCTCACGCCGTGGCTGCTTAACCGCTACGGCTTGCGCCGCACGTTCATTGGCAGCTTGCTGCTGCTGGGCATGGGCGGGCTGGTCGGCGGATTCTCGCCAACCTATGGCGTGATGATCGCCATGCGGGTGGCCGAGGGCATTGCGGCGGGGATCCTGCAGCCCTTGCCCAATATCCTGATCCTGCGGGTGTTCGAGGAGCGCGAGCAGGGCAAGGCGATCAGCATGTTCGGCTTTGGGGTGGTGCTGGCGCCGGCGCTCGGCCCCAGCGTGGGTGGCTTCCTGGTGGAGGCTTTCGGCTGGCGCTCGATCTTCTTCGTGGTGGTGCCGCTGACGCTGATCGGGCTGTGGATGGCGCGCCGTTTCATGGCGGTGGACTCGGCCATGATGGGCGAGCGCAAGCCGCTCGACTGGCAGGGCCTGGGCCTGGCCGGCATTGCCACCGTGAGCCTGCTCAACGGGCTGGTGCAGATGCGCGAGAGCGTGCTTGCCGGCATGGCGCTGGCTGGCTTTGGCGTGCTGATGCTGGTGGTGTTCGTGCTGTGGCAATTGCGCGCGGCGAACCCGCTGATGAACATGCGCCTGTACAGCTACCGGCAGTTTTCGGCCGGGGCGGTGGTGGCCTTCATCTACGGCGCGGGGCTGTTCGGATCGACCTACCTGCTGCCCGTCTACATGCAGATGGCGCTGGCTTATACGCCGTCGCGCGCCGGGCTGGTGCTGCTGCCGGCCGGCATCGCGCTGGCCCTGACCATTGCCGCGGCGGGGCGGCTGACCAATCGCATCTCGCCACACCTGCAGGTGTCGTTCGGGCTCGCGCTGCTGTCGGCTTCGTTCCTTCTGATGGCGATGGGGTCCCAAGCCACGCCTTACCTGCTGCTGGTGGGGTTTGCGGTGCTGGGGCGGATCGGGCTCGGCTGCATCCTGCCGTCGCTGACGCTGGGCTCGATGCGGGGTGTGGATTATTCGCTGATTGCGCAGGGTTCCAGCTGCATCAACTTCATCCGGCAACTGGGCGGTGCGATCGGGGTAAGCCTGGCCGGCGTCGGCCTGCAATGGCGGCTGGCGGCGCAGGGTGCGGTGCTCGGTACCGATGGCGACCCGGCTGCGCGCATTCGCGCCTTCGACGAGACCTTCCTGGCGGTTGGCCTCGTCATTGCCACTGCCATCCTGGCAGCCTGGCGGATACGGCCAAGGCCGCTTGCCCAGGCCTGAAGGATTGGCCGGCTGAGCGCCGGCCAACCCATATGGCTTCAGGCGGTGGCGCCGCTGCGCAGTTCTTCCACCAGCGCGATGTATTTCTCCTGCGCGTCTTCCTGGGCGGTGCCCTTGAGCGTTTCCCAGGCTTCGAACTTGTAGCGGCCGACGAAATCAGTGATGCCCGGCTTGTCGCCATGGGCGTCGCCCTCGCTGCCTTGCTTGAACAGCGCGTAGAGGCGCAGCAGGGTCATGTTGCTGGGGCGCTCGGTCAGTTGCTTGACGTCGATCTGGGCTTGGGCGAAGCGTGCCTGCAGGTCACTCATGGGGCTCTCCTGGCTGGATGTGGGGATGCGTTCTGGGTTTGGTGTTCGGGAAAAACCCGGTAGCCGCGATGATAGCGCCCGCCATCGCGCGTTTGAGCCGAAAGAAACCGAAGAACGCTTCGGTCCCGCGCGCCGGGGGCAAGGTATTGGCACCGCGCTAGTTCGGCTTTTGAGGTCGCTCCGGATACAATCTCGCCATGTCCTGGATTCTTGCAGTTGAAACCTCCACCGAGTGGTGTTCCGTCGCGCTCGGGCGCATTGCCGATGGCGGCGCCCTGGTGTGCCTGGTTCGTCATGAACACACCGGCCCGCGCTCGTCTTCCCGCGTGCTGCCGGCCGCTGGCGAGTTGCTGGCCGAAGCGGGCATTGCCCTGTCGGACTGTGCAGCCATCGCCTTTGGCGCCGGGCCGGGCTCCTTCACGGGCCTGCGCACCGCCTGCGGCGTGGCCCAGGGCCTGGCCTTTGGCGCCGATCTGCCCGTGATTCCCGTCAATTCGCTGATAGCTTGCGCCGAACGCGTGCGCCTGGGCGGGGAAGGGATGCCGGCGCTGCCGCCCGACGTATCCGTGCTGGTAGCGCTGGACGCCCGCATGGACGAAGCCTACGCAGGCGCGTTCCGCTGGGACGGCGCCGCGCAGGAGTGGCAAGCGGCGACCGGCATGCAGGTGTGCCCGCCAGAGGCTGTCAACCTGCCCACCGGGCCGTTCTGGCTCGCGGGCAGTGCCGCTGCCGTGTTTGGCGAACGCCTCAAGGCCACGGCGCTTGCGCTGCACAGCGTGCCCGAGGCGTTGCCCGCCGCGCCGGCCCTGGTATCGATTGCCTTGCGCGCGCTGGCCCGCAATGAAACCGTTGCGCCGTCCGATGCCATGCCGATCTATCTGCGCGACAAGGTGGCCCAGACCATCGCCGAGCGCCAGGCCGTGGCGGCGCAGCGCGCAGCGCTGGCGGCGGGAGACCAGCCGTGAGCGTGGAGCGCAACCCGCCACCGGAAACCGGCCCGGCCAATCCCGGCCAGGGCGCGCATGCAGCGTGCGGCAGCGGGTACGCATGGCCCGAGGTGCCGGTGATGCCAACCGTGCCGGCTGGCTGGAGCATTGGCCGCATGACGGCGCTGGATGTGGAAGCCGTGGCGCAGATCGAAGCCCGGGCCTACACCCACCCGTGGACCCGTGCCAATTTCGAGAATTCCGTCAAGGCCGGGCACATTGGCCTGACCTTGCGGGATAACGGGGGCGTACTGGCCGCCTACACGGTGCTGATGCCGGTTGTCGACGAGATGCACCTGCTCAATATCACCGTGGACCCGGCGCGCCAGCGCGGCGGCCTTGGCCGGCTGCTGCTGGCCGCTGCCATGGCTACCTCGCACGTGCATCATCTGCACACCATGCTGCTCGAAGTGCGGCCCTCCAATGTGGGCGCCATCGAGCTGTACCGTCAGGCAGGTTTCGCCGAGATCGGCCGGCGCAAGGGCTATTACCCCGCAGCCGGCCAGACGCGCGAGGATGCGCTTGTGCTGCGCCGCGCGTGGGCACCCACGGAGGCCACGCCATGAGCCGCCGCGCCAGGTTCCTCGAAGTGCTCGGCATTGCCGATGAATGGGTGCTGCGCCGCGCGCCAGCCCTGCCGGAGGCGGGCGAGCCAGCCGCCATGGCGGGGCTCGCCGCCCCGAGCGCCGAAGATCCCGCCGTCAACGACGACACCGCTTTGCGCGAAGTGGCCCAGGCCGCCGTGACGCTTGCCGCCGTGGCCGACGCCGGTGTGGACGAAGCCCCGGCCGAAGCCGCTGTCGCGTGCACGCCGCCAGAGCTTGCGGCGGCGGTGGCGGATACCGCCACGCGCGAAGCCGTGATTGCGCGCCTGGACTGGGCCGCGYTTGCGCAGCGGGTCTCCGGTTGCACCGATTGCCAGTTGTGCGACGGCCGCACCCAGACCGTGTTCGGCGTGGGCGACCGCCAGGCCGAATGGATGCTGGTCGGCGAAGCCCCGGGCGAAAACGAGGACCTGCAAGGCGAGCCCTTCGTGGGCCAGGCCGGCAAGCTGCTCGACAACATGCTGGCGGCCGTCGGCCTGGCACGCGGGCGCAACGTGTTTATCGCCAACGTGCTGAAGTGCCGCCCGCCCGGCAACCGCAATCCCGAGCCGGAGGAGGTCGCCCAGTGCGAGCCTTACCTGCGCCGGCAGATCGCGCTGATCCAGCCCAAGCTGATCGTGGTGCTGGGGCGCTTTGCCGCCCAGTCCCTGCTGCGCACCACCACGCCGATCGGCAAGTTGCGTGGCACCGTCCACAGCTACGAAGGCATTCCGGTGGTGGTGACCTACCACCCGGCCTACCTGTTGCGCACCTTGTCCGACAAGGCGCGTGCCTGGGAAGACCTGTGCCTGGCCCGCGAGGTACATGCCCGTGCGGGAGCCAAGGCCTGAGTTCACGCTGAGCCCCGGCGGCGCCATCGAGATGGCGCCGCTCTGGCGCCATGCCGTCTCGCAGCGCCTGCGCGAGCTCGCCTGGTGCTCGCTGTCGCCTCCGCTGCTGGCCTTCCTGCCGACGGACGACGCAGGCAACGCCATCATCAATGGCAACGCCCCCGGGCATTCGCAAGCGGCGCTCGCGCGCTGGCCGGAAGGCGCGCTGGCCGCCTGGCAGCGTTGGCTGCCCGCCGCCGACCCCGCCGCGCTGCCCCCCACCATTGCCGAACTTGCCGCGGGCCTGGAGCAGCAACGCGTGCGTGGCCCGTCGCCCGCGCCCAGCCTGAGGCTGGGCCGGCATGCGGAGCGCCTGCTGCAATTCACGCTGGAACACGCCCAGGGGCTGGAGCTGCTTGCGGCGAACCTGCCGGTGCGCCGTGCCGGCGCGCATGGTGTGCAGACGCTGGGCGAGCTCGATTTCGTCTGGCGCGACATGGCCAGCGGTGCCACCGTGCACTGGGAGATGGCGGCCAAGTTCTACCTGCTGGTCGAGCCTGCGGCGGACGGCGCGCCCCGCGGCGGCGGGCCCGGCGCTGCCGTGCTGGACCGCCATTGCTTCGTCGGCCCCAACCTGGTGGACCGCCTGGGCGACAAGCTCGAACATATCGTGCGCAGGCAACTGCCGCTGTCGCGAACCCCCGAGGCCCTGGCGCTGCTGGGCCGTCCCGTCGACCGCAGCGAGGTCTATCTGCTCGGCTGGCTGTTCTACCGGGACGGTGTGGTGCCGCTAGCCATCGACAGCCTGGGCATAGCGCCGGATCACCTGCACGGATGGTGGTCCACCTTGCCGGACTGGCTGGACTGGGCTGGCAAGCGCGAAGGCTCGCGCTGGTACCGGCTGCCGCGCTCGGCGTGGATGGCGCCGGCCAGGGTGGCGCAAGCGCACACGGAAACCGCCGAGGCGATTCATGAGGCACTGGCGCAGCGTTTTGCGGAGACGCATCACGAGAAGAATTGGCGCCGGGAAGCGCCGGTGATGCTGTGCGAGGTAGAGCCGGCGGGGCAGCCTGGTGTGTGGCGCGAGCGTACCCGCGGGTTTGTGGTGCCGCCGGGCTGGGAGGAGCGGGCGCGCGAGCGCATCGCCAGGCCGGTGGGTTGAACTGGCCTGTGGCGAAAGCGCCGCTTAGTGGTGCTTGTCCTCGCCGATCATGGCGAGCGAATTGAAGTTGCGCACGTTGTAGCGGTGCTGGCGCATCACCAGCAGCATGGTGGCACACACGAAGATGCCGAAGGCCACGATGACAATGCCGATCGGCACATTGAGCTTGATCAGCAGCGCGTACAGGCACAGCATCAGCAGCACCGAGACGTTCTCGTTGAAGTTCTGCACGGCGATCGAATGGCCGGCCGACAGCAGGACGTGCCCGCGGTGTTGCAGCAGCGCGTTCATCGGCACCACGAAGTAGCCGGACATGCCTCCCACCAGCATCAGGAAGACGTAGGCGATTGCCATGTACAGCGGCATGTGCATGCCGAGCACATCCAGCGAAATCTCGGGCAGGCTGTTCTTGGTGTAGAAGGCCATCAGCATCACCACCACACCCATCGCCACGCCAAACGGCAGCACCGACAGCGACTTGCGCAAGGGGATGCGCATGGCCGCCATGATCGCGCCGACCGCCACGCCCACCGCCACCACCGCTTGCAGCAGGGCGCCTTGCGACAGGTTCAGGCCGAGCGATTTTTCCGCCCATTTCAGCACGATGAACTGCAAGGTGGCGCCGGCGCCCCAGAACAGCGTGGTCACGGCCAGCGAGATCTGACCGAGCTTGTCGCGCCACAGGGCGGTAAAGCAATCAGCGAACTCGGCGATCAGCTTGATCGGGTTCTTTTCCTGCTGAGGGTAGCGGGCGCCCGTCTCGGGGATGAACAGGTTGAACACGGCTGCGATCACGTAGAACAGCATGATCACCACCATGGCGGCCTCGGCCGGGGTGTTGATGCCGGTGTTGACGTAGGGAACGTCGATACCGAGCAGAAGTTGCGAAATGTGCACCGAGATCAGCGCTCCGCCCACCACCGTGCCCAGGATGATCGAGCACACCGTCAGGCCTTCAATCCAGCCATTGGCGGCGACCAGTTTCTCGGGCGGCAGCAGTTCGGTGAGGATGCCGTACTTGGCGGGCGAGTATGCCGCTGCGCCGAACCCGACGATGCCGTAGGCCAGCAGCGGGTGCAACCCGAACATCATGATGGCGCACCCCGCAATCTTGATGGTGTTGGTGATGAACATCACCTTGCCCTTGGGCATCGAGTCGGCGAAGGCGCCCACGAAGGCAGCCAGCACGACGTAGGACAGCACGAAGAACAATTTGAGCAGCGGCGTCATCCACTGTGGGGAGTGCAGCTCGGTCAGAAGGGCGATAGCGGCGATGAGGAGCGCATTGTCGGCCAGCGAGGAGAAGAACTGCGCGGCCATGATGGTATAAAAACCCTTCTTCATACTTTGGACTCTGTCTCCATCGCTATCTCCGTACATGTCAGGCAGCAGCGCGCCGCTGGGCGCTGTGATTGCCTGTAGGGAACCTGGGCCCGTGTCGTTGTCAAAGTGATGCCTGGGCCAGTCTTGGGATTGCTGCGCAGCTTGCCTGACCGTGTTCGACATATTGCATCACTTTTAAAACATGGCCGGAACGTCCGGCTTTATAACACGAAAATAAGGCGATTCCGAGCTTCCACGGGCCGCCGGTTGGACAGCGCAAGCGCGCAGCGATTCCCTAAATGTTTGCCCTAATGTGTTCAAATAACGTCCGTGCGACGCGCTGCGCGTACCGGGTCTTCCCGGATATGGTGCATCCAGGCGGCGGGAGTGGTCCGGCCAGACAGCCAGGACCCCCGCCGATCCGCCGCGCCGCAAGCCACTAGAAGCAGTAGAAAGCACTAGAAAGTACTAGAAGCGATCCCATGCCAAGACCCATTCACGCCGTCATTCATCAACCGGCCCTGGCCAACAACCTGGACGTAGTGCGTCGTTGCGCACCCCAGTCGCGCGTCTGGGCCGTGATCAAGGCCAACGCCTACGGCCACGGCATCCGCCGGGCATTCGCCGGCCTGCGCGCCGCCGACGGCTTCGGCCTGCTCGACCTGAACGAAGCCGTGCTGCTGCGCGATCTGGGCTGGCAAGGCCCGATCCTGCTGCTAGAGGGTTTCTTCCAGCCGCAGGACGTGCCCTTGCTGGAGCAGTACCGCCTCACCACCGTGGTGCATTGCGAGGAGCAACTGCGCATGCTGGAAGTGGCGCGTCCCAAGGGGCCGCTGGGCATCCAGCTCAAGCTCAACACCGGCATGAACCGGCTGGGCTTCCGCCCGGAGCAGTACCGCACGGCCTGGGAGCGTGCGCGAACCCTGCCATGTGTGGGCAGCATTGTGCATATGACCCATTTCTCGGACGCCGACAGCGCGCGCGGCGTCGCGCATCAGCTGGAAGTCTTCGACGCCACCACCGCCAACCTGCCGGGCGAGGCCAGCTTGTCCAACTCGGCCGCCACGCTGTGGCATCCCCAGGCCCATCGCGCCTGGGTCCGTCCCGGCGTGGTGCTGTACGGTGCCTCGCCCACGGGCGTCGCGGCCGATGTAGCCAGCTTTGGACTGCAGCCGGCCATGTCGCTGCACAGCGAGCTGATTTCGGTGCAGGACCTGCAGCCGGGTGATACCGTCGGCTATGGCTCGCTGTTCACGGCCGAGCGGCCGATGCGCATCGGCGTGGTGGCCTGCGGCTATGCCGACGGCTATCCGCGCCACGCGGCAGGATGGGGCGACAAGCCGGCGCCGGTGCTGGTCGACGGCGTGCGCACCCGTCTGGTGGGGCGGGTCTCCATGGACATGATCTGTGTCGACCTGACGCCTTGCCCGAAGGCCAAGGTGGGCAGCGCCGTGACGCTGTGGGGCCAGGGCTTGCCGATCGACGACGTCGCCGTGGCCAGCGGCACCGTGGGCTACGAACTGATGTGCGCGCTGGCGCCCCGGGTGCCCGTCACCGTGGCGACCCTCACTGCGCCGGAGCAGCCTGCGCTGTGACCTGAGCGGCCATGCAGGGCGGGGCGTTCGTCCCGGCCCAGGGGATCGATCCCGCGCCCCCGCCATTGCCTTGCGCATCCTCTTCAGCATCCCTTTCAGCATCGTTTTCAGCCTCCCCTAGGACCTCAGTTGGCCAAGCCCAAGAACGTCTATACCTGCACCGAGTGCGGCGGCACCTCGCCGCGCTGGCAAGGCCAGTGCCCCCAGTGCCAGCAATGGAACACGCTGGTGGAGACCGTGGCGGAAACCCCGTCGACCAAGCGCTTCCAGCCGCTGGCGGCCTCGGCCATGGTGCAGCGCCTGTCCGAGATCGACGCCGCCGACGTGCCACGCTTTTCCAGCGGCATCGAGGAGTTCGACCGCGTGCTCGGCGGCGGCCTGGTGTCGGGCGGGGTGGTGCTGATTGGTGGCGATCCCGGCATCGGCAAGTCCACCTTGCTGCTGCAAGCTCTTGCCAACCTGTCCGCGCAGCGCCGCGTGCTGTACGTCAGCGGCGAGGAGTCCGGCGCGCAGATCGCACTGCGGGCGCAGCGCCTGGGCGTGGACAGCCCGCACCTGGCGCTGCTGGCCGAGATCCAGCTCGAGAAGATCCAGGCCACGCTGGAGGTGGAAAAGCCCGAGGTCGCGGTGATCGACTCGATCCAGACCTTGTTCTCGGATGCGCTGACCTCGGCGCCAGGCTCGGTCGCCCAGGTGCGCGAGTGCGCGGCCCAGCTGACGCGGATTGCCAAGAGCACCGGCACCACCATCATCCTGGTCGGCCACGTGACCAAGGACGGCAGCCTGGCCGGCCCGCGCGTGCTGGAGCACATCGTCGATACCGTGCTGTATTTCGAGGGCGACACGCATTCCTCGCACCGCCTGATCCGTGCCTTCAAGAACCGCTTTGGCGCGGTCAACGAGCTGGGCGTATTCGCCATGACCGAGCGCGGCCTGCGCGGGGTCAGCAACCCGTCCGCGCTGTTCCTTTCGCAGCATGAGCAGGTGGTGCCCGGCTCCTGCGTGCTGGTGACGCAGGAGGGCACGCGGCCGCTGCTGGTAGAGGTGCAGGCGCTGGTCGATACCGCGAACGTGCCGAACCCGCGGCGCCTGGCGGTGGGTCTGGAGCAGAACCGGCTGGCGATGTTGCTGGCGGTGCTGCACCGCCATGCCGGCATTGCGTGCTTCGACCAGGACGTCTTCCTCAACGCCGTGGGCGGGGTCAAGATCACCGAGCCGGCGGCCGACCTGGCGGTGCTGTTGGCCATTCACTCCTCCATGCGCAACAAGCCGCTGCCGCGCGGCCTGGTGGTGTTTGGCGAAATCGGCCTGGCCGGCGAGATCCGGCCCAGCCCGCGCGGCCAGGACCGCTTGCGCGAGGCGGCCAAGCTGGGCTTCTCGATAGCGGTGATCCCCAAGGCCAATGCGCCCAAGCAGAAGATCGAGGGCCTGGAAGTGATCGCGGTGGAGCGGCTGGAGCAGGCTATCGACCGGGTTCGGCATATGGAGTGAGGCGTTCAGCCCATTTCTGGTCCATGCCTGGCCCTTTTTTCTGCAACTTTGGGTATATTCCGAGGCACTTTTTTTAATCGGAGTTCATCCATGCGCACTTTCAACATCCGCCGTCACGCCGGCATGCTAGCCGCGATCGGCTGCGGCGCCACGCTGCTCTTGGTGTCGGGCGCCGCCGCCGCGGCCGATGCCAGCAAGGCGTTCTTTAACGCAGCGCTGTGCAAGCCGCCCTACACCACGAAATCCGCCACCGCGCTTTACGAGGCCGCCGAGAAGCTCGCCAAGCCGGATCTGTCCAGGCTGGGCGCGGCCATCTACAAGCTTGCGCAGCCCATCGGGCAGGACGGTTTCCAAAGCGATGAAGTGGTATTCGCCGGTACGTCGGCGGGTGTGCTGGTGCAAGGCCTGCAGGCCGAAGCGCTGGCCGCGCGCTACCAGCTCAAGCAGGAGCCTTCGACGTTGCTGGGCACCGCCACCAAGGGCTTTGCCCGCGCTCTGCCGCCCGCTCAACAGCCCTTGCCTGATCTCGGCACCGTTTCCGTTGTGGCGCGCGAAAGCGCTGCGCTGCCGGGCAAGACGCTGCTGGTCTGCGAGCTCGTCACCCACGCGGATGCGCGGGCGCTCAAAGCCTACGAACGCAGCCGGGCGGAGCAGGGCGCCGCTGCGCGCTGACCCTGGCCCAGGAGAACCGCCCCATGCCCGATCAACGCACTTCGGTAGCGGGCGCGGCTGGCCATGCGCCGGTCGTGCTGGAAACCGCGCGGCTGCGCCTGCGCCAGTGGCGTGAGGCGGATTTCGCACCCTTTGCCGCGCTCAATGCCGATCCTGTGGTGATGGCGTGTTTCCCCGCGCCGCTGGAGCGCGCGGCCAGCGACGCGATGGCGCTGCGCTGCCAGGCGCTGATCGCGCAGCGGGGCTGGGGCTTTTGGGCGGTGGAGCGCAAGGCCGATGGCGCTTTCATCGGCTTTGTCGGCCTGCACGAGCCTGCCGCCGCGTTGCCGTTTTCGCCCTGTGTGGAAATCGGCTGGCGCCTGGCGCAGGCGTACTGGGGGCAGGGCTATGCCTCGGAGGCGGCACAGGCTGCGCTGCGCTTCGGCTTCGAGCAGCTTGGGCTGGCGGAAATCGTCTCGTTCACTGCGCTGCCAAATGCCCGTTCGCGGGCCGTGATGGAGCGCCTGGGCATGGTGGCGGATGGCGCCTTCGAGCACCCGGCGGTCGCGCCGGACAGCCCGCTGCGCAAGCACTGGCTCTACCGCTTGCCGTTGGCGCGCTGGCATGCGTCAATCCGCCGCAAGCAGCGCCTTGCCCATCGCAACGGATTGGGCGGGCGCGATCCGCAAAATAGGTAATAATGTGCCTCGTATTGCGCGCCGGCGCATGTCGCCCGGCCCTTTTCTGCTAGTGAGCCATGCAAGCCAATTCCCGTAGTTTCTTTTTGCTGATCGCCGCGATTTCGTTTGGCCTGGTCGGCTATGCCCTCTACCTGCAGCATGTGGAGGGCTACCAGCCTTGCCCGCTCTGCGTGATGCAGCGCTTTGCCTTCGTCGGCATCGGCCTGTTCTCGCTGCTGGCCGCCATTGCGCAGAACACGCGCAGCCTGTGGCAGGGCCTGGGCATGTTGTCCGGCGTGGCCGGCATCGCGGTGGCGGGCTATCACGTGTCGCTGCTGCTCAACCCCAAGGCCAGCTGCGGCATCGACCCGCTGGAGAACTGGGTCAACCAGTTGCCCACGGCCAAGATCCTGCCGCAGGTGTTCTACTCGGATGGCATGTGCACCACGCCGCTGCCCCCGATCTTCGGCCTGTCGATCCCGGCCTGGTCGCTGATCTGGCTGTTCATCCTGTCCGCCACGCTGGCGGTCGGCATGATCCGGCGCGAGAAGAACTACCGCTGACCTGCCTGGCGCGCACTGGAGCGGCCGGCGCGCGCATCCCGGGGGCTGGCGCCCCCGGCACCCCTCGCACGATCAAACGATCAAACCATCAAACGATCAGCTCGATCTGCTCCTGCAGCTCCAGCCAGCGCTCTTCCAGCGTGTCCAGCTCGCCGCCGACTTCGCCCTGGCGCTTGAGCATCTCCATCAGCTTTGCCTTGTTGGCCTCCGCATAGCTGGCTTCGTCGGCCATGAACGTGTCGATCTCGCTCTTGGCCTGCTGCAACACGGCCATGCGCTTTTCCACCTTTTCCAGCTCCTTGGCCAGCGGCTTGCGCAATTGCGTCAGGCGCTGGCGCTCGTCGGCCTCGGCGCGGCGCTGGTCGCGGCGGTTGGCGATGGAGGTGGCTGGCGTTTCTCCGTCTTCCTGTGAGTGCGCCGCGGTGGCGGCGTTGCGCTTGGCCGCGGCTTGCTTGAGCAGCCAGTCCCGGTAATCGTCCAGGTCGCCGTCAAAGGGCTGTATGGTGCCGTCGGCCACCAGCAGGAACTGGTCGGTGGTGGCGCGCAGCAGGTGCCGGTCGTGGGAGACCACGATTAGCGTGCCTTCGAACTGCGCCAGCGCCATGGTGAGGGCCTCGCGGGTGTCGAGGTCCAGGTGGTTGGTCGGCTCATCCAGCAGCAGCAGGTTGGGCTTTTGCCAGACGATCAGCGACAGCGCCAGGCGCGCCTTCTCGCCGCCGGAGAAGGGCTCGATCGACGCGGTGGCCATTTCGCCGCGGAAGTTGAAGCTGCCGAGGAAGTCGCGCAGTTCCTGCTCGCGGGTGTCCGGCGCGAGCCGGGCCAAGTGCTGCAGTGGCGACTCGTGATCGCGCAGCGTTTCCAGCTGGTGCTGGGCAAAGTAGCCGATCTGCAGGCCCTTGCCCTGGCGCAGCGTGCCGGCCAGCGCTTCCTGCGAGGCGGCCAGCGTCTTGACCAGGGTTGACTTGCCCTGGCCGTTGGCGCCCAGCAGGCCGATGCGCTGGCCGGTCTGGATCGACAGCGTGAGGTTGCGCAGGATGGTCACGGGCGGTGCATCCGGCGCGGGAGCGGGATAGCCGCAGTCCACGCCTTCGAGCACCATCATCGGGTTAGGTGCCGAATCCGGCTCGCGGAACTCGAACGCAAAGCCCGCGGCGATATGCACCGGCGCCAGCCGCTCCATCTTCTCCAGTGCCTTGACCCGGCTCTGCGCCTGGCGTGCCTTGCTGGCCTTGGCCTTGAAGCGGGTGATGAAGGATTCGAGGTGGGCGATTTCCTTTTGCTGGCGCGAGTAGGCGGACTGCTGCAAGGCCATCTGCTGCAGGCGCAGCGTCTCGAACTGGCTGTAGTTGCCGCCGTAGCGGCGCAACTGCTGGTTCTCGATGTGCACGGTGACGTTGCAGATCGCATCGAGGAATTCGCGATCGTGGGAAATCATCACCAGCGTGCCCGGATAGCGTGCCAGCCAGTCTTCCAGCCAGACGATGGCGTCCAGGTCCAGGTGGTTGGTGGGCTCATCGAGCAGCAGCAGGTCGGACGGGCACATCAGCGCCTGCGCCAGGTTCAGCCGCATGCGCCAGCCGCCGGAGAACGAGGCCACCGGCTGCGATACCTGCGCCAGCGTAAAGCCCAGGCCCAGCAGCAGGGCCTCCGCGCGTGCCGGCGCGGTGTAGCCGTCGGCATCGGCAAAGGCGGCGTGGGCTTCGCCCTCGGCGCTGCCATCGCCGCTGGCCTGGGCCGCGGCGATGCGCGTTTCGATGTCGCGCAGCCGGGTATCGCCGTCGATCGTGTACTCCACCGCACTGCGCATTACCGCGGGGGTTTCCTGCGCCACGTGGGCAGTACGCCACTGCGGCGGGATGGCCACGTCGCCGCCGTCCGCCTGCAATTCTCCGCGCAGCATGGCGAACAGGGTCGACTTGCCGCTGCCGTTGGCACCGACAAGGCCGACGCGCTCGCCGGGGTTCAGCGTCACGCTGGTGTGGTCGAACAGCACCTTGGTGCCGCGCTGGAGGACTAGCTGGTCGATTCGGATCACGGGAAGGGAAAGGCTGAAGAGGGCTGCGGGTCTGGGGCGGTTGCCCTTGTAGCTCGAAATCTAACCGGCCCCGGCATGGCACGAGGCAACCCGGCATTGTAGCCGCTTCGTATGGCGGCGCCCCCGGAACGCTCGGCGCATGGCGTATGGCCGTCTTCGTTTTCGATTTACCTAGGTGAAAACCCTTGGGCTGGTAAAACTCTATTTTCATGGCATGGGGTTTGCGTGTAAATTTATTTACATAGATCCGCGCCGGATGAAAACGCTGTTTCCCGCCGCGCGCATCCCCGACCAACCCAATGCACGCGCCATGACCAACGGTAACGGTACCCACGGCTCTGCCGGAAAAAACGGCAGCAACGGTGGCAACGGCGGCGCTTCGATCGCGGAGCGCATCGCCCGCGCCTTGCCCACGCTCACGCCAGCGCACCAGCGCATGGCGGAGTACGTGCTGGGCAACCCGTTCCGCGCCGCCACCATGCGCATCGACGAATTCGCCGATGCCGTGGCGGTGTCGGTGGCCACCGCAAACCGCTTCGCGCGTGCGCTGGGCTTCGAAGGCTTCCCGCAGTTCCGCGCCGAACTGGTGCGCGGTTTCGAGGCAACGCTTGCACCAGTTGAGAAATTGCGCACCGAACTGGCGCGTCCCGCCACGGTGGCCGAAGTGTTTGCCGCGTCGCTGGAGGAGGATGTGCGCAACCTCGAAGCCTCGCGGCGCGCGCTCGATGCCGAGACCTGCGAGCGCGCGGTCGAGGCCATCCTGGCGGCGGAGCGCATCTTCGTGGTGGGCTTCGGCGCCAGCGGCTTCCTGGCGGGGCTGCTGCAGCACGGGCTGGATATGTCCTGCCGCACCGTGATCTCGGTCTCGGGCGCGGGCGGTGCGTCTACCGCGGCGCGCCAGTTGTTCAAGCTGCAGCCGCGCGACCTGCTGATCGTGATCGGCTTCCCGCGCTATGTGTATGACACCGTGGCCATCGCCAAGCGTGCCCGCTCGCATGGCGCCCACATCCTGGCGCTGACCGACGGGCCCACTTCGCCGCTGGCGCCGCTGGCCGATATCGCGCTGTACGCCCACACCGGGCGCCAGCTTTCCGCCAATTCGGATGCGGCCGTGCTGGCCTTTATCGAGGCGCTGTGCGGCGCGGTGGCGTATCGCGCCGCGCATGCGGTCAAGGCCGCCGCCGAGATGACCGACTTCCTGCTGCCGTGGCTGCACGGCGCGCCCGCCGGACAAGGGCGGGATGGGCGCGAGCCGCGTGACCAACGCGACCAACGCGAACAACGCGAACAACGCCACGACGAAGCGGCCGAAGGCCGCGCCAAGGCAGCTACGGCACGCCGCAAAAAGACTTCCCCGAACGCATCGTGAACCTCATGAACACCCCAGTCATTGCTATCCACGGCGGCGCCGGCACCATCACCCGTGCCGCCATGAGCCCCGCCAAGGAAGCCGAATACACCGCCGCGCTGAGCGCCGTGCTTGAAGCCGGCCAGCGCGTGCTGGCCGATGGCGGCAGCGCGCTCGATGCCGTCACCGAGGCCGTGCGCCTGCTGGAGGATTGCCCGTTGTTCAATGCCGGCCGCGGCTCGGTGCTGACCCACGCCGGCACCTATGAGCTGGATGCCGCGATCATGGACGGCGCCACGCTGGGCGCCGGCGCGGTGGCCTGCGTCAAGCACCTGCGCAACCCGGTGCTGGCCGCGCGCGCGGTGATGGAGAAGAGCCAGCACGTGCTGTTCGCCGGTGAGGGCGCCGAGGCCTTCGCGCAAGCGCAGGGCCTGGAACTGGTGACACCGGATTATTACTTCACGCAGGCGCGCACCGATCAGTGGGAACGCGCCCGCGCCGCCAGCGGCACGACCCTGCTGGACCACGACGCCGCCACGCTGGCCGCGGAACCCATTGACCCGGACACCAAGTTCGGCACCGTTGGCGCGGTGGCGTTCGATGCGCAGGGGCGCCTGGCCGCCGCGACTTCCACCGGCGGCGTGACCAACAAGCAGGTGGGGCGGGTGGGCGATACGCCCATCGTCGGCGCCGGCTGCTTTGCTGACGATGTGGCGGCGGTGTCCGCTACCGGCACTGGCGAAATGTTCATCCGCACCGTGGCAGCGTACGACGTGGCGGCGCAGATGCGTTATGCAGGCGTGCCGCTGGAAGACGCCGCGCGCCGCGTGGTGATGGAAAAGCTGCCTGCCATCGAAGGGCGCGGCGGCCTCATCGCCGTGGACCGCGCAGGCAACGTCACGCTGCCGTTCAATACCGAAGGCATGTACCGCGGTTTCGCCCGGGTGGGCGAGCCGGTCAATGTGTGGATCTACGGCTGAGCGTGCGCGAGCATGGCAGCGGCATCCGCATGGCAAGCAAAGCATCAAGCAACGCATCAAGCAAAGCATCAACCTAGGCACTAAAGGGGGCCCAGTGGCTGCATCCTCTTCCCAGTCGACCATCGTCCTGCCAGCGCAACGCGTGGTAGCCGTCAACGATCTCACCGTGCGTTTCTCCACCTCGGAGCGCACGGTGGAAGCCGTGCGCAACCTGTCTTTCCACGTCGATCGTGGCGAAACGCTAGCCGTGGTGGGCGAGTCGGGCTCGGGCAAGTCGGTGACCTCGCTTGCGCTGATGCGCCTGGTGGAACACGGCGGCGGCAAGATCGCCACCGGCAGCATGGCGCTGCGGCGGCGCAATGGCCAGGTGCTCGATCTCGCCACCGCCGATGGCGCGGCCATGCGCCGCGTGCGCGGCAGCGACGTGGCGATGATTTTCCAGGAGCCGATGACCTCGCTCAACCCGGTATTCCCGGTGGGCGAGCAGATTGCCGAATCGATCCGCCTGCACCAGGGCAAGAGCCGCGCCGAGGCGCGCGCCGAAGCCCTGCGCATGCTGGAGATCGTGCGCATTCCCGAGGCGCGTCGCGTGCTGGACCGCTTCCCGCACCAGCTCTCCGGCGGCATGCGCCAGCGCGTGATGATCGCCATGGCGCTGTCGTGCAAGCCGGCGCTGCTGATCGCCGACGAGCCCACCACGGCGCTCGACGTCACCATCCAGGCCGAGATCCTGCAACTGATCCGCAACCTGCAGTCCGAGATGGACATGGCCGTGGTCTTCATCACCCACGACATGGGCGTGGTGGCCGAGGTGGCCGACCGCGTGCTGGTGATGTACCGCGGCGAGAAGGTCGAGGAGGGCACTTCCGAGCAAGTCTTCGGCAAGCCCGCGCATCCCTACACCCGCGCGCTGCTGTCCGCGGTGCCCAAGCTGGGTGCCATGCGCGGCACCGACTGGCCGGCCAAGTTCCCGCTGGTGCAGCTGGACCAGGGCGAGCCGGTGGCGCCGGTGCCGCAGGATACGGTGGCGGTGGACGCCTCGCCGATCCTGCGCGTGCGCGACCTGGTGACCCGCTTCGACGTGCCGGGCGGCCTGCTGGGCCGTGTGGCGCGCCGCGTGCATGCGGTGGAGCGCGTGAGCTTTGACCTCTACCCCGGCGAGACCCTGGCACTGGTGGGCGAGTCCGGCTGCGGCAAGTCCACCACCGGCCGCTCGCTGCTGCGCCTGGTCGACAGCCAGAGCGGCACCATCGAGTTCAACGGGCAGGACATCAGCCAGATGCGCGGCGGTGCCTTGCAGACCCTGCGCCGCAATATCCAGTTCATCTTCCAGGACCCCTTCGCCTCGCTCGACCCGCGCGTGCCGGTGGGCTACTCCATCATGGAGCCGCTGCTGGTGCACAAGGTGGCCAGCGGCAGGCAGGCCGAGCAGCGCGTGGCCTGGCTGCTGGAAAAAGTGGGCCTGTCGGCCACCCACGCCTCGCGCTACCCGCACGAGTTCTCGGGCGGCCAGCGCCAGCGCATCTGCATTGCGCGTGCGCTCGCCTTGAACCCGAAGGTGGTGGTCGCTGACGAATCGGTCTCCGCGCTCGACGTTTCCATCCAGGCGCAGATCGTCAACCTGATGCTCGACCTGCAGCGCGAGATGGGCATTGCCTTCCTCTTTATCTCGCACGACATGGCCGTGGTGGAGCGTGTCAGCCACCGCGTGGCGGTGATGTACCTGGGCCAGATCGTCGAGATCGGCCCGCGCCGCGCCATCTTTGAAAACCCGCAGCACCCGTACACCAGGAAGCTGATGTCGGCGGTGCCGATCGCCGATCCGGCGCGCCGCCACCTCAAGCGCGAGCCGCTCTCGGACGAAATGCCCAGCCCGATCCGCGCGCTCGGCGACGAGCCGGTGGTGCAGCCGCTCGTCGCAGTCGGCGGCAACGCCGCTTCCCATCATTTTGTAGCCCGGCACGCCATCGGCGGCGCCTACTGAACTGACGAAACCAAGGAGAATCGATGATGACCCGTTTGGCCCCTTCCAAGTTGATCGCCGGTGGCCTGGCCCTGGCCGCGTTCGGCGCAGGTCCCGCCTTTGCCGCCAAGGATGCCGTGATGGCGGTGTACTCCACCTTCACCACGCTCGACCCGTACGACGCCAACGACACGCTGTCGCAAGCCGCCGCCAAGTCCTTCTACCAGGGCCTGTTCGGCTTCGACAAGGACATGAAGCTGATCAATGTGCTGGCCGAGAGCTATGAAGCCAGCAAGGATGGCCTCACGTACACCATCAAGCTGAAGAAGAACGTGAAGTTCCACGACGGCACCGCCTTCGATGCCGCCGCCGTCAAGGCCAACTTCGACCGCGTTACCAACCCGGCCAACAAGCTCAAGCGCTACACGCTGTTCAACCGCGTGGCCAAGACCGAAGTGGTCGACGCCAACACCGTCAAGGTCACGCTCAAGGAGCCGTTCTCGCCGTTCATCAACGTGCTGGCCCATCCGTCCGCGGTGATGATCTCGCCCGCCGCGCTGCAGAAGTACGGCAAGGACATTGCCTTCCATCCGGTCGGCACCGGCCCGTTCGAATTCGTCGAGTGGAAGCAGCCCGATCACCTGAAGGGCAAGAAATTTGCCGGTTTCTGGAAGACCGGCTATCCCAAGATCGACACCATCACCTGGAAGCCTGTGGTGGACAACAATACCCGCGCCGCCATCATGCAGACCGGCGAAGCGGACTTTGCCTTCAGCATTCCGTTCGAACAGGCAGCGGTGCTCAAGGGCAGCGCCAAGGTGGACCTGATCGCCTCGCCCTCGATCATCCAGCGCTACCTGAGCATGAACACCATGGTCAAGCCGTTCAACGACCCCAAGGTGCGCCAGGCCATCAACTACGCCATCAACAAGGACGCGCTGGCCAAGGTAGCCTTTGCCGGTTACGCCACGCCGATGGACGGTGTGGTGCCCGCGGGTGTGGACTATGCCGAGAAGCTGGGCCCGTGGCCGTATGACCCGGCCAAGGCACGCGCGCTGCTCAAGGAAGCCGGCTACCCGAATGGCTTCGAGACCACGCTGTGGTCCGCGTACAACCACACCACCGCGCAGAAGGTGATCCAGTTCGTGCAGCAGCAGCTGCAGCAAGTCGGCATCAAGGCGAGCGTGCAAGCGCTCGAGGCCGGCCAGCGTGTCGAGAAGGTCGAGAGCGTGCAGAAGCCGGAAGACGCCGGCGTGCGCATGTACTACGTGGGCTGGTCGTCGTCGACCGGCGAGTCCGACTGGGCGCTGCGTCCGCTGCTGGCCTCCGAATCGATGCCGCCCAAGCTGCTGAACACCGCGTACTACAAGAACGACCAGGTCGACGCCGACATCGCCGGCGCCCTGCGTACCACCGACCGTGGCGAGAAGGCCCGTCTGTACAAGGACGCGCAGGAACACATCTGGAAGGATGCGCCCTGGGCGTTCCTGGTGACCGAAAAGGTGCTGTATGCGCGCAGCAAGCGCCTGACGGGCGCCTACGTGACGCCGGACGGCTCGTTCAGCTTCGACGACATCGACATCAAGCAGTAAGCGATCTGGCTTGGCGCGTGGCGCATCCCATCAGCGCGGTGCCACGCGCTCAGCCATCGCTTAGCGGTACAGCGCAGCAAGCCGCGCAAGGCCGCCTGCCCACAGTCGCGGGGGCAGGGCGGGCGGCCCGCGGTCTTTAATCATCCGGTGCATCATGCTGAATTACTTTCTCAAACGATTCCTGGGCGTGATCCCCACATTGCTGATCGTGGCAGTGCTGGTGTTCCTGTTCGTCCACCTGTTGCCCGGCGATCCCGCCCGGCTCGCGGCCGGCCCCGAGGCCGACCAGGCCACGGTGGAACTGGTGCGCCGCGATCTCGGCCTGGACAAGCCGCTGCCCGAGCAGTTCGTGCAATTCTTCTCGAACGCCGTGCGCTGGGAGTTTGGCCATTCGCTGCGCACCAAGCGTCCGGTCAGCGAGGAAATCGGCGACCGCTTCATGCCGACCCTGTACCTGACGCTGGCCTCGATGGTGTGGGCGGTGATCTTCGGCATGGTGATCGGGATCAGCTCGGCCGTCTGGCGCAACCGCTGGCCCGACCGCTTCGGCATGACGCTCGCCGTGTCCGGCATCTCGTTTCCCGCCTTCGCGCTGGGCATGCTGCTGATGGAGGTGTTCTCGGTGCAGCTGGGCTGGCTGCCGTCGATCGGCGCCGATACCTGGAAGCACTACATCCTGCCGTCGATCACGCTGGGCGCCGCGGTGGCCGCCGTGATGGCGCGTTTTACCCGTGCCTCCTTTGTCGAGGTGCTGAATGAAGATTTCGTGCGCACCGCGCGCGCCAAGGGCGTGGGCGAGTTCCTGGTGGTGGCCAAGCACTGCCTGCGCAACGCCATGATTCCCGTGGTGACCATGATGGGCCTGCAGTTCGGCTTCCTGCTGGGCGGCTCGATCGTGGTGGAAAAGGTGTTCAACTGGCCTGGCCTCGGACGCCTGCTGGTGGACGCGGTCGAGATGCGCGACTACCCGGTCATCCAGGCCGAAGTGCTGCTGTTCTCGCTCGAGTTCATCCTGATCAACCTGGTGGTCGACGTGCTGTACACCGTCATCAACCCCGCCATTCGTTACAAGTAAGTGAGGCCGGCATGACCCAGCTATCCACGCCCGCCAACGGCGAACCCGCCGTCCCGGCCGCCGCCGCCACGCAAGAAGCCGTGCGCACGCCCTGGACCGAGTTCTGGCGCAAGTTCCGCAAGCAGCACCTGGCGCTCGGCGCCGGCGTGTTCGTGCTGCTGCTGGTGGCGGTGGCGGTCCTCGCCCCGCACCTGGTGCCTTACGATCCGGAGAATTTCTTTGACTACGACGCGCTCAATGCCGGGCCCTCCGCCGCGCACTGGTTCGGCGTCGATTCGCTCGGGCGCGACATCTTCAGCCGCATCCTGGCCGGTGCCCGCATCTCGCTGGCGGCGGGCTTCTTCTCGGTGATCATCGGCGCCATCGTGGGCACCGTGCTCGGCCTGCTGGCCGGCTACTACGAAGGCTGGTGGGACCGCATCGTGATGCGCATCTCGGATGTGCTGTTCGCCTTCCCCGGCATCCTGCTGGCGATCGGCATCGTGGCCATCCTCGGCAATGGCATGACCAACGTGATCTTCGCGGTGGCTGTGTTCAGCATCCCGGCGTTCGCCCGCCTGGTGCGCGGCAATACGCTGATGCTCAAGCGCCTGACGTATGTGGAAGCCGCGCGCAGCATTGGCGCGTCGGACTTCACCATCCTGATGCGCCACATCCTGCCGGGCACCATCTCGTCCATCGTGGTGTATTTCTCGATGCGCATCGGCACCTCGATCATCACCGCCGCCAGCCTGTCCTTCCTGGGCCTGGGCGCGCAGCCGCCCACGCCGGAGTGGGGCGCGATGCTCAACGAAGCCCGCGCCGACATGGTGACCGCGCCGCACGTGGCGATTTTCCCCAGCCTGGCCATCTTCCTGACCGTGCTGGCGTTCAACCTGCTGGGCGACGGCCTGCGCGACGCGCTGGACCCGAAGATCGACCGGCGCTAAGGAGCGCACGCGGATGTCCGGATCCATGCCGCATATCGGCGCGTTGCCAGCCGGCGCGCGCAACAGCATCACCGACGTGCCGGGAGTGGCGGTTGGCCAATGCACGCTGGCCGATGGCGCCTGCCAGACCGGTGTGACGGTGGTGCTGCCGCACGGCGGCAACCTGTTCACCGACAAGGTGCCGGCCGCCGCGACCGTGCTCAATGGCTTCGGCAAGAGCGTGGGCCTGGTGCAGGTGGAAGAGCTCGGCGTGCTGGAGACACCCATCGCGCTGAGCAACACCTTTGCCGTGGGCGCGCTGTCGCAGGCGCAGATCCGGCAGGCCATTGCGGCCAATCCGGAAATTGGCCGCGCCTGGCCAACGGTCAACCCGCTGGTGTTCGAGTGCAATGACGGCTACCTGAACGACATACAGGCGATGGCCGTGCAGGAGGTGCATTATGCGCAAGCCTGCGCCGCGGCCAGCGTGGATTTCGCGCAGGGCGCGGTCGGGGCAGGGCGCGGCATGTCGTCGTTCGGGCTGAAAGGCGGCATCGGCTCGGCCTCCCGCCAGGCGGGCGGATACCATGTGGGCGTGCTGGTGCAGGCGAATTTCGGCACCTTGCCCAGCTTCACCGTGGCCGGCGCGCGCCTTGGCGGCGTGCTGGCTGAACGGCTCCAGGCGCATACGCGAGCGCCGGCGGAGTCAGGGCCGGAGAAGGGCTCGATCATCATGATCCTCGCCACCGATGCGCCGCTCGACGCCCGCCAGCTGCGCCGCCTGTCGCTACGCGCGGGGGCGGGCCTGGCGCGTACCGGCTCGGTATTCGGCCACGGCTCGGGCGACATCGCGCTCGCTTTTTCCACCGCCTACACCGTGCCGCAGCAAGCCGGCGCGCCCATGCCGGCACTGGCCATGCTGCATGAAACCCGGCTCGATGCGCTGTTTCATGCTGCCGCCGACAGCGTTGAGCAGGCCATCCTGCATGCGCTGTGGCAGGCCGAAACCGTGCATGGCCGCGATGGGCACCAGCGTGTCGCGCTGCGCGAACTGATGCCCGAGCTGCCGCAATGGCTGCTGCGCGCGGCACCGACGAACTGAATCTCCACAAGCCATGAAGATCCTGATTTCCACCGACATCGAAGGCGTTGCCGGCGTTTTTCATCCCGAGCAGACCCGCGCCGGCAACGGCGAGTACGAACGCGCCCGCGCCTGGATGACGGCCGAAGCCAATGCCGCCGTGCAGGGCGCCTTCGCGGGCGGCGCAGCCGAAGTGCTGGTCAACGATTCCCACGGCGGCTTTCGCAACCTGCTGCCCGACCAGCTCGACCCGCGCGCGTGCCTGGTGCTGGGCAAGCCGCGCTACCTTGGCATGATGGCCGGGGTGCACGGCTGCGACGGCGTCTTCATGATCGGCTACCACGGCCGCGCGCAAAGCCGCGGTATCCTCGCGCACACCATCAACAGCAGCGCGTTCGCCCGCATCTGGCTCAACGATCAGGAGTTGGGCGAGGCCGGGATCTACGGCGCCCTGGCGGGCGAATTCGGCGTGCCGGTGCTGATGGCCAGCGGCGACGATGTCTTCGTGGACGAGACCCGGCCGCTGATGCCCTGGGTACGCTATGTGCAGACCAAGCAAGCCGGCGGGCAAGGCAGCGGTACCACGCTGTCGCTTGCCGCAGCGCGCGATGCCATCGCCGCGCAAGCCGAGCAAGCCGTACGCGAGCAGGGCGGGCAGCCCCTGAAGATCAGCGGCCCGATCCGCTGCCGCTTGCAAACCCAAGGCCCGGCCTATGCCGACCTGTTCTGCCAGTGGCCCGCGCTGGAGCGCGTGGACGGCGTGACGCTGGTATTCGACGCCGCTTCGGTGCAGGCGGCCGTGCGCATGCTGAACTGCCTGTCGGCGATGTCGTTCATGCTGAAGTAGGGCGCGGCCTGGCCTGTTGTGGTTGTTGAGGCGTTCGTGCCCGCTTGTGCCGCTGCTGGCCGCATGGTGGACAATGGCGGGTGGCAGGCGCCGGTGGCGCCCCGCAAGCCATCAGCCACTTTGCAGCACTCATCACGGCAGGTACAAGCAGATTCATGATCGCAGTCAACGACGGGAGCTGGACTCCCGTACGCAAGGATTTTGTCGAGCCCGGCACGCGCTGCCGGCAGCAGGCCGGCCGTGGGCGGCACCACGGCTTCGGCAACGGCCAGGCCTTCATCCTGCGCGACGGGCAAGGCCACGAGTACCCCTTTGGCGAGGCCTGCGCGCGGGCCGTGCTTGCTGAGCCGGACCTGTTGTACCTGGTGCCCGACTACACCGAGCGGGACGCCGGCCAGCCCGTGCCCGAAGCGACCGCGCCGGACAACGACGAGTTCGAGGCCACCGGCCCGGCCACCCCGCGTGCCCGCGGCGCGGCGGGCGGCGGCCGCCAAAGCAAGGTCAGCGACGCCGCGCTGCGGCGCACGGCCGCCATCCGTTACCTCGTGCTGCGCATGGAAAAGGTGGCCAGCGTGCCGCGCGTGCAACCCACCGTGCGATTTCCTGCCCTCGAAGCGGTGTATCAGTCCTACCTTGAAACCGGCGAGCTGCCGGATGCCCAGGTCAAGCGCATTCTCGCCATCGAGCGTAGCGCAACCACGCCGCCCAAGCTCAAGACCATCAACTTGCTCGATGTCTACACCGCGCACGTCAAGCTGGAGCGCGTGATCCAGGAATCCAACCGCGTCGAACAGCGCCGGTTCCTGCGCAGCATCCATGACTGGCTGGCGCGCCACTTGGTGCTGTCCGCCGCCCAGATCGCCGCGGCAGGCATCCAGATGCATCCGCATGCGTTCCGCTCCCTGCTGCTGCGTGAGGCGGTGCCGGCGGACGCCACCAAGGGCGAGAAGGGCGAGAAGGGCGAGAAGGGTGCCAAGGGCGGCAAAGGCTAGCTGCCTGGCTTCGGGCGGCTTCGGATGGCAATGCCGGCCAAGTTGGCGTTTAATAGCGGCACCCCCACTCCTCGCCAAGCGCGAAATCTGCTGTCATGTCCTTGCATACCAGCTTTTCCCGCAGCTATGCCGAAGCCCGGCAGAAATTCCGTGACGCGGCCCAGGCAGCCGGCGGCACCCTGACCGATTTTCCCCATCCCACCAAGCGCGGCTGCGCCGACGAGGAACTCGCCATGGATGTCGCCTGGGTGGGCAGCGCCGAGGCCAGGCGCATGCTCATGGTGACCTCAGGCATGCACGGGGTGGAAGGCTTCTGCGGCTCCGGGGCGCAGGTCGCCCTGCTGGCCGACGCGGAACTGCTGCAGGCGTGTGCCGGCGCCGGCGTGGCGCTGCTGCTGGTGCACGCGGTCAATCCCTACGGCTTCTCGCATATGCGGCGGGTCAACGAGGACAACATCGACCTCAACCGCAATTTCATGGATTTCACCCGGCCGCTGCCCGACAACGCGCCGTATGCCGAGGTGGCGCCCATGCTCCTGCCCGAGCACTGGCCGCCCTCCGAGGCCGACCAGGCCGCGCTGATGAAGACGGTGGCCGAGAAAGGCCTGCCCTGGTACCAGGCGGCGGTGAGCGCCGGCCAGTACCAGGCGCCAGACGGGCTGTTCTTCGGCGGCAACAAGGCGACCTGGAGCAATTACACGCTGCGCCGCATCCTGGCGCGCTTCGGCGCCGGGCGCGAGGCCGTGCGCTGGATCGACGTGCACACCGGCCTGGGGCCGTGGGGCTATGGCGAGCCGATTTACATGGGGCCGGACAACGCGGAGCAGATCGACAAGGTGCGTGCCATCTGGGGCAATACCGTGACCTCGATCTATGACGGCTCATCGGCTTCGGCCAATCTGAACGGCATGGCATGGCTGGCTGTGCCGGAGACGTTGCCCACGCTGGGTTACAACGGGATCGCGCTGGAGTTCGGGACGTTGCCGGTGACCGAGGTGCTTGAGGCGCTGCGGGGAGATCACTGGCTGCATTTGCATCCCGAGGCGGATGAAGGCCAGCGCAATTTGATCCGGCAGGCGATGTGGCATGCGTTCTATGGCGATGCCGATGACTGGCGGGAGGGGGTGGTGGAGCAGGTGAGGGAGGCGGTGGTCAAGGGGGTGGTGGGGTGGTAGCTTAGTCCGGGCTTGGCGGCCCGTTGAAAAAAGCCCTTCTTCGGCTCAGCGAAGAAGGGCTTTTCCCAATGCAAGGCGTAACACCGTCACGCTTCGGCGCTGAAGCGCCGGTTACCTTCAATCCCTCAATCCGGCAGCGCCTCATAAGTCAGCAGGAACACCTGTTCCTCGCCAGCGCTGACCGGCAGCCAGACGATCTCCAGTTCGGGGAACGCAGCTTCCACATTGGCGTGCTCGTTGCCGATCTCCACCACCAGCGCGCCGCCCGGGTTCAGGTGCGCTTTGGCGCCGGCGATGATGCGGCGGACCACGTTCATGCCGTCGTCGCCGCCAGCCAGTGCGATGCGCGGCTCGGCCTGGTATTCGGCCGGCAGCGCTTGCATGGAGGTTTCGTTGACGTAGGGCGGGTTGGTGAGGATCACATCGTACTTGGCGCCCGCGGGCAGCGGTGCGTACAGGTCGCCCTCGTACAGGCTGATGCGGTCTTCCATCTTGTAGTCCGCCACATTGCGGCGGGCTACGGCCAGCGCATCCGGCGAGATGTCGACCGCATCGATGCGGGCCTTCGGCCAGACATGCGCGGCGATGATGGGCAGGCAGCCCGAGCCGGTGCACAGCTCCAGCACCGGGCCGATTTCGGCGCTGTCGCCTACCCACGGTTCCAGCCCTTCATGCAGCAGTTCGCCAACGAAGCTGCGCGGCACGATCACGCGCGAGTCCACGTAAAAGCGCAGGCCATGCATGAAGGCCTCGTTGGTGATATAGGCCGCGGGCACGCGCTCGGTCACGCGGCGTTCGATGACCTGCAGCACGGCGTCGACTTCTTCGGGCAGCAGGCGCGCGTCGAGGAACGGGTCGAGCGTGTCCAGCGGCAGGTGCAGCGTGTGCAGCGTCAGGTACGCGGCTTCGTCGTAGGCATTGGCGCTGCCGTGGCCAAAGGACAGCTTGGCCTGGGTGAAGCGCGATACCGCGAAGCGCAGCAGGTCGCGCACGGTGAGCAGGGGGGAGGAGGTTGCCATAACGTCTTTTTCTGGTCCGCGGCGATCAGGCGATCAGGCGTTCCAGCACGCCACGGTAAATGTTCTTGAGGGGTTCGATAAATCGCACTTCCACGTGCTCGTCGATCTTGTGGATGCTTGCATTGGGCGGCCCGAACTCGATCACCTGCGGGCAGATCCTGGCAATAAAGCGGCCATCCGAGGTGCCGCCGGTGGTGGACAGCTCGGTCTTGACGCCCGTTTCCGCCGCGATGGCGCCAGCCAGCGCTTCGGAGAGATCGCCGCGCGCGGTCAGGAAGGGCTCGCCGCCCAGGGTCCAGTCCAGGTCGTAGTCGAGCTGGTGGCGATCCAGGATGGCATGCACGCGTGCCTTCAGGCCGTCGGGCGTGCTGGCGGTGGAGAAGCGGAAATTGAAATCGACGGTGACATGGCCGGGGATCACGTTGGTGGCGCCGGCGCCGCCGTGGATATTCGACATCTGCCAGCTGGTGGCGGGGAAGTACTCGTTGCCTTCGTCCCAGCGCTCGTTCACCAGGTCGGTCAGTGCGGGCGCGGCCAGGTGGATGGGGTTCTTGGCCAGATGCGGGTAGGCGATATGGCCTTGCACGCCCTTGACGGTGAGCTTGCCGGAGAGCGAGCCGCGACGGCCGTTCTTGACCATGTCGCCGAGCGTGTCGACGGAGGTGGGCTCGCCCACCACGCAGTAGTCGAGCCGTTCGCCGCGCGCCTTGAGCGCTTCGACCACTTTCACGGTCCCGTCATGCGCCGGGCCTTCTTCGTCGCTGGTGATCAGGAAGGCGATCGATCCCGCGTGGTCCGGGTGGGCCTGCACGAATTCTTCGACCGCCACCACGAAGCCGGCGATCGAGGTCTTCATGTCGGCGGCGCCGCGGCCGTACAGCTTGCCGTCGCGGTGGCTGGGCAGGAAGGGGTCGGAGCCCCATTGCTCCAGCGGGCCGGTGGGCACCACGTCGGTGTGGCCGGCAAAGGCCAGCAGCTTGCCGTCCTGGCCGCGCGTGCCGCGCTTGACGGCCCACAGATTGGTCACGCGGAAGTCGTCCGGGCCGCTGACGATGGCTTCGCAGGCGAAGCCCAGCGCCTTCAGGCGGGTTTCCAGCACGGCCTGGCAGCCTTCATCGGCGGGCGTGACGGAGCGGCGGCGGATCAGGTCTTCGGTGAGGGCGAGGGTGGGGTTCATGGTGGCAGCGAGGAGGCATGTGGCGCCGGAATCCGGCGGGTGCATGGTTCGAGTCTTGCGTCCTGGCAGCGCGCATGTCCTGGCGCTGCCATCGGGCTTAAAAAAGGCTGGCGTAATTATCCGGTGAAAACCCCACGCTGACGCTGCCCTTGTGGGCCAGCACCGGCCGCTTGATCAGCGACGGGCTTTGCTGCATCAGCGCAATCGCGCCGGCTTCCTGTTCTGCAAGCGCCTTGTCCGCGTCGGACAGCGCGCGCCAGGTGGTGCCTTTGCGGTTGAGCAGGGTGGCGAGCGGCACATGCGCGAGCCAGCCGCGCAGCATGGCTTCGTCCACGCCTTGCTTCTTGAAGTCGTGGAAGGTGTATTCCACGCCGTTGGATTCAAGCCAGGTGCGGGCTTTCTTGACGGTATCGCAGTTGGGAATGCCGTAGAGCAGGACAGTCATGGCGATGAGGGAGACGATGAGCGGAGAAACGCGGGGCAGGCCGGTCTGGCTAGCGCAGCAGAAGGTTAAGGGCGACCACCAGGCCGGCAAGTCCAAGCGCAAAGCCGGCCATGGCCACGCCGGTCATCAGGCGCAGGCGACGATCCAGCCGCGCGGCTTCGCGGCGCAGGGCCTCGATGGTGATGGCGTGTTGCTCGGCCAGCAGCTTGACGGCCTCGGCCTGCTGCATGGCGGCGTTTTCCAGCTCTGCAATGCGCGCGGCAGGGTCGCGCGTGTCCGGACCTGGCATGCCGTCGGCGCCGCCATCGCGGCGCTTGCCCTTCTTGATCTTCTCGATGGTCTTGTTGGCCTGTTCGAGGATCGTGGGCAGCAGCGAGAGAACGGTGGTGACAGTGGTCGGGTCCAGGGCCATGATTCGCTTGCGAAGGGCGGGCCAGCGGCGGCCGGCGGCGGTATCCATTGAGCGGGAACCGTTGGAGAGCGGGAAACAGGAATCGGGAAAAGGAAACGGGAAACGAGAAACGGGGCGAGGGGAGCGTCAGCGTTCTGATCCGGCATTCCGATTCAGACCGGCCGCGCACGCGCGCGGTTCCGGGCCAGGGGCGCTCCCCTCGATGCAGCGGGCGAGATCAGTCGCCGCGCAGCAGGTCGTTCAGGCTGGTCTTGGCGCGGGTCTGCGCGTCCACCTTCTTGACGATCACGGCGCAGTACAGGCTGTACTTGCCATCCTTGGAGGGCAGGTTGCCCGCCACCACCACCGAGCCAGCCGGCACGCGGCCGTAGTGGATCTCGCCGGTTTCGCGGTCATAGATCTTGGTCGACTGGCCGAGGTACACGCCCATCGAGATCACCGAGTTTTCTTCCACGATCACGCCTTCGACCACTTCCGAGCGCGCGCCGATGAAGCAGTTGTCTTCGATGATGACCGGGTTGGCCTGCAGCGGCTCGAGCACGCCGCCGATGCCGACGCCGCCGGACAGGTGGACGTTCTTGCCGATCTGGGCGCACGAGCCGACGGTGGCCCAGGTGTCGACCATGGTGCCTTCATCGACGTAGGCGCCGATGTTGACGTACGAGGGCATCAGCACGGCGTTCTTGGCGATGAACGAGCCACGGCGGGCGACCGCCGGGGGCACCACGCGGAAGCCGCCCTTGGCGAAGTCGTCGGCGGTCCAGTTGGCGAACTTGGTCGGCACCTTGTCGTAGAACTGGGCGAAGCCGCCAGCGGACATCGGCGCGTTGTCTTCCAGGCGGAACGACAGCAGCACGGCCTTCTTGATCCACTGGTTGACGATCCATTCCTTGCCTTGCTTCTCGGCCACGCGCAGGGCGCCGGTGTCGAGCTGGCCGATCACGTTGGCCACGGCTTCGCGGATGTCGTTGGGGGCGGACTTGGGCGAGAGGCTTGCGCGGTCTTCCCATGCCTGGTCGATCAGGGCTTGCAGTGCTTGCGTCATATGCGTGTTTTCAGTGGTTGATCGTTGTCTACAACAAAATACGGTGTGTGCGGTGCGGTGCACTTTGCCCGCACACGCTGGTTTCAGCCCAGCGACTTGCAGAAGGCGACGATGCGGCGCGCGCCTTCCAGGCATTCCTCGGGCGTGGCCACCAGCGCCATGCGCACGCGGTTGGCGCCCGGGTTGATGCCGTCGGCCTCGCGTGCCAGGTAGCTGCCCGGCAGCACGGTGACGTTCTGCTCGGCCAGCAGGCGCGCGGCAAACTCAGTGTCGGACAGGCCGGTGCGCGAGACATCCGCCCACAGGTAGAAACCGGCATCGGGCAAGGCCACGTCCAGCACCTCGGCCAGCATCGGCGTGACCTGGGCAAACTTGCGCACGTAGGCGGCGCGATTGTCGCGCACATGGGCCTCGTCGTTCCAGGCCGCCACGCTGGCGGTCTGCACCGCCGGGTTCATGGCGCCGCCGTGATAGGTACGGTATAGCAGGAATTTCTTCAGCAGGGCGGCATCGCCGGCCACGAAGCCCGAGCGCAGGCCCGGTACGTTGGAGCGCTTGGACAGGCTGGAGAACATCACCAGGCGCTCGAAGGGATGTGCGCCTTCGGCGCGGCCCAGCTTGTGCGCCGCTTCCAGCGCGCCCAGCGGCGGTTCGCCTTCCTTGAAGTAGATCTCGGAGTAGCACTCGTCCGAGGCGATCACGAAGCCATGGCGGTCGGACAGCGCGAACAGCTCGCGCCAGTCTTCCAGCGACAGCACGGCGCCGGTCGGGTTGCCCGGAGAGCACACAAAGACCAGTTGCACCTTGGCCCAGGTCTCGTCGCGGATGCGGTCGAAAGCGGGCGCGAAGTTGCGCGCCGGATCGCTGTTTGCAAATACCGGCGTGGCACCGGCCAGCAAGGCCGCGCCTTCATAGATCTGATAGAACGGGTTGGGGCACAGCACCAGCGCGCCGGGCTGGCTGGCGTCGACCACGGTCTGGGCGAAAGCGAACAACGCCTCACGCGAGCCGGTGACCGGCAGCACCTGGGTGGCGGCATTGACCGCCGGCAGGCTGTAGCGGCGCTGGATCCACGCGGCCATGCACTGTCGTAGTGCATCGGATCCGGCCGTTGTGGGATAATTCGCCAGCCCTTGCAGCGCGTTCGACAGCGCCGTCTTGATGAATTCGGGCGTGGGGTGCTTGGGTTCGCCGATGCCGAAGCTGATCGCGGGCAGCGCGCCGTTTGGTTTGACGTCAGCCAGCAGCACGCGCAGTTTCTCGAACGGATAGGGCTGGAGCAGGTCGAGGCGGGGATTCACGATCGGGTTCAGGCCGGTAGGGCCAAGCTCAAAGCCGGTCATTATAAAGGATTGCCGGGCATTCCCGCGTGCCGGCAAGGCCTTGGCGGCGCGCCGCGCCGGCTTGTCCCTGGCTATCCCCAGCCGTCCGCGACCGGCCCCGGTCGCGCCGCGGTGATTTTCCGATACCGAATACTGAACGGTTGCCCAAGCGGCAGCCCTAACCGTTTTCCCATGAGTAATCTGCCCGTCACTTCCACCGATTCGGCCCCGGCCGACCCGCATGCCTTCAAATCCACCTTGTCCATCCTGCTGGGTGCCTCGGTCTGGGGCATCGCCTGGTTCCCCTACCGGGTCCTCGCCGGCTGGGGCCTGGGCGGCATGACGGCAGCCGCGCTGGTGAGCGCCATGGCAGCGCTGATCGCCCTGGTGGCCTTCGCCCGCCACCTGGGCGGCCTGCGCTGGTCGTGGCTGTTCGTGGCGATCGGGCTGGCGGCGGGCGTGACCAACGCCGGCTTTGTATGGGGCAGCGTCAACGGCCATGTGATGCGGGTGTTGCTGCTGTTTTACCTGACGCCGGTATGGACGGCCTTGTTTGCCCGCGTCTTCCTGGGCGAGAAGCTGTCTGCCTCCGGCTTGCTGCTGGTGGTGCTGGCGCTGTTTGGCGCAGGGTTGATGCTATGGACGCCGGAAGTGGGCCTGCCGCTGCCCACACGCGCGGCGGAATGGTCCGGCCTGATCGGCGGCATGGGGTTTGCCGTCAACAACGTGCTGTCGCGCCGGGCCGGGCAGCTTTACCCGCAGATGGATGCGCGCCTGCGCACCGTGATGGTCTACGTGGGTTGCACCGCGGTCGGCCTGCCGTGCGCGCTGTTGCTGGAGCCGGGCGGCGTGGCGCTGTCGCCGGTCATCGGCTGGGCCGGCGCGGCGCTGATGCTGGGTCTTGCCGCCACGCTGGTGCTGAGCAATTCGGTGGTCCAGTACGGACTGCAGCGCCTGCCGGCCAACCGGGTATCGCTGCTGATGCTGTTCGAGATCGTGATCGCGGCGGTGTCGTCGTGGTGGCTGGCGACCGAGACGCTGAGCTGGAAGGAGGCCGCCGGCGGCCTGTGCATCGTGGCGGCTGGCGCCTTGTCGGGGCTGGTGCACCGCACCAAGGCGCGCCGCGGCGACGATGCCGCCGGTGCGGCGGACCAGGCGCTACAGCCGCAATAGCTGGCGCCGCGCCTCAGTAAAGCATCGCCCGCGACACCACCGCCACCAGCGGCTTGCGGATGGCGCGTTCCACGCCGGCATGCAGGTGCAGCGGGCGGAGCAGCATCTTGACCGTCATCTCGATCGGCAGGTTGCGCCGGATCACGGCGCTCACCCGGGAGTTGAGCCTGCGCACGTCCCGCTGCGGAATCTCCTCGGTGCCGCGCTCGATGCGCAGCACGTTGCGCAGCGCGATCTCCGCGTCTTCGTTCTTGATTTCCAGCAAGCGGCGCACCAAGGCCCCCAGTACGCGCAGGCGGCCGAGCCGTTCCACGCCGTTGAAGGTGTTGAAGTAGCGGTAGAAGTGCTTGTAGTGGCGCACCTCGTCGTCAGCGATGCGCCGCGTCAGGTTGCGCAGCACCGGCTCGTCGCTGGCTTGCTCCAGAGAGCGGTAGAGGGCCGCGGTGCCAGTCTCGACTACGCAGCGCGCGGCCATCTCAAGGGCTTTCGTGGGCTCGAAATTGTCGATCGAGCAGGTATGGCGGTATTCGTCGAAGAACCGCGCATAGCCACGCTCCCAGTCGAATTCGGGCCAGACATGCTCCACGTAGCGCCGCAGGGCCATGCCGTGCTGCAGCTCCTCCGCCTCCCAGTGTTCGGACAGCCAGCTGGAGGCCTCGGGATTGGTGGCGTAGTAGTTGGCCAGGTTGCCGGCGTACGTGTCCGAGCCGCTTTCGACAAAGGACGCCGACACCAGCAGGTAGAACAACTCTCGATCGGGCCGGACAAGGGCGGTGTCGATGGCCTGGAAATCGATGTCGCTCAAGGACCATGGTGGCGTTTTAGCCACATTCCCGGCATCTTGGCCGGGTAAGCTGCTGTCTGATATCGCCGGTGAGAAGGCGGTCATGCTGGACACTCCCAGAAGGGTCGCGAAGCCGGGTTCCGTGTTGGCCGGAGGCAGCCATTGCGCCGGAAGCGGGGCGGCAGGTGCAATAGGCCTCAAGGATCACGCTGACAATAAAGAGACTAGCACTAACCCTTGGAAGTTTCCCGCCGGTGCCAAGAGATGCGAGGATTTTCCGTGCAGGGTGGTGTCTTTTGTCGCATGGCAGCATCGCCGCAAGTGTGGGGCGTGAACGGCACAAGGTGTATCGGAAGCGGCCCAAATCCCCAAGGGAAATGGCTTGCGCTTAGCCCGGAAAGCGCCCGGACGCCGAAGGCGCGATGGTATGATTAGCGCCATCTATCGGGCACAAGAGAGAAGGCATGGGGCGCAACCGGCACGCGTCGGCCCCGCTTCTCATTGGAGCCCGGCTCTCCTGAACGCTGCATTACGCTAGATACCCCACGACCAACCGTGCGACTGTCCTCGATCAAGCTGGCGGGCTTCAAGTCCTTCGTCGATCCCACCAATTTTCAAGTGCCCGGCCAACTGGTCGGCATCGTCGGTCCCAACGGCTGCGGCAAATCGAACATCATCGACGCGGTGCGCTGGGTGCTGGGCGAGTCGCGTGCCTCCGAGCTGCGCGGCGAGTCCATGCAGGACGTGATCTTCAATGGCTCCACCGCACGCAAACAGGCTGGCCGCGCCAGCGTCGAACTGGTGTTCGACAACCCTGAGGGGCGCGCTGGCGGGCAATGGAGCCAATACGCCGAGATCGCCGTCAAGCGGGTGCTGACCCGCGACGGCACGTCCTCCTACTACATCAACAACCAGGCCGTGCGCCGCCGCGATATCCAGGACATCTTCCTGGGCACTGGCCTGGGGCCGCGCGCCTACGCCATCATCGGGCAGGGCATGATCTCGCGCATCATCGAGGCCAAGCCCGATGACATGCGGATCTTTCTCGAAGAAGCCGCGGGGGTGTCCAAGTACAAGGAACGCCGCCGCGAAACCGAAAACCGCCTGTCCGACACGCGCGAGAACCTGACCCGCGTGGAAGACATCCTGCGCGAGCTCGGCACCAACCTGGACAAGCTCGAAGGGCAGGCCGAAGTGGCCCAGCGCTTCAAGACCTTGCAGTCCGACGGCGAGGAAAAGCAGCACCTGCTGTGGCTGCTGCGCAAGCGCGAGGCACAGGCCGAGCAGGAGCGGCACACGCGTGCCATCGAGCAGGCACAGATCGACCTGGAGGCGCAAACCGCGCAACTGCGCCACGTCGAGGCCGAGCTCGAGACCATGCGCRCCGCGCATTACGCCGCCTCCGACAATATGCACACCGCGCAGGGCGGCTTGTACGAAGCCAATGCCGAGGTCAGCAAGCTCGAGGCCGAGATCCGCTATGTGGTGGAGTCGCGCAACCGCGTGCAGGCGCAGATCGCAGCACTGACGGCGCAGCGCGAGCAGTGGCAGGGCAAGGCCGAGCAGGCTACCGATGCCCTGGCGCAGGCCGAGGAAGAGCTGGCGGTGGCCGAAGGCCGCACCATCGAAGCCCAGGAGGCCGTCGCGCACAAGACCGATGAGCTGCCCACGCTGGAAGCCCAGTGGCGCGATGCCCAGGTGCTGTCCAACGAGCAGCGCGCCAGCATCATGCAGGCTGAGCAGGCGCTTAAGCTGGAGGCCGCGCAGCAGCGCAGCGCCGACCAGATGCTGCAGCAGCTGGAGCAACGCCGCGAGCGCCTGTCCGGGGAAGAAAAGGGGCTGGACCGCCCCGATGAAACCCGCCTGGAAGAGCAACGCGCCGAGCTGGCCGAGCAGGAAGCCGTGCTGGAAGAAGCGCAGGCCATCCTGGCCGACTCCGCCGACAGCGTGCCGCGCCTGGATAGCGAGCGCCGCAGCGCGCAGGAGCGCGTGCAGCGCGAGGCCGCCGCGATCGGGTCGCTCGAAGCGCGCCTGACCGCGCTAAAGCAGCTGCAGGAAAACGTGCAGACCGAAGGCAAGGTGCAGCCCTGGCTGGCCAAGCACGGCCTGGCCGATCTGCCGCGCCTGTGGAAGAAGCTCCATATCGAGCCGGGCTGGGAGAGCGCGCTGGAATCCGTGCTGCGCGAGAAGCTCGGCGCGCTCGAAGTCTCCAACCTGGACTGGATCAAGTCCTTCCTGTCCGACGCGCCGCCCGCCAAGCTGGCCTTCTACTCGCCGCCACCGGCCGGGCGCCCGCAGGAAACCCCCGCCGGCATGCGTCCGCTGATGGCGCTGGTGCAGATCACCGAGCCCGGCATCCGGGCCGTGATGCAGGACTGGCTGGCCGATATCTACACCGCCACCGACATGGCGTCGGCGCTGGCCCAGCGTGCCACGCTGCCCGAAGGCGCGTCGTTCGTCGTGGCCGAGGGCCATCTGGTGGGCCGCAGCTCGGTCCACCTCTATGCGGCCGATTCCGAGCAGGCCGGCATGCTGGCCCGCGAGCAGGAAATCGAAAACTTGCAAAAGCAGGCGCGCGCCCAGCTGCTGCTGTCCGACGAAGCCAAGAGCCAGGCGGTCCGAGCCGAGGCAGCCTACACCCAGGCCAGCGCCGCGCTCACCGAGGCCCGCGGACGCAGCGAGCAGGCCACGCGCCGCGTGCACGCGCTGCAGATGGATGTGCTCAAGCTGTCGCAGGCCATGGAGCGCTACGCCGCGCGCAGCGGCCAGATCCGCGAGGAACTGGCCGAAATCGCCGCGCAGATCGAAGAGCAGCGCGCCATCCGCGCCGAGTCCGAAGCCAGCTTCGAGCAGCACGACGCCGCGCTGGCGGAGATGCAATCCACGCACGAAGACCACCAGATGGCCTTCGAGGCGCTGGACAGCAAGCTGTCGTCGGCGCGGCACCAGCTGCGCGACTTCGAGCGCGCGGCGCAGGAAGCGCTGTTTGCCGAGCGCAACCTGGCTAACCGCATCGACGAGCTGCGCCGCAATATCCAGACCGCGGGCGACCAGTCGGAGCGTCTCGCCCAGTCGCTGGAAGATGCCCGCGTCGAGCTGGAAACCATCAATGAGCAGACCGCCCACACCGGCCTGCAGGATGCGCTGGAGCGCCGTGCCGAGAAGGAAGAAAAGCTCCAGCTCGCCCGCACCGAGCTCGATGCGCTGTCGGCGCAATTGCGCCAGTACGACGACCAGCGCCTGGCCGCCGAACGTAGCCTGCAGCCGCTGCGCGACCGCATCACCGAGTACCAGTTGAAGGAGCAGGCCGCGCGCCTGAACCAGGAGCAGTTCAGCGAGCAGCTGACGACCGCCGAGGTGGACGAGGCCGCGCTGGCCGGGAAGCTCACGCCCGATCTCAAGCCCTCCTACCTGCAGGGCGAGGTCACGCGCCTGAACAACGCCATCAACGCGCTCGGGCCGGTGAACATGGCCGCGCTGGACGAACTGGCGGCGGCGCGCGAGCGCAAGACTTTCCTCGATGCGCAGTCGGCCGACCTGATCGACGCCATCACCACGCTGGAAGACGCGATCCACAAGATCGACCAGGAAACCCGCGCGATGCTGCAAGGGACCTTCGACCAGGTCAACCTTCACTTCGGCGAGCTGTTCCCGTCGCTGTTCGGTGGCGGGCAAGCCAAGCTGATCATGACCGGCGACGAAATCCTCGACGCCGGCGTGCAGGTGATGGCGCAGCCGCCGGGCAAGAAGAACTCGACCATCCACCTGCTGTCGGGCGGTGAGAAGGCCCTGACGGCCATCGCGCTGGTGTTCGCCATGTTCCAGCTCAACCCGGCGCCGTTCTGCCTGCTGGACGAGGTGGACGCGCCGCTGGACGATGCCAATACGGAGCGCTACGCCAATATGGTGGCGCGCATGTCGGACAAGACCCAGTTCGTCTTCATTTCCCACAATAAAATCGCAATGGAAATGGCACACCAGTTGATTGGCGTGACGATGCAAGAGCAAGGTGTATCGCGTATCGTCGCCGTGGATATGGACGCAGCGCTCTCGATGGCGGAGGCAGCATGACGCTCCAGACCGCCCTGATCGTTGCAGGCATTGTCCTGCTGCTGCTGGTAGTCGCCTACAACCAGTGGCAGATCCGCAAGGCGCGCCGCCCGCGCGCCCTACAGCCCGATGATGACCTGCCGCCGATGCGCGAGCCGGTGGTGAGCCCGGTGGTCAAGCCGGAAGTCAGCGCCAAGCTGCATGAGCCATTGCCCGAGCATCAGGTCGAGCGGCGCGAGCCCACGTTGTCGGCTTCGCCGCTGGACGCCGCCGCCGTGGCGGCTGGCATGGCCGCCAGCTCAGCCGATGCCGACGACGCCCTGGCGGATGAAGTCGCCGTTGCCGCGGCGCCGTCGTCGGCCCATGCACCCAATGCGGCTGCCGGCAAGCCCGGGCATGCCGAGGAGGCGGGAGAGTCTGCCGGGACCGCCGAATCGCACGGCGCTGCGGACCACGAAGAACACGCGGACCACGCGGACCACGGGGAACGCACTGAACAGCAAAAGCCCAAGCAAGAGGCCGCGCCTGCCCAGGCAGCGCAGCCGGAGCCCGTTGCGCTCGATGGCCAGCCCACGCCGGCCGTCATCGATCCGCTGATCGACTGCATCGTGCCGCTGCACCTGGAGCGCAAAAGCTCGGGTGATCGCATCCTGCCGCTCACCGGCCGCCTGCGCCGTGCGGGGACCAAGCAGGTGCACATCGAAGGCCTGCGCAGCGAAGCCAATGCCTGGGAGGCGGTCACAGCCGGCCATCAGTATGAAGACCTGCAGGTGGCGGTGCAGCTTGCCAACCGCGGCGGCGCGCTCAATGCGCTCGAGTTTTCGGAGTTCGTCAATGCGGTGGAAGCGCTGGCGGAAGCGCTCGACGCCTCGGCCGATCTGCCCGACATGACCGAGACGGTCGCCAACGGCCGCGAGCTGGATGCGTTTGCCGCCAGTTGCGATGTGCAGCTTGGCGTCAACGTGATCTCCGACGGCGCGCCGTGGTCGGCAGCCTATGTGCAGACGGTGGCGACCCAGGACGGGCTGGTCCTGTCGCGCGACGGCACTCGCTTCACGCGCTATCAGGCCAACGCCGAGGGCGTGCAGCGGGCGCTGTTCACGCTGCAGTTCGGCGATACCAACTTCCTGCGCGATGACCTCACGGCCAAGGCCGGCCGCCAGATCACGCTGCTGCTCGATGTGCCGTCCGCGACGCAGGCGACCAAGCCGTTCAAGACCGTGTGCGAGTACGGCTACAGCCTGGCGCAGCGCATGGGCGCGCAACTGGTCGACGACAACATGCGGCCGTTGAGCGAATCGTCCTTCGTCGCCATCTTCGGCCAGCTTCAAACACTCTACGACAAGCTGGAAGCCCGCGGCATGCCCGCGGGCTCGCCGGTGACGCTACGTTTGTTCAGTCTCTGATACGCCAGTTCGGCATCGACGATAACGACGACAACGGATTCAGTCCTTCAGCATGAGCACCAAACCAGAAGGTGCGGCGGCGCAAGCCCCCGCGCCTATCAGCGATTCTCCCGCCGCGCGCGCCGACTGGCTGCGCGCCGAGCTGGAGCGCCACAACTATCAGTACTACGTCCTCGATGCGCCTTCGGTGCCCGATGCCGAGTACGACGCGCTGTTCCGCGAATTGCAGGACATCGAGGCCAAGCATCCCGAATTGCTGACACCTGAGTCGCCCACGCAACGCGTGGGCGGCCAGCCGCTGTCGGCCTTCGATACGGTGCGCCACGCCATCCCGATGCTGTCGCTCAACAACGGCTTCGAGGATGAGGATGTGCTGGCCTTCGACCGCCGTTGCGCACAGGGGCTGGGGCGTGCCGCCCCCGCCGAGGGCACGGCCGACCTGTTCAGCGCCGCCGAAGCGGTGGAGTATGCCTGCGAGCTGAAGTTCGATGGCCTGGCCATGTCCTTGCGCTACGAGGCCGGCCGGCTGGTGCAGGCCGCCACCCGCGGCGACGGCGAGACCGGCGAGGACGTGACCGTCAACGTGCGCACCATCAAGGCGATTCCGCTGCGCTTGCGCGGGGAGGCTGAGGCCTTGCCGGCGGTGCTGGAAGTGCGCGGGGAAGTCTTCATGTATCGCCGCGAGTTCGACAAGCTCAATGCGCGGCAGGCCGAGGCCGGGGAGAAGACCTTCGTCAATCCGCGCAATGCTGCCGCCGGCAGCCTGCGCCAGCTGGATCCGCGCATCACCGCCAAGCGCCCGTTGTCGTTCTTTGCCTACGGGCTGGGCGAACTGCAAGGCGTGCCGCGTCCCGAGACGCACAGCGCCATGCTCGACTGGTTCGCCGGGCTCGGCATGCCAGTCTGCGCGGAGCGCGAAGTCGTGCGGGGCGCGGACGGTTTGCTGAGCTTCTATCGCGGAGTGGGCGAGCGGCGCGCGGCGTTGCCTTACGACATCGACGGCGTGGTGTACAAGGTCAACGCGCTGGCCGAGCAGGAGCGCCTTGGCTTCGTGTCGCGCGCGCCGCGCTTCGCGCTGGCGCACAAGTTCCCGGCCCAGGAAATGACCACGGTGGTCGAGGATATCGAGGTGCAGGTTGGCCGCACCGGCGCCATCACGCCGGTGGCGCGGCTGGCGCCGGTGTTCGTTGGCGGCGTGACGGTGACCAATGCCACGCTGCACAACGAGGACGAGATCCGCCGCAAGGACGTGCATATCGGCGATACCGTGATCGTGCGGCGCGCCGGCGACGTGATTCCCGAAGTGGTGGCGGTGGTGCCGGAGCGCCGGCCCGCCGACGCACGCGCCTTCGTCATGCCCACCGCATGCCCGGTGTGCGGATCGCACATCGAGAAGCTGGAAGGCGAGGTGATCGCGCGCTGCACCGGCGGATTGATCTGCGCGGCCCAGCGTAAGCAGGCGCTGCTGCATTTCGCGCAGCGCCGCGCCATGGATATCGAAGGCCTGGGCGACAAAGTGGTCGAGCAGCTGGTCGACATGGCGATCGTGCACACGCCAGCCGATCTCTACAAGCTCGGCGTCGCCAAGCTGGCCGCGCTGGACCGGATGGCCGACAAGTCGGCTACCAACCTGGTGGCGGCCATCGAGGCGTCGCGCGAGACCACGCTCAACCGCTTTATCTTCTCGCTTGGCATCCGCCATGTGGGCGAAGCGACGGCCAAGGACCTGGCCAAGCATTTCGGCAAGCTCGATGGCCTGCTGGCAGCCGACGAGGCCGCCTTGCTGGAGGTCAACGACGTGGGGCCGGTGGTGGCGCAGTCCATCGCCAACTTCCTGGCCGAGCCGCACAATGTGGAAGTCATCGAGCAACTGCGTGCCGCCGGCGTGCAATGGCCGGAAAGCGAGCCGGCGGAGCGCGCTGCGCCCGCGCCGCTGAGCGGCAAGACGTTCGTGCTGACTGGCACGCTGCCCACGCTGTCGCGCGAAGACGCCAAGGAAAAGCTGGAAGCGGCCGGCGCCAAGGTGGCCGGCTCGGTGTCGAAGAAGACCGACTATGTGGTGGCTGGCGCGGAAGCCGGCAGCAAACTGGAAAAAGCCGAGGCGCTCGGCGTGCCCGTGCTGGACGAGGCCGCCTTGCTGGCTTTGCTGGCCGAGCTTAATACCGGAGATCAAGCATGATCCGTGACATTCTCAAGATGGGCGACCCGCGCCTGCTCCAGGTAGCGCGCCCTGTCACGCGCTTCAACACGCCCGAGCTGCGCATCCTGATCGACGATATGTTCGACACCATGGATCACGCCAATGGCGCTGGCCTGGCTGCGCCGCAGATCGGCGTGGACCTGCAGGTGGTGATCTTCGGCTTCGACCGCAATCCGCGCTATCCCGACGCGCCGACCGTGCCCAAGACCGTGCTGATCAATCCCGAGCTGACGCCGCTTGGCGAGGAGCAGGATGAAGCCTGGGAAGGCTGCCTGTCGGTGCCGGGGCTGCGCGGTGTGGTGCCGCGTTTCACGCGCCTGAAGTACACCGGCTTTGACGTGATGGGCGGGCGCATCGAGCGCATTGCCGAGGATTTCCACGCGCGCGTGGTGCAGCATGAATGCGACCACCTGCAGGGCATCCTCTATCCCATGCGGGTGACGGACTTCACGCGCTTCGGCTTTACCGATGTGCTGTTCCCCGAGCTGCCTCCCAATAGTGACGACTGACTGGCGACGACTGACCGGTGACGACTGATCAGCGATTGCCCTGGCGGCGATGGCGTGCCGCGATACGGTGGGTCAGGGCGACCAGCGCCGCGCAGGCGGGATTGTCGTCGCGCTCCCGGTAAGCCAGGGTCAGCGGCGCGCGCAGCTGGTCGGCTTCTTCCATGCGGCGGTAGGCCACGCCGTGCGGGTTGAGCCCGGCCATCGAGGCCGGCACCACGGTCACGCCGGCGCCGGCGGCTACCAGGTTCAGGTTGCTCAGCATGCGCTCGACTTCCGCGCCCACGCGCGGCGTGAAGCCCAGCCGCTCGCACACCTTCAGCAGATCGCCATACATGCCCGGCGCGCCCGGGCGCCGCACCAGGATGAACGCATCGTCTGCCAGCGCGCGCAGCGAGATGGCTTCCTGGGCCGCTGCGTGGGCCGGCGCGCCGCGCTTGCGCAGCAGCGGATGGTCCAGCGGCAGCGCGATCACCATTTCCTCTTCCAGCAGCAACTCGAAACGCAGGCCTTCGGGGCGCCCCACCGGCGCGCGCAGCAGTGCGACATCGATCGTGCCTGCGGTGAGTTGCTCGATCACCTCGGCGGCGTTGTTCTCGCTGAGCTTGAGCGCAATGCCGGGAAAGCGGCGGCGGCAGGCGCGCAGGACCTCGGGCGTCAGCTTGTGCGCGGCTGCCGAGCTGGTGAATCCGACCGATAGCATGCCTTCCTCGCCGCGTGCCATGCGGCGCATGCGCTGGCGCGTCTGGTCCAGGCGCGCGAAGATGTCCAGCGCGTCAGTGCGCAGCGCCTGTCCGGCGGCGGTGAGCGCCACACCGCGCGGCTGGCGCTCGAACAGCATCACGCCCAGCTCCGTCTCGAGCGCCTTCAACTGTTGCGACAGCGGAGGCTGCTGGATGCCCAGCTGCTCGGCGGCGCGCGTGATGTGGCCGGTTTCGGCTACCGCGAGAAAGTAACGAAGGTGTCTCAGTTCCATGGTGTCTTTCCGGGCTGGGCGCGGCAGAAAGCATATCTTTTCGATATGTATTTCCACTGTGGCATATATTTTACATCGAGGTCGCGGCGGCCTAGGATGGTGCGGCTTTACGAACGAAAACACGGGCGCGCGCGCCAGGCGGCGCGCCGCATCGAGCACCGGGAGACAGGATATGAAGACACTTTGCCTTGCACGCTGCGCATCGATCGCCTCGATTGCACTGATTGCGCTAGCCGCGGCGGCCCAGTTTGGCTGCGCCGCCCCGGGCGCGGACAGTGCCGCGAGCGCGAAGCAGGCCGCACCGGCGCCCGGCACGGCGCAGCAAGCTGCAGCGCCCCAATGGCAGCGGGTCAGGCTCGGCACGGGCGCGAGCGCCTACGATTTCCCGGCCTATGCCAACCATCCGCTGGACGCAGACCTGCGCGGCATCCGCGAGGTGATCTTCGTCCAGCACGGGCTGCAGCGTAACGGCGACGACTACTTCGCGGCCGGCGCGGCACTGCTCAAGCAAACCGGGCGCAATCCCGACGAGGTGCTGCTCATCGCGCTGAACTTCCCCGGCACGCCGGATGCGGCCAAGGGCAAGCATTTCGACGGCATGCCGATATGGAGCGTGCAGGGCTGGATGAGCGGGGAGGATGCGGTCAACCCGCCGTTCTCGGTCAGCTCGCTGCAGGTGCTGGACGACCTCGTCAGCATGGTGACCAACAAGGCCCGTTTTCCCGCGGTGACCCGCGTGACCGTGGCCGGCCATTCGGGTGGCGCGCAACTGGTGCATCGCTATGCAGTGCTGAACAATGTCGATGAGCGTATCCGCGCGGGCGGCATCGATCTGCGCTACGTGGTGGCGAATCCTTCGTCGTATCTGTATTTCACGCCGGAGCGCCCACGCGGAACGAGCTTTGCGCCCTATGACACAGCCATTTGCGCGGACTACGACAATTACCGCTACGGCATGCGCGACATGGTGCCCTATGCGCGCGGCGCGAGCGGCGATGCGCTGTTCCGCCGCTATCTCCAGCGCCAGGTGACCTATCTCGTGGGCTCGGAAGATAACGACCCCAACCACCGCGTGCTCGACAAGGCCTGCGGCGCCGAGGCCGAAGGCCCGACCCGGCTGGAGCGCGCGCGTGGCTACCTGCGCTACGCGCGGTACCTTGCCGCATCGATGGGCAGCCAGCGTCCGCCGGTGCGCCACCAGGCGTTCGAGGTGGTTGGCGTCGGCCACAACCAGCACCGGATGCTTGGCTCGCAATGCGGTGCCAAGGCGGTGTTCGGGCTGGCGGAGACGGCCAATGCGGACGGCGCGGCTTGCCGTGCGCCGCAGCTGTGAAGCGATTGGCGCAGGGCAGGGCGCGGGCTTGCGGCATGGCTTGAGACATTGGCCATGCTATGAGCCGGTGGGTACGCGGCTCGGCAGATGCGCGCTGGTGGCCATGGCGGCCGCCAGCTTGCTTTTTGGCCTGGTGCTCAGAACTTCTCGAAGGCGCCGAGGAAGCGCCACTGGCCCACCGGCAGGTCGCCCAGCACGATGCGGCCCATGCGTACGCGCTTCAGGCCCACGACCCGCAGGCCAACCTGCTCGCACATGCGGCGGATCTGGCGCTTCTTGCCCTCGCGCAGGACAAAGCGCAATTGCTCCTCGTTCTGCCAGCTCACCTTGGCCGGCTTGAGCGCTTCGCCATCCAGCGACAGGCCGTGGCGCAGCTTCTCGATCAGTTCCACCGGGAACACGTGCGAGATGTCGCGCTCGACCAGGCCTTCCGGCGAATCCCAGCTCACCCGCACCAGGTATTCTTTCTCGACGGTCGAGTCCTCGCCGATCAGGTGGCGCGCAACGCGGCCGTCCTGGGTCAGCACCAGCAGGCCGGTCGAGTCGATGTCGAGCCGGCCGGCAGGCGCCAGGCTCTTGCGCTGCCACGGGGCAAAGCGCTTGCGGGTGGGGTCCAGCTCCCACTGGTTTTCCGGCGCGAACAGCACGGCGGCAGGCTCGTAGCCATCTTCGGCCTGGCCCGACACGTAACCGACCGGCTTGTGCAGCAGCACGGTCACGCGTTCGCCCTGCTCGGAGCGTGCGGCCTGGTGGATCTCGATATTGGCGTCCGGGCTGATGCGCGAGCCCAGTTCGGTAACGGGCTGCCCGTCGACCAATACCCAGCCGCGCGGAATCCATTCATCGGCTTCGCGGCGCGAGCACAGGCCAAGTTCCGACATCCGCTTGGACAGGCGCACCAGGCCATCGGAGCTAGGCTGGGGCGCGTTCTGCACGGGGGCGGCACGTTCCGTACGTTCCGCACGGGCGCCGCCCTGGTAGTCGCGCTGGCCGGCATCGCCGGAGCGGCGCGGACGGTCATTGTCGCCACCGTGAGCGGGACGGCGAGGGCGGTCGTCGCCCTGGCCCGCAAAGCGGCGCGGCCGGTCCTGGCCTTCGCCAGGGCTGAAGCGGCGCGGACGATCGTTGCCTTCGCCCGGGCCGAAATTGCGCGGACGATCATTGCCTTCACCGGCAAAGCGGCGGGGCCGATCCTGGCCTTCGCCTGGGGCGAAACGACGCGGACGGTCATTGCCTTCGCCAGCAAAGCGGCGAGGCCGATCCTGGCTTTCACCCGGGGTGAAACGGCGCGGCCGGTCCTGGCCTTCGCCGGAGCCAAAGTTGCGCGGGCGGTCGTTGCTGTCGCCGCCAAAGCGGCGGGGCCGATCCTGGCCTTCGCCCGGGGTGAAACGGCGCGGCCGGTCCTGGCCTTCGCCGGAGCCGAAGTTGCGCGGGCGGTCGTTGCTGTCGCCGCCAAAGCGGCGGGGCCGATCCTGGCCTTCGCCAGGGGTAAAACGGCGCGGCCGATCCTGGCCTTCACCCGGGGTGAAACGGCGCGGCCGGTCCTGGCCTTCGCCGGAGCCAAAGTTGCGCGGGCGGTCGTTGCTGTCGCCGCCAAAGCGGCGGGGCCGATCCTGGCCTTCGCCAGGGGTAAAACGGCGCGGCCGATCCTGGCCTTCACCGGAGCCAAAGTTGCGCGGGCGGTCGTTGCTGTCGCCGCCGAAGCGGCGGGGCCGATCCTGGCCTTCGCCCGGTCCAAAGCGACGTGGCCGGTCCTGGCCGTCGCCCGTGCGCGGGCCGCGCGGCGGGCGCTGGCTAGCGTCTTCCGCCTTCTTGCGGCCACCGGCGCGTTCCTGTGCCTGCTTGATGCCGTCGACCACGGCGCGCACGCGTCCGCGGTTCAGGTCGGACACTCGCACCGGCCGGGTGGCGGCGGGTTTGCGGGCATTGCCCTCGGGCGCGGCGGTCTTGATGCCCAGCGTCTTGCGCTTGGGCGAATTGCTATCGGTCATATCTTCTATGTGGGGCGTCCGGCCTAGATGGCCAGCGCCGCCAGCAGGTCCTGTTCAAGCTGTAACTGCAGTTTGTTATCCGAGGCGAGGCGGCTGCCATCGACCAGGAAAACGTCTTCCACCCGCTCGCCGAGCGTATTGATGCGGGCGGTATGCACCGAGGTGCGATGTTTGGCCAGTACGCGGGAAATCGCGTACAGCAGGCCGGTGCGGTCGTTGGCCGACAAGGAAAGCAGGTAGTACTGGCCGCGCTCGTCGGGGCGCAGGTCCACGCGCGGCTTGATCGGGAAGCTGCGCGACTGGCGCGACAGCCGCCCCTGGGCGGGTTCCGGCAGCGTGCCTTGCTGCTGCAGGCGCTCGGCCAGTTCGTGCTCCACCAGCGCGATGATGTCGCGGTAGTTGCCGCTGGCATCGCTGCTGATGCCCGGGTCGGTCACCTGGAACGTATCCAGCGCATAGCCGTGGCGCGTGGTGTGGATCTTGGCTTCCTGGATGGAGAAGCTCTTGCGCTCGAAATAGCCGCAGATGCGCGCGAACACGTCGGGCTGGTCCTTGACGTAGACCGCCACCTGCAGGCCTTCGCCCGCAGGCGACAGGCGTGCCTTGACCACCGGCACCGGGCTGTCCACCTTGTTGTACAGGTGCCGCGTGAGCCAGGCGATGTCGCGTGCGTCGTGGCGCAGGAAGAAGGCCACGTCGAGCTGGGCCCACAATGGCTTGCCCAGTTCCGGGTCGAACGCCTTGAGCCGCAGTTGCGCGATGGTGTCGTCCTTGCGCTGCGCCCACAGCGAGTGCGGGTCCACGCGCGCGCCGCCCAGCACGCGCAGCGTGATGCGGTAGAGGTCTTCCAGCAGCTTGCCCTTCCACGCGTTCCACACCTTGGGGCTGGTGCCGCGGATATCGGCCACGGTCAGCAGGTAGAGCGCGGTCAGGTAGCGTTCGGTGCCGACCACGCGGGCGAAGGCATGGATCACGTCCGCATCGGTCAGGTCTTGCTTTTGCGCGACATGGCTCATGGTCAGGTGATGCTCGACCAGCCAGGCGATCAGGTCGGTATCTTCGCGCTCGATGCCGTGCTGCTTGCAAAAGCGCCGCGCATCCGCCGTGCCGAGCTTGGAGTGATCGCCGCCGCGGCCCTTGGCGATGTCGTGGAACAGCGCCGCCACCCACAGCACCCAGGGGCGGTCGAAGGTGGCCATCAGCTGGCTGCAGAAGGGGAATTCGTGCGTGTGCTCGACGATGGCGAAGCGGCGCATGTTGCGCACCACCATCAGGATGTGCTGGTCCACCGTGTAGACGTGGAACAGGTCGTGCTGCATCTGCCCGACGATGCGGCGGAAGTTGATCAGGTAGCGGCCCAGCACGCTGGTCTGGTTCATCAGGCGCAGCGCGTGGGTGATGCCCTGCGGCTCTTGCACGATGGCGAGGAACAGGCGGCGGTTCACCGGATCGTTGCGCCAGCTCGCGTCCATCACCGTGCGGGCGTTGTACAGGCCGCGCAGCGTGCGTGGCGACAAGCCCTTGACGCCCGGCGTGCGCTCGTACACCAGGAAGGTTTCCAGGATGGCGTGGGGCTCGCGCTCGTAGAGATCGTCGCTGGTGATCTCGAGCATACCCTGGCGTTCCACGAAGCGCTCGTTGATGACGCGCGTCACCTTGGATTCGCTCGGGAACAGCATGGCCTCGATATTGAGCAGCAGCACGATATTGAGCTGCGTGACCGCCTTGGCTGCCCAGTAGTAGCGGCGCATCAGCTGCTCGCTGGCGCGCTTGTTATTGTTCTGGCGGTAGCCGAAGGCCTCGGCCAGCGCGGTCTGCAGGTCGAACACCAGCACGTCCTGGCGGCGCCCGGCCACCAGGTGCAGGCGCGCGCGGATGGTCTTGAGCAGGCGCTCGTTGCGGGCGAGTTCCTGCGCTTCGCGCTCGCTCAGCAGCCCGCGCTCGAACAGTTCCTTCCAGCTGTCGCCCAGCCCGGCGGCCTTGGTCATCCACAGGATCAACTGCAGGTCGCGCAGGCCGCCGGGGCTTTCCTTGCTGTTGGGTTCGAGCGAGTAGGGCGTGTCCTGGTACTTGGCGTGGCGCTGGCGCATTTCCAGCAGCTTGGCCTGGAAGAAGGCGCGCGGGTCCAGGTCGGCCTGGTAGCGCGTCTGCAGCTCGGCAAACAGCTTGCGGTTGCCGGTAAGCAGGCGCGCTTCCAGCAAGGACGTCTGGATGGTCACGTCCTGGTGCGATTCGCGGATGCAATCGTCCACGGTGCGCACGGCGGAGCCGATCTCAAGGCCCAGGTCCCAGCACAGGCCAATGAACTTCTCCAGCCTGGAGGTGGTGTCCTCGTCGGGTTCCGCGGGCAGCAGCAGCAGCACATCCACGTCGGAAAACGGGAACAGCTCGCCGCGCCCATAGCCGCCCACCGCCACCAGCGCGCTGTCGTCCGGCAGGCCCAGGCCGCACCAGGCTTCGACCAGCGCGGCATCGACCGCGCGCCGCAGGCGCGTCAGCAGGTGCCCGACATGGCCGTGCGCGTTGAAGTCCGCGAACACGGCTTGCTTGTCGGCTTTCAGCTGATCGCGAACACGGGTGGCGAGGATGATTTCCGGCGTGGCGTCCATGGCTAGGGCTTGGGGCATCGAAGGGACGGCTGAAACAAGAAGGGCGCCAACTTTGGCGCCCGTAGCGTCAGGCTGCAACAGAATCAGTGATGAACGACGGCGGCGCCTGCGTGCCCGCGGAGACGGTAAGCACGTCGTAGCCGGTCTCGGTCACCAGGATGGTGTGCTCCCACTGCGCGGACAGGCTGCGGTCACGCGTCTTGACGGTCCAGTGGTCGGGCATGGTGCGGATATCGCGCTTGCCGGCGTTGACCATCGGCTCGATCGTGAAGATCATGCCGGCCTGGATTTCCATGCCGGTGCCGGGGCGGCCGTAGTGCAGGATCTGCGGGTCCTCGTGGAAGTTCTTGCCGATGCCATGGCCGCAGTACTCGCGCACCACGGTGTAGCCCGCCGCTTCCGCATGGACCTGGATCACATGGCCGATATCGCCGAGGCGGGCGCCGGGGCGCACCTGGGCAATGCCCTTCCACATGCATTCGAAGGTGATCTGCGCCAGGCGCTTGGCCAGGATCGAGCCCTCACCGGCAATGAACATGCGGCTGGTGTCGCCGTAGTAGCCTTCCTTGGTGATCACGGTGATGTCGAGGTTCACCGCGTCGCCGGACTTCAGCACGCGTTCGCCCGGGATGCCATGGCAAATCACGTCGTTGACCGACGTGCAGATGGCGCCGGGGAAGGGGGGGTAGCCGGGCGGCGCATAATTCAGGGGCGCGGGTACCGTGCCCTGCACATCGCGCATATAGGCGTGGCACAGCCGGTCGAGTTCGCCGGTGGTGACCCCCGGCTTGACGAAGGGCGTGATGTAGTCGAGGACCTCGGAGGCCAGCCGGCAGGCCACCCGCATTTGGGCGATATCGTCGGCGTTCTTGATATGGATGCTCATGCTGCTCGCAAAAGTGGYGGCGAAGCCACGGGCTGCGCCTCAAATTGAATCTGAAAGTGGGATTATCGCACCATCGGGCACCAACCGCAGCCGAAAACGGGCTTCGCCGGCGACGGGCGCCTGCTTTTCATGGCGAGTGGCCCCTTGAGCGAAGTCCTGTTTTGTTGCTACAATCGCTGGCTAGCCTTCTTGTGGCTACCTGGCAGGTCGATGTGACTTGCCAGCAGCGRCTCGCGGGCCGGGGCAGTCACTACTGTGCTGCGGTATTTGGCAGGCGCCTTGCGCTTATTAAATACAAAGTTTTTGAAATTGCTTGAAATTGCGAGTCCGTCCATCCGGGGTGTTCCTTTTCAGGAATGTCGGGGCGGACTTCAGACCTAACCCTTTTGGAGATTTTTCATGTCCGTTACCATGCGCGAAATGCTGGAGGCCGGTTGCCACTTCGGCCACCAAACCCGCTTCTGGAACCCCAAGATGGCTCCGTACATCTTCGGCCATCGCAACAAGATCCATATTATCAACCTCGAAAAGACGTTGCCGATGTTCCAGGACGCGCTGAAGTACGTGCGTCAACTGGCAGCAAACCGCGGCACCGTGCTGTTCGTGGGCACCAAGCGTCAATCGCGCGAAATCCTGGCTGAAGAAGCAGGCCGCGCTGGCATGCCTTACGTCGATGCCCGCTGGCTCGGCGGCATGATGACCAACTTCAAGACCGTCAAGATCTCGATCAAGCGCCTGAAGGACATGGAAGCCGCCAAGGAAGCTGGCGCGCTGGAAACCATGAGCAAGAAGGAAGCGCTGATGTTCGAGCGCGAAATGGACAAGCTGCAAAAGTCCATCGGCGGCATCAAGGACATGGGCGGCGTGCCTGACGCCATCTTCGTGGTCGACGTCGGCTACCACAAGATTGCCGTCACCGAAGCCAAGAAGCTGGGCGTGCCCGTCATCGGTGTGGTCGATACCAACCACTCGCCGGAAGGTATCGACTACGTGATCCCGGGCAACGACGACTCGAGCAAGGCAGTTGCCCTGTATGTGCGCGGCGTGGCCGACGCGATCCTGGAAGGCCGTGCAAACGCCGTGCAGGACGTGGTTGAAGCCGCACGCGGCGGCGACGATTTCGTCGAAGTCGAAGAAGCCTAAAGGCTTGCTGCCGAGAGGACCCCGTACCGCGCGCATCGCAAGCTGACACATCATCGCTAGCCAACCGGCCCCTGGGCCGGGGTGCTGCGCGCAGCCGGGGGCTTTCCGGCAACCGAGGGGGCGAATCTTACGCCCCCTTTTTTCGAATTGTTGTCATCCGCCCCTGGCATGATCTGGCGCGGGTGAAGTTGAACTTACCTCCGGTCCCGGATCGCGCCACATCGACGGCGGGGTAGGGCGGGGCGAACCATTCAAGGAGTGACAAATGGCGGCAATTACCGCAAGCATGGTGGCAGAACTGCGCGCGAAGACCGACGCGCCGATGATGGAATGCAAGAAGGCCCTGACCGAGGCCGAAGGCAACCTGGAAAAGGCTGAAGAGCTGCTGCGCGTCAAGCTGGGCAACAAGGCCAGCAAGGCCGCTTCGCGCGTGACCGCCGAAGGCGTGGTCGTGTCCTTCATCGAAGGTACCACCGGCGCGCTGGTGGAACTGAACTGCGAAACCGACTTCGTGTCGAAGAACGATGACTTCATGGCGTTCTCGAACAAGGTCGCCGAACTGGTCGCCAAGCAGAACCCGGCCGACGTGGCTGCGCTGTCGGCGCTGGAAATCGACGGCGTGACCGTGGAAGCCACCCGTACCGCCCTGATCGGCAAGATCGGCGAAAACCTGGCGATCCGCCGCTTTGCCCGCTACGCCAATGGCGGCAAGCTGGCCGCTTACCTGCACGGCACCCGCATCGGCGTGATGGTCGAGTTCGACGGCGACGAAACCGCCGCCAAGGACGTGGCCATGCACGTTGCCGCGATGAAGCCGGTGTCGCTGTCGTCCGCCGACGTGCCCGCCGACCTGATCGCCAAGGAACGCAGCATCGCCGAGCAAAAGGCTGCCGAATCGGGCAAGCCGGCCGAAATCGTCGCCAAGATGGTCGACGGCTCGGTGCAGAAGTACCTGAAGGAAGTGTCGCTGTTCAACCAGACCTTCGTGAAGAACGACAAGCAGACCGTCGAGCAGATGCTCAAGGCCGCTAACACCACGGTCAAGGGTTTCACCCTGTACGTGGTCGGTGAAGGCATCGAGAAGAAGCAGGACGACTTCGCCGCTGAAGTGGCCGCCCAGGTGGCAGCTGCCCAAAAGGCCTGAAGTCCTGGCGGCCAGGGTGCCCGGTAGGGTGCCCTACCGGTCGCCGTATAATGCCGAGGGGCACCGCAAGGTGCCCCTCGGCACAAATGACCGCGCCGCGCTTACCCGTGCGGCGCGGGCTTGGTAGCCCGTTTCCGCAGTCGTCTGACCAGCCGTGCTTCAGGGGCGCTTTGTACGCGAGGTTTCGTGTGCTATTGCGCTGTTGCCGTGCCGGAACCAGGCCACCCCGAAAACCGGCTTTTATAGCGGCGGCACGCCGATCCGTGCCGCCTGCCTTCAAATTTGCGGCTCAACAGAACGAGCCGAACCAGCTCCGGGGATCAATATGCCAGCCTATAAGCGCGTCCTACTGAAATTGTCCGGCGAAGCCCTGATGGGCGATGATGCCTTCGGCATCAACCGCTCCACCATCGAAAGCATGGTCAATGACATCGCCGAGATCGTAAGGCTGGGCGTCCAGGTCGCGGTGGTGATTGGCGGCGGCAATATTTTCCGCGGCGTGGCCGGCGGGGCAGCGGGCATGGACCGCGCCACGGCCGACTACATGGGCATGCTGGCCACCATGATGAATGCGCTGGCCCTGCAGGACGCCATGCGCCACGCCGACATCGTGGGCCGCGTGCAGTCGGCGCTGCGCATGGACCAGGTGGTCGAGCCTTACATCCGCCCGCGCGCCATCCGCCAGCTGGAGGAGGGCAAGGTGGTGATCTTCGCCGCCGGCACCGGCAACCCGTTCTTCACCACCGATACCGCGGCGGCCCTGCGCGGCGCGGAAATCGGTGCGGAGATCGTGCTCAAGGCGACCAAGGTGGACGGTGTCTACACTGCCGACCCCAAGAAGGACCCCAGCGCCACGCGTTACACCACGATCTCCTTTGATGAGGCGATCTCGCGCAACCTGCAGGTGATGGATGCTACGGCATTCGCCCTGTGCCGCGACCAGAAGCTGCCGATCAAGGTGTTCTCCATCGTCAAGCCGGGCGCGCTCAAACGTGTGATCCTGGGTGAAGACGAAGGTACGCTGGTGCACGTATAAGTGCGGCACCAGGCGCTGGCACGCTGCCGCCGAAGGTGGCGCRCGTGCTGGCAAAGAGTAGAATGATTCATTTTCGATCCCGCCGTCCGGGATCATGATTACCCGTTTTCGGAGGTAAAGATGAGCGTCGCCGACACCAAGAAGAGCGTCGAGCAGAAAATGCAAAAGACCATTGAAGCGTTCAAGGCCGACCTGGCCAAGATTCGCACTGGTCGTGCACACACCGGTCTGCTCGACCACGTGCAAGTGGATTACTACGGCTCCCCCGTGCCGATCAGCCAGGTGGCCAACGTCGGCCTGGCCGATTCGCGCACCATCAGCGTGCAGCCTTGGGAAAAGAAGATGGTCAGCGCCATCGAGAAGGCCATCCGCGACGCGGACCTGGGCCTGAACCCGTCGACCATGGGCGAGACCATCCGCGTGCCCATGCCCATGCTGACCGAAGAGCGCCGCAAGGAACTCGCCAAGGTCGTCAAGGGCGAGGCCGAGGGCGCCAAGATCGCCGTGCGCAACCTGCGCCGGGATGCCAACGAGCAGTTCAAGAAGCTGGTCAAGGACAAAGCCATTTCCGAGGACGACGAGCGCCGCGGCCAGGACGATGTCCAGAAGCTGACCGACAAGTTCGTTGCCGAGATCGACAGGATGGTCGCCGAGAAGGACAAGGAGATCATGACGGTGTGACGCATGATGCGGCGGCTTGCCAGCCGCCGCTGTGTCCGGTACCGTTTCCCATCATGCATCACATCAGTTCCACGCTCAGCGTCCCCGACTCTACCTATGTGCCCCGCCACGTTGCCATCATCATGGATGGCAACGGCCGCTGGGCGACCCAGCGGCACTTGCCACGCGTAGCCGGCCACAGCCGTGGCCTGGATGCCGTCCGGGCCGTGGTGGAGGCCTGTGCCGCGCGTGGCGTGCAGTACCTGACCCTGTTCGCGTTCAGTTCCGAGAACTGGCGCCGCCCGGCGGACGAAGTCTCGTTCCTGATGCGGCTGTTCATGACCGCACTGCGCCGTGAGGTGATCAAGATGCACGCCAACAACATCCGCGTGCGGGTGGTTGGCGACCTGAGCCGCTTCAGCCCGCGGATCCAGCAGCTGATCACCGATGCCGAGGCTCGCACGGACGGCAACACTGGCCTGACGGTGACCATCGCCGCCAATTACGGCGGCCGCTGGGATCTGCTCCAGGCCGTGCGCAAGATGCTGGCGCGCTCGCCCATGCTCGATCCGGAATCCGTGGACGAATCCGTGCTCGCGCCGCACCTGGCCATGGCCTACGCGCCGGAGCCGGACCTGTTCATCCGCACTGGCGGCGAGCAGCGCATCAGCAATTTCCTGCTGTGGCAGCTGGCCTACTCCGAGCTCTATTTCACCGACGTGTTCTGGCCGGATTTCAGCGCTGCGGAGCTTGACAAGGCGTTTGCCTCGTACCGGCAGCGCGAGCGCCGCTTCGGCCGTACCAGCGCGCAAGTGGTCGCACCACCCGGCCTTTCCGGCACCGCCTGAAGCCCGTTTTCCATTTTTTCACCGGAATCCCGCAGCGCATGCTTCTTACCCGTGTCATCACCGCCGTATGCCTGTTGCTGCTGATCCTGCCGATCCTGTTTCTGGCACCTCCGTCGGCGCTGGCTGGCCTGGTGGCGGTGATCGTCGTCCTGGCAGGCTGGGAATTCGGCCGCCTGATCGGGCTGCGCGGCTTCTGGCCCTATGTCTATGCGGTGGCCTGCCTGGTCGCCCTGATCGGCTGGCATGATGCCGCCGACCGCCAGGCGCTGACGCGCCTGCTGCAGATCGGCGTGGCCTGCTGGGGCGTCGCCGTGGTGCTGCTGGCGCGCGGCGTACGCCAGGCGAGCCCGTCCTTTACCTTGCTGGGCGCCATTCTCGGCCTGTTCATGCTGCCCGCGTTCGGCCACGCCACCCTGATCCTGCGCGAGCTGGGCATCGGGGTGCTGCTATCGGTAGCGGTGCTGGTCTGGGCGGCCGATATTGGTGCCTATTTCGTCGGCAAGGCCATCGGGCGGCGCAAGCTGGCCCCCACCATCAGCCCGGGCAAGTCCTGGGAAGGCGCCATCGGCGGCTGGCTGGTGGTGCTGCTGATCGCATTCGGGCTGGCCGCTACCCAAGCTTTTTCCCCGACCTGGTTCTCTCGCATGGCCGACCGTAACGGCCTGGCCGTCGTGGCGCTGCTGTCGACCCTGCTGGTGGTTGCCAGCGTGGTCGGCGATCTCTTCGAGTCGTTGCTCAAGCGCCAGGTTGGCATGAAAGACAGCAGCCGGCTGTTGCCTGGCCATGGCGGCGTGCTCGACCGGATCGACGCGCTGTTGCCCGTGTTTCCGCTGGCCGCCTTGCTGGCCATCTATCTTTGAGTTGATCTGATATGCGTCGTATTACCGTCCTGGGTGCCACCGGCTCGATCGGGGAAAGTACGCTTGATGTGGTCAAGCGCCACCCCGAGCGCTATGCCGTCCATGCGCTGACGGCGCACCGGCAGGTCGACAAGCTGGCGGCGCAGTGCCGCGAGTTCCGCCCAGCGCACGCCGTGGTAGGCACCGCCCAGGCCGCAAGCGAGCTGCAGGCGCTGCTGCGTGCCGAAGGCATCAAAACCGAGGTGGGCTATGGCGAAGCGGCCCTGGAAGCGGTGGCGGTCGATCCCGCGGCCGATTCGGTGATGGCCGCCATCGTCGGCGCCGCCGGGTTGCGTCCCACGCTGGCCGCGGCGCGGGCGGGCAAGCGCGTGCTGCTGGCCAACAAGGAAGCGCTGGTGATGTCGGGCCGGCTCTTCATGGATGCCGTGCGCGAGCACGGCGCCACGCTGCTGCCGATCGACAGCGAGCACAATGCCATCTTCCAGTGCCTGCCGGCGGACGATCCGCGCCTGAGCGCGGGCGTCTCCAAGATCCTGCTGACGGCTTCCGGCGGCCCGTTCCGGACTCGGGACCCGGCCACCTTGCACGATATCTCGCCGGACGAGGCCTGCGCCCACCCGAACTGGGTGATGGGCCGCAAGATCTCGGTCGACTCCGCCACTATGATGAACAAGGGGCTGGAGGTGATCGAGGCGCACTGGCTGTTCGCCGCGCCGGCGGACCGCATCGAGGTGCTGATCCACCCGCAGAGCATCGTGCATTCGATGGTGTCCTACGCGGACGGCTCGGTGCTGGCCCAGCTCGGCAACCCCGACATGCGTACGCCGATCGCCTATGGGCTCGCCTATCCCGAACGCATGCACGCGGGCGTTTCCCCGCTGGACCTCACCCGTGCGGGCGCACTGACCTTCGAAACCCCGGATCTGGCGCGTTTTCCCTGCCTGGGCCTGGCGTTCGACGCCTTGCGGGCGGGCGRGGTGGCCCCGGCCATCCTGAACGCCGCCAACGAGGTTGCCGTCGAGGCGTTCCTGCAAGGCCGGATCCGTTTTACCGACATCGCGCGCATCGTGGCGCAGGTGCTGGCGCAGGCCTCGCCGGGCAGTGTCGACACGCTGGAAGGCGTGATGGACATCGACCAGGATGCGCGCCGCCGCGCCGGCGCCCTACTGGAAAGCGCGCGTTCGTGCTGACGCCGGTGGCGGCGCGGCCGGGATCGGCGACAATAGCGGCGCACCGGCCCATGCCGGCGCACCGGTTGCCGGGCCGCCTGCCCGGCGTCTACTTTGTGCCATCGGGGCATTCCGGCCCCTGACGACAAGCTGCCTGCCATGCAAACCGTAATTGCTTTCGTCGCCGCCCTTTGCATCCTGATCTATTTCCATGAAATGGGTCATTACCTGGCCGCGCGCCTGTGCGGGGTCAAGGTGCTGCGCTTCTCGATCGGCTTCGGGCGGCCGCTGGTGCGCTGGGTGTCCAAGGGGCGGGACCGCACCGAGTGGACCATCGCCGCGATTCCGCTCGGCGGCTACGTCAAGATGCTCGATGAGCGGGAGAGCGATCCGGGCCATGATGCGCCGGTCGATCCCGCGGACCTGCCACGCGCCTTCAACCGGCAACCGGTGGCCAAGCGCTTCGCGATCGTGGCAGCCGGGCCGCTGGCCAACTTTGCCCTGGCCATCGTGCTGTATTTCGTGCTGTTTGCAGGCGGCATGCGCGAGGCCGCGCCCATCGTCGCGGCGCCGCCTGCCGGCACCCCTGCTGCGGCGGCGGGCTTGCGCGAGGGCGACCGCGTGCTGGCGCTGCAGGCCAACGGCGAGACCGAGCAGGTTCGTTCCTGGAACGACCTGCGCATGGCCGTGTTCGCCCAGGGCTTTGGCGACGCCAGCGCGGTGCTGCACGTGCGCGCTGCCGATGGCGCCGAGCGCGATGTGAAGCTGCCGCGGCTGCCGAATACCGGCGGCAATCCCGAGCAAGACCCGCTTGCCACGCTGGGGCTGGCCCTCAAGGGCGGGCCGGTGACGATCACCGAAGTCCTGCCGGACTCCGCCGCGCAACGCGCCGGCCTGCGCCAGGGCGATCGCGTGGTGGCCTGGCAAGGACGCCCGCTGACCCAGGCTGGCGAACTGATCCGCGGGGTCAGGGCGCAGCCCGGCGCCCAGGTCACGCTTGGCATCGAGCGGGAGGGCCGGCGCCTGGATGTGCCCGTGAAGCTCGATACGGTTGCCGCGGCGCAGGGCGCCAGCGCGGCAACCGGCGCCACCGGCAAGCTGGGCGCCGCGCTGAGCCAGGCGGTCGAGATGGAAACCGTGCGCTACCAGCCGGTCGAGGCGCTGAGCCGCGCGGTCGGGCAGGTCTGGAGCACCAGCGCGCTCTCGCTCAAGCTGCTCGGAAAGATGCTGGTGGGGCAGGCTTCGCTGCAGAACCTGAGCGGCCCGCTGACCGTGGCGGACTACGCGGGGCGCGCCGCCCACCTCGGCTGGCAGCCCTTTGTCGGCTTCCTGGCGTTGGTCAGTGTTAGCCTCGGTGTATTGAATTTGTTACCTATTCCGGTATTGGATGGGGGGCATTTGCTGTATTATTGCGTTGAATTTTTGACTGGCAGGCCCGTACCAGACCACTGGCAGGCTGTGCTGCAGAAGGTCGGCATCGCCTGCGTCTTGCTCCTGACTTCGCTCGCCTTGTTCAACGATGTCAGCCGGCTGTTCTTAGCGCGCGGCTAGACATAGGTTGCCGGCTGCGGCGTGCGGGTGTCACTGACACCCCGCGCCGGATGCCGAGCCAAGGCGCAGCCCCGTGAAGCATCGGAGCCCAATCCTGCATGGAATCAAAGAGGGGATCAAGATTGATCAGACATAAGCGCATCTCGCTGGGCGTGCTGGCGAGTGCCATCATCGCGGCCTGGACCCCAGTGAGTTGGGCCGCGGAGCCATTCGTCGTCAAGGACATTCGTGTCGAAGGCCTGCAGCGGGTCGAGCCGGGTACGGTGTTCGGCTACCTGCCGGTCAAGGTCGGCGAAACCTTCAGCGACGACAAGGGCGCGGACGCCATTCGTGCCCTGTATAACACCGGGTTCTTCAAGGACGTCCAGATCCGTTCCGAGGACGGCGTGCTGGTGGTCCAGGTGGAAGAACGTCCCGCCATTTCCCAGCTCGAATTCGTCGGCATCAAGGAATTCGACAAGGACACCCTGCGCCGCTCGTTGCGCGCGGTGGGCGTGGCCGAGGCCCGGTACTACGACAAGGCCCTGATCGACAAGGCAGAGCAGGAGCTCAAGCGCCAGTATGTGGCGCGTGGCTACTATGCTGCCGACGTCCAGACCACGATCACCCCGGTCGACCGCAACCGCGTGTCGGTGGTGTTCAATGTCGACGAAGGTCCGGTGGCCAAGATCCGCCAGATCAATATCGTCGGCAACAAGGCCTTCAAGGAAAGCACGCTGCGCGATGAAATGCAGCTGTCGACCCCGAACTGGCTGTCCTGGTACACCAAGAACGACCTGTATTCCAAGCAAAAGCTCACCGCCGACCTGGAAGCACTGCGTTCGTACTATCTGAACCGCGGCTACCTCGAGTTCTCCATCGAATCGACACAAGTGTCGATCACGCCGGACAAGAAGGACATCTTCCTGACGCTGAACATCAAGGAAGGCGACCAGTACAAGGTGTCGGACATCCGCCTGGCGGGCGAGCTGCTCGGCAAGCAGGCCGAGATGGAAAAACTGCTCAGGCTGCAGAAGGGCGAGGTCTTCTCGTCCGAGAAGCTGACCCAGAGCACCAAGGCCATTACCGACCTGCTGGGCACCTACGGCTACGCGTTCACCACCATCAACCCGCAGCCGCAGATCGACAAGGAAAAGCGTGAAGTCGCGCTGACCCTGATGGTCGATCCGGGCCGTCGCGTCTACGTGCGCCGCGTCAACGTGGTGGGCAACAGCAAGACGCGCGACGAAGTCGTGCGCCGCGAAATGCGCCAGATGGAAAGCTCGTGGTTCGACAGCGAAAAGCTGACGCAATCGCAGGCCCGTATCAACCGTACCGGCTACTTCACCGACACCAACATCACCACCGAGGACGTGCCGGGCGCGCCCGACCAGGTCGATGTGAACGTCAACGTGACCGAGAAGCCGACCGGGCAGATCAGCCTGGGCCTGGGCTTCTCCTCCACGGACAAGCTGGTGCTGCAAGCCGGCCTGCGCCAGGACAACGTGTTCGGGTCGGGTACCAGCCTGGGCCTGGACGTGAACACGGCGAAGTCCTTCCGTACCATCTCGCTGACGCAGTACGATCCGTACTTCACGGTGGACGGCATCAGCCGCTCGACCGATATCTACTACCGTACGTCGCGGCCGCTGTACTACACCGGCGACCAGGATTACAAGATCGTATCGGAAGGCGGCAACGTCAAGTTCGGTGTGCCGTTTACGGAAACCGATACCGTGTTCTTCGGTATCGGCTACGAGCGCACCCAGGTGACCATCTCGCCGAACACGCCGATCCAGTACGGCCAGTGGCTGAGCAAGATCGGCAAATCGAGCGGCGATCCGATCAACAACTTCCCGTTTACGATCGGCTGGGCCCGTGACCGTCGCGACAGCGCGCTGGTCCCGACCAAGGGACCCTACACGCAGGTCAACCTTGAAGTGGGCGTGCCCGGCGGCGATACGCAATATTATCGCGCCAGTGCCCAGCAGCAATATTTCTATCCGCTGTCCAAGGCCTTCACGCTGGCCTTCAACGGTGAAGTGGCTTACGGTCACGGCTACGGGAACACGCCGTTCCCGGTGTTCAAGWACTTCTACGCCGGTGGTATCGGTTCGGTKCGCGGCTACCAGACCAGCACGCTSGGMMMGAAGGACCAGAACGGCAATCCGATCGGCGGCGCCTCCAAGATGATCGGCAATGTCGAATTCATCTTCCCGCTGCCGGGCTCGGGCGTGGACCGGACCCTGCGCCTGTTCACCTTCTTCGACTTTGGTAACGTGTACGAGGAAGGGGCCCCGATACTGTTCAGCCAGCTCAAGTATTCGACGGGCCTGGGCATGTCCTGGCTGTCGCCGATCGGCCCGCTCAAGATCAGCGTGGGCTTCCCGCTGAAGAAGGACGAGACCGACAAGGTACAGCGCTTCCAGTTCCAGATCGGTACTGCGTTCTGATCGGGCATAGAAGATAGAAGATTGAGGAACGGATTCATGAAAACAACATTCCCACTGATCAAAAGCCTGACGGCGGCTGCGCTGACGGCTGGCGCGCTGCTGGCAGCCGCGCCCGCGACGGCACAGGAAGCGCGCATCGCCGCGGTCAATTCCGAGCGTATCCTGCGTGATTCGGTGCCTGCCAAGCAGGCCCAGGTCAAGCTGGAGCAGGAGTTCTCCAAGCGCGATCGCGAGTTGCAGGACATGGCCCAGAAGATCAAGGGCATGGCCGACAAGCTCGACAAGGACACCGCTGTGCTGGCCGATGCCGACCGCCAGCGCCGTCAACGCGAAGTGGCCGATCTCGATCGCGAATTCCAGCGCAAGCAACGTGAATTCCGCGAGGATCTGAACCAGCGCCGCAACGAGGAACTGGCCCAGGTGCTCGAGCGCGCCAACCGCGTGATTCGCCAGCTTGCGGAGCAGCGCAAGTACGACCTGATCGTGCAAGAGGCCGTGTATGTCAATCCTCGCATCGACATTACCGACGATGTGATGAAAGCGTTGAACGCCGGCAGCAAGTAAGCTGCCAGTTTTCGCCGTCCAAGGAAGTACTGCCATGCAAACACCCACACTGGGTCAGCTCGCCACCGATACCGGCGCGCAGGTTGTGGGTGATCCCGACCTCGCCGTGCGCGGCCTCGCGCCGCTCGACCAGGCCGGTCCCGACCAGCTCTCGTTTCTCTCGAATCCCCTGTACCTGCCGCAGGCGCTGGCCTCCGGCGCCGGCGCCGTGATCGTGTCGGCGGCCGACCTGGAGCGCATTCGCGCCGAAGGGCAGGCCGACGGCCGCAACTGGCTGGTGGCACGCAATCCCTACGTGTGCTTTGCGCGTATCGCGCAGGGGTTCGATCGCCGCGCCAATACCGACCACCGTACCGGCATCGACCCGCACGCCAGCGTGGCGCCCGATGCCGTGGTGCCGGCGTCCTGCTTCATCGGCCCCAACGTGGTGATCGAGAGCGGGGCGCGGCTTGGCGAGCGGGTGCGCATCCTGGCCAACGGCTTTGTCGGTGCCGGGGCGCAGATTGGCGATGACACGCTGATCTACGCCAATGTCTCGGTCTACCACCAATGCGTGGTGGGTATGAGATGCATACTGCACAGCGGTGTGGTGCTGGGTGCGGATGGCTTCGGCTTTGCCCCGGACATCGGCCCGGCTGGCGTCGAGTACGTCAAGATTCCCCAGACCGGCCGCGCCGTGCTGGGCAATGACGTCGAGGTCGGCGCCAATACCGCGATCGACCGCGGCGCCATGGCCGACACGGTCATCGAGGACGGCTGCAAGCTCGACAACCAGGTACAGATCGCGCATAACGTGCGGGTGGGCGCGCATACTGTGATCGCGGGATGCGCGGCGATTGCTGGCAGTACCAAGGTAGGGCGCTTCTGCGTGATCGGGGGCTCGGCCAACTTTGCCGGCCACCTGAACATTGCCGACCGCACCACGGTATCCGGTGGCACTTCGATCACTAAATCCATTTCCAAGCCCGGCGGGCATTTCACAAGCGTGTTCCCGGTCCAGCCGCATGGCGAGTGGGAACGCACTGCAGCCACCTTGCGAGGCCTGAGCAAATTGCGCGATCGCGTGATCCAGCTCGAGAAGCGCTTGCAAGGGCAGGACGCCGGCAAATCTATCCAGCATACCGAAGAGAAAAAACCATGAACGCCGTCGATATCGACATCTGCAAGATCCTCAAGCTGCTGCCGCATCGTTACCCGTTCCTGATGGTAGACCGCGTGCTTGAACTGGAGCCGCAAAAGCGTATCAAAACGCTGAAGAACGTCACCATGAACGAACCGTACTTCCAGGGCCATTTCCCGGGCCACCCCGTGATGCCGGGCGTGATGATCCTCGAAGCGCTGGCGCAGTCGGCCGGCTTGCTGACCTTCGGCGCCGAAGTAGAGCGCAAGGAAAACTCGCTGTATTACTTGGTCGGCATCGACGGCGCGCGCTTCAAGCAGGTCGTGACGCCGGGCGACCAACTGCACATGACGGTATCCGTAGAACGCTATATCCGCGGCATCTGGAAGTTCAAGGCATTTGCCACCGTCGACGACAAGGTGGCTTGTGAAGCTGAGTTGATGTGCACCGTCAAACAAGCCGACTAAGAAACCTGCCTTCAGGGCTACGTCCTGAAGGCAGGTCTTGGACGTATTTGGCTCACTGTGTTGACCGTTCAATCTTTTCATCTCAGACCATAGGACAGGACGCATGACGCAAATCCATCCCAGCGCACTGGTTGACCCGAAGGCCGAGCTTGCTGCCGACGTGACCGTCGGGCCGTTTTCCATCGTGGGTCCGCACGTGCGCCTTGGCAGCGGTACCCAGGTGGGCGCGCATACCACCATCGAAGGGCATACCACTGTTGGCGCGGATAACCGCATCGGGCCTTACGCTTCGGTGGGCGGCACGCCGCAGGACATGAAGTACCGCAACGAGCCGACCCGGCTTGTGATCGGCGATCGCAATACCATTCGCGAATTCACCACCATCCACACCGGCACGGTGCAGGACCGGGGCGTGACCAGCATCGGCGACGACAACTGGATCATGGCCTACGTGCACATCGCGCACGATTGCCAGGTGGGCAACCACACGGTGTTCTCCAGCAACGCGCAGATCGCCGGCCACGTGCAGGTGGGCGACTGGGCCATTCTTGGCGGGATGAGCGGGGTGCACCAGTTCGTGCGCATCGGCGCGCACGCCATGCTGGGCGGCGCCTCGGCCCTGGTGCAGGACCTGCCGCCGTTCGTGATCGCCGCTGGCGACAAGGGCGGCAACAAGGCCACGCCGCACGGCATCAACGTGGAAGGCATGCGCCGCCGTGGTTTTGACGCCGCGCAGATCGCGGCCCTGCGCCAGGCTTACAAGGTGCTGTACAAGTCCGACCTGAGCTTTGAAACCGCCCGCAACGAGATCGCGCAACTCATTGCACAGGCCGAAGGCACCGCCACGGCTCCGTTGCAGGATTTCCTCGACTTCATTGCCGCCACGCAGCGCGGCATTGTGCGCTGAAGCCGGATACAGCCATGGTCGAAGGTGTCCTACCGGCCATGGAGGCCACGCCGGTTGCGGCGGGCGCGGGCAATCGCGGCACCATTGCCATGGTGGCTGGCGAGAACTCTGGCGACCTGCTTGCCTCCCTGCTGATGGGTGGGCTCAAGGCCCGCCTCGGTGAAGTGAGTTACGCCGGCATTGGCGGCCCCCGCATGATGGCGCAGGGGTTCGAGTCGCAATGGCCGATGGACACCCTCTCGGTCAACGGCTACGTGGAGGTGCTGGGCTCGCTGCGCGAGATTCTCGCCACGCGCCGCGCCATCAAGGAAAAGCTGCTGGCGCAGCCGCCGCTGTGCTTTATCGGCGTGGACGCGCCAGATTTCAACTTCGGGCTCGAAGTGCCGCTGCGCCGAGCCGGCATTCCGGTGGTGCACTTTGTCAGCCCATCGATCTGGGCCTGGCGCGGCGGGCGCATCCGCACCATCGCGCGCGCGGTCGACCACATCCTGTGCCTGTTCCCGTTCGAGCCGGAGATCTATGCCCGCGCCGGGATTCCCGCCACTTATGTGGGCCATCCGCTGGCCGACGTGATCCCGATGGTGCCGGACACGCAGGGCGCCCGCGAGAAGCTTGGCCTGCCAGCCGGGCCGCGCGTGGTGGCCGTGCTGCCCGGTAGCCGGCAGTCCGAGGTGCGCAACCTGGGCGCGACGTTCTTCGCGGCCATGGCGCGMATGTACAGCATGGACGGCAATCTCGCCTTTGTGCTGCCGGTTGCCAGCGCGCCGCTGCGAGAGATCGTCGCGGGCCTGCACCAGCAGTATCCGCAGATCCCGCTGACCGTCATCGACGGGCAGTCTCACCTGGCCATGGAAGCCGCCGACGTGATCCTGCTGGCGAGCGGTACCGCCACGCTGGAGGCCGCGTTGTACAAGAAGCCCATGGTGATTTCGTACAAGGTGCCCTGGCTGACCGCGCAGATCATGAAGCGGCAGGGTTACCTGCCGTATGTGGGCCTGCCCAACATCCTGTCGGGGCGTTTTGTCGTGCCCGAATTGTTGCAGGATGACGCGACGCCCGAGGCATTGGCGCGCGAGACGCTGCTGCAGTTGAACGACGAAGGCAATACCGCGTTCCTGCGGGACCATTTCACCCAGATGCACCAGACGCTTAAACGCAATACCGCCGAGATCGCTTCGGCCGTGGTCGCCGACCTGATCCAGCAGCGGAGGGGTGTGTAATGGCGCGCCGACCCACAGCCACCGCCAAGGGCGATTCGGCCCAGCTCGGCTTTGACCTTGCCGGCACCGCCGCGCAGGTACGCCACTTGTGCGGCGTGGACGAAGCGGGCAGGGGCCCGCTGGCCGGCCCGGTCTATGCCGCCGCCGTGGTGCTGGATCCGGCCCGCCCGATCCAGGGCCTGGCGGACTCCAAGGTGCTGACCGCGCGCCGTCGTGAAGCGCTGTTCGACGAGATTCGCGAGCGCGCCCTGGGCTGGCATATCGCCCAGGCTTCGGTGGAAGAAATCGACACGATCAACATCCTGCATGCCACCATGCTGGCCATGCAGCGTGCCGTGCATGGCCTGGCCGATTCCGGCCTGGAGCCGGACCTGGTGCAGGTCGACGGCAACCGCTGCCCGCAGGTGCGCTTTGCGGTCGAGGCCATCGTCAAAGGCGATGCCAAGGTGCAGGCCATCTCGGCGGCTTCCATCCTGGCCAAGGTGGCGCGCGACCGCGAGCTGCTGGTGCTGCACGCCACGTACCCACAGTACGGCTTCGATGCCCACGCCGGTTACGGCACGCCGCAGCACCTGGCCGCGCTTGCCGAGTTCGGCGCCACGCCGCACCACCGGCGCTCGTTCGCGCCCGTGCGCGAAGCCATCGCGATGGGGCGGATCGCGCCCGTGGCCGCCATCCCGGCGCCAGCACTCCCGGAGCCGCTACTGTGAAACACGTCACGTCGCGCGAAAACGCGCTGTTCAAGCACCTCAAGGCACTGACTGGTTCCACGCATGCGCGCCGCAAGGCAGGGCAGTCGGTGCTCGATGGCGTGCACCTGGCGCAAGCCTACCTGGACGCGCTGGGCCAGCCGGTGCAGTGCGTGGTGTCGGAGCGGCACTACGATCATGCCGAGGTGGCGCAGCTGCTCAGGCAGATCGAGCCCGAGCGCGTGGTCCTGCTGGCGGATGCCTTGTTCGATCTGATTGCCGGCGTGGTCAATGGCATCGACCTGATGCTGGTCATCGAAACGCCCTCCGGCCACCTGCCGTCCCATATCGACACCGATTGCATCATCCTGGACGGCGTCCAGGATGCCGGCAACGTCGGCTCTATCCTGCGCAGCGCCGCGGCCGCAGGCATCCAGCACGCCTTCCTCGTCACGGGCAGCGCCTTCGCCTGGTCCACCAAGACCCTGCGCGCAGCCATGGGCGCCAATTTCCACCTGAACATTGTCGAACACTGCACGCTCGACATGCTGGCGCCGCGCCTGGCGGTGCCGCTGCTGGCCACGTCCTCGCACGCGCAGGCAGCCGTGTTCGACACCGACCTGCGCGCACCGGTAGGCTGGGTGGTCGGCAATGAAGGCGCGGGCGTGAGCCCGGAATGGATGGCCAAGGTCGGCCGCACGGTGGGCATTCCCCAGCCGGGCGGGCTGGAGTCGCTGAATGTGGCGGCCGCGACGGCGATCTGCCTGTTCGAGGCGGTGCGGCAGCGCCGCCCTGGCTAAGCCTGCCACCACTTCGCCGTACTGACGGGCCCGCGCGCCCGCCGTGCGGCGTCGGCCTGACTCAATAATTGCTGTCGCGGTCCACCTTGATCTCCTGCAGGATCGTGGTGGCGATCTCTTCGATCGACTTGTGGGTGGACGACAGCCACTTGATGCCCTCGCGGCGCATCATGGCCTCGGCCTCGTTGACCTCGTAGCGGCAGTTTTCCGGCGCGGCGTACTTGCTGCCCGGACGCCGCTCGTTGCGGATCTCGGCCAGGCGCTGCGGGTTGATCGACAACCCGAAGATCTTGCTCTTGAACGCGTAGAGCGCGGTGGGCAGCTTGCCGCGCTCGAAGTCGTCGGGAATCAGCGGGTAGTTGGCCGCCTTTAGCCCGTACTGCATGGCAAGGTACAGGCTGGTCGGGGTCTTGCCGCTGCGCGACACGCCCACCAGGATGATGTCGGCCTCGGCCAGGTTCTTGTGCGACTGGCCATCGTCATGCGCGAGCGAGAAGTTGATCGCCTCGATGCGGTTCTGGTAGGCCTCGGTGTCCGCATTCTGGTGAAAACGGCCGATCGCATGGGTGGACTTCAGGCCGAGTTCCTTCTCCAGCGGCTCGATGAAGGTCTGGAACATGTCCAGGATCATGGCCTTGGCGCGGCGGATCGCCTTGTTCGACTCCTGGTTGACCAGGGTGGTGAAGACGATGGGCTGCACGCCTTCCGCGTAAAAGGCCTCGTTGATCTTGCCCACCGCGATGTGCGCTTTTTCGGGCGTGTCGACGAACGGCATGCGCACCTTGCGGAAACGCATCTCGAACTGGGCCAGGATCGAGTGGCTGAAGGTTTCGGCGGTAATGCCGGTGCCATCGGAGACGATAAAGACGGTGCGGATGGCGGGGCGCTCCTCCTCCTTACGCGGTTCCTGGGGGTGCTGCGGCGCAAGTGGCGCGGCGGGAGCGTCGGGCTGGGGAGCGTCGGGGAAGGACATGTATGGACAATTATTTTTGAATCCGCGTTCCGCGAAAGTGCGGTGCGGCACGGTAGAATAGCGGCGATCTTTTCGCTAAGCAATTCCGCCAGCGCTGTTGGCACAACGATTCGGCCACGAATTGTCAACAATGTGCGCTGCAGCAATCACGATCGCACACCGATTGTGAGCCGCTGGGGCTGTTTAGCCAAGCGATCCGTCCGGTAGCAGAACTCCAACAATATTCCGGGCGTCAGCAACAGGTTTCTTACTTTGTTTTGAGGCTTTTATGAACAACCCGGCAATTGACGGCGCATACCTGCTGCCGTTCGAGCAGTTGCGCAAGGAAGATGTGGAAACCGTGGGCGGCAAGAATTCGTCGCTCGGCGAGATGATCTCGCAGCTGGCCGAGGCTGGCGTGCGTGTGCCCGGCGGCTTTGCCACCACTTCGCTGGCTTTCCGCGACTTCCTCGCCTACAGCAACCTGACCCAACGCATTTCCGATCGCCTGAAGGCCCTCAACGTCGACGACGTCAAGGCCCTGGCCGAAGCCGGTGCCGAGATCCGCAACTGGGTCGTCGAAGCGCCGTTCCAGCCCCGCCTGGAAAAGGAAATCCGCGAGTTCTACGCGCGTGCCGAAGAGCGCGAAGGCGCCGAGGCTTCGTTCGCCGTGCGCTCGTCGGCTACCGCCGAAGACCTGCCGGATGCATCGTTCGCCGGCCAGCAGGAGTCGTACCTCAATGTCAGCGGCATTGACGATGTGCTGGACAAGATCCGCCACGTGTTCGCCTCGCTGTACAACGACCGCGCCATTTCCTATCGCGTGCACAAGGGCTTCGCGCACGACATCGTCGCGCTGTCCGCCGGCGTGCAGCGCATGGTGCGCTCGGATGTGGGCGCCGCAGGCGTGATGTTCACGATCGACACCGAATCCGGCTTCCCCGATGTCGTCTTCATCACCTCCAGCTACGGCCTGGGCGAAACGGTGGTGCAGGGCGCGGTCAACCCGGACGAGTTCTACGTCTTCAAGCCCACGCTGCAAGCGGGCAAGTACCCCATCATCCGCCGCTCGATCGGATCCAAGCTGATCAAGATGGAATTCACCGCGCCGGGCGAAGCCGGCCGCGTCAAGACCGTCGACGTACCCATCGAGCTGCGCAACCGCTACTCCATCACCGACGCCGATGTGTCGGAGCTGGCCAAGTACGCGATGATCATCGAGAAGCACTACGGCCGCCCGATGGACATCGAGTGGGGCAAGGACGGCCGCGACGGCAAGATCTACATCCTGCAGGCCCGCCCGGAAACGGTGAAGAGCCAGTCCGCCGGCAAGGCCGAGCAGCGCTTCAAGCTCAAGGGTACGGCACCCGTGCTCACCAGCGGTCGCGCCATTGGCCAGAAGATCGGCACCGGCCGCGTCCGTGTGATCAATGACCCGTCCGAAATGGAACGCGTGCAGCCCGGCGACGTGCTGGTCGCCGACATGACCGATCCCAACTGGGAACCGGTGATGAAGCGCGCCGCCGCCATCGTGACCAACCGCGGTGGCCGTACCTGCCACGCGGCCATCATCGCGCGCGAGCTGGGCGTGCCCGCCGTGGTCGGCTGCGGCGACGCCACCGACCTGCTCAAGGACGGCACACTGGTGACGGTGTCTTGCGCCGAGGGCGATGAAGGCCGCGTGTACGATGGCCTGCTGGAAACCGAGGTCACCGAAGTGCAGCGCGGCGAAATGCCGGACATCGACGTCAAGATCATGATGAACGTCGGCAACCCGCAACTGGCCTTCGACTTCTGCCAGATCCCGAACCAGGGTGTTGGCCTGGCCCGCCTCGAGTTCATCATCAACAACAACATCGGTGTCCACCCGAAGGCCATTCTCGACTACCCGCAAGTCGATGCCGACCTGAAGAAGGCCGTCGAAAGCGTGGCCCGCGGCCATGCCAGCCCGCGTGCGTTCTACGTGGACAAGCTGGCCGAAGGCATCGCCACCATCGGCGCGGCGTTCTACCCGAAGCCCGTCATCGTGCGCCTGTCGGATTTCAAGTCCAACGAGTACAAGAAGCTGATCGGCGGTTCGCGCTACGAGCCGGACGAAGAAAACCCCATGCTGGGTTTCCGTGGCGCCTCGCGCTACATCTCCGAGGACTTTGCCGAAGCCTTCGAGATGGAATGCAAGGCCATGAAGCGCGTGCGCGACGACATGGGCCTGACCAACGTCGAGATCATGGTGCCGTTCGTGCGCACGCTCGGCCAGGCCGAGAAGGTCATCGGCCTGCTGGCCAAGCACGGCCTGAAGCGCGGCGAGAATGGCCTGCGTGTCATCATGATGTGCGAAGTGCCGTCCAACGCCATCCTGGCCGAAGAGTTCCTGCAGTACTTCGACGGCTTCTCGATCGGCTCGAACGACCTGACCCAGCTCACGCTGGGCCTGGACCGCGACTCCGGCATGGAGCTGCTGGCCAAGGACTTCGACGAACGCGACCCGGCCGTCAAGTTCATGCTGTCGCGCGCTATCTCTACCGCGCTGCGCCTGGACAAGTACGTTGGCATCTGCGGCCAGGGCCCCTCGGACCACCCGGACTTTGCACTGTGGCTGGCCAAGGAAGGCATCAAGTCGATCTCGCTGAATCCGGATTCGGTGGTCGATACCTGGAAGCAACTGGCTTCCTGAGGCATTTGACGTCACAATAGCGGTACACCGGCCCTGCGCCAGGTGTTCCGAACCCCCGCAGGCGCTCTGGCGCTGCGGGGGTTTTTTGTTTTGGCCGTGGCCAGGACAAACGTAGGCAAGCAGGCAAGCAAGGAGGCAAGGATGGCGCCGTACTACATCTGGTTTGCGCTGGCCGCGGTGCTGGTGATCGCGGAACTGGGGCTCGGCACCTTGTATTTGCTGATGGTGGCGCTTGGCGCCGCGGCAGGTGGCCTGGGTGCGCTGGCCGGGCTTGGCGCAGCCGCCCAGACCCTGGTGGCGGCGCTGGTGGCGCTAGCCGGCTTTGTCGCGCTGCGGCGCTCCCGCTATGGGCACGTGAGGCGCGATGCGGCGGAGCGCGATCCCAACGTCAACCCGGACATCGGCCAGGAACTCGAGGTACCAGCCTGGGGCGAGGCCGGGCGGGCACGCGTGCGTTACCGCGGCACCGACTGGGACGTGGAACTCCAGGCGGCCGGCCCGGCAGCGCCTGGGCGTTTTCGCATCGTCGAGGTGCGCGGCAACACGCTCTTCGTCAGCCCGCGATAGAGCAAGGCAGGGCGCGCCCCCGGTTTCCCCCCGTTTTCTGCTGTTCGCTTTTCTCAACCCCGTCACGGAGGTCCCATGTTCGAATTCTTCGGCAGCCTGCTGCCCCTGCTGATCCTGGTCGCCGTCATCGTGCTAGTGGCGCAAAGCTTCAAGATCGTGCCGCAGCAACATGCCTGGGTGCTGGAACGCCTCGGCAAGTACCGCGCCACGCTGACGCCGGGGCTGACCGTCGTGCTGCCCTTCATCGATCGCGTGGCCTACAAGCATGTCCTGAAGGAGATCCCGCTCGATGTGCCGAGCCAGATCTGCATCACCAGGGACAACACGCAATTGCAGGTGGACGGCGTGCTGTATTTCCAGGTGACCGACCCGATGAAGGCATCCTACGGGTCCAGCAATTTCGTGGTGGCTATCACCCAGTTGTCGCAGACCACGCTGCGCTCGGTGATCGGCAAGCTGGAGCTGGACAAGACCTTCGAGGAGCGCGAGTACATCAACCACAGCGTGGTCAATGCGCTGGACGAGGCCGCCGCGAGCTGGGGCGTGAAGGTGCTGCGCTACGAGATCAAGGACCTCACGCCGCCCAAGGAAATCCTGCATGCGATGCAGGCGCAGATTACCGCCGAGCGTGAAAAGCGCGCGCTGATCGCCGCGTCGGAAGGCAAGCGCCAGGAGCAGATCAACCTGGCCACGGGCGCGCGCGAGGCCGCCATCCAGAAGTCCGAAGGCGAGCGGCAGGCGGCCATCAACCGGGCGCAGGGCGAGGCCTCGGCGATCCTGGCGGTGGCCGAGGCCAATGCGCAGGCCATCGAGAAGATCGGGCATGCCATCCGCACGGACGGCGGCATGGAGGCGGTGAACCTGAAGGTGGCGGAGGAGTACGTGAGCGCCTTCGGCAACCTGGCCAAGCAGGGCAACACGCTGATCGTGCCGGGCAACCTTGGCGAGATGAGCACCATGATTGCGTCGGCGCTGCAGATCGTCAAAAGCCAGCAGAAGGGGGCTTGAAGCGAGGGGGCTTGAAGAAGCGGGCTTGCGTAGAGCAGGCAGTCTTGCGGCGTGCCGCCGGGCTGCCGCGGTCTTTTACTCCTTGCCCGCGCCCTTCATGATGCGCGCCTTCTCCCGCTGCCAGTCGCGGTCCTTCTCGGTTTCGCGCTTGTCGAACATCTTCTTGCCCTTGGCCAGGCCGATCTCGCATTTGACGCGTCCGCGCGTGTAGTGCAGGTTGAGCGGCACGATCGTGAAGCCGCGCTGCTCCACCTTGCCGATCAGGCGCTTGATCTCTTCTGCCTTGAGCAGCAGCTTGCGGGTGCGCACCGCGTCGGGCGAGATGTGGGTGGAGGCGCTGTTGAGCGCGCTGATATGGGCGCCGATCAGGAACAGCTCGGCATCGCGAATGACCACGTAGCCTTCCTTGATCTGCACGCGTCCCGCGCGGATCGCCTTGACTTCCCAGCCCTCGAGCACGATCCCCGCCTCATATCGCTCTTCGATGAAGTAGTCGAAAAAGGCTTTCTTGTTGTCTGCGATGGTCATGCGGTCCGGATAGTGGAAATGGAGATAAGTAAAACAAACACCAAAAAAACGAAGGGGAAAGTCGCTGCAGGGCCGTGCAAGGCCATCAGGCGGCGGTTTGGGCGCTATCGTGCGCGTCCGGGGTGCTGTCGGCGCGCGCGTGGGCTAAAATCGGGATTCTAGCAAACCGGCCCGCTCCGGTGGATTCCGCAGTGCGTCATGGCGCTGGCGGCGCCCGCGCGGGCCATGATTCCCCACTACATGGCAGACGTCCATAAATCCGTGCTGCTCGGCCATTCTGCCGAGCAGATGTACAACCTGGTCACGCAAGTCGAGGACTATCCCAAGTTCCTCCCCTGGTGCGGTGGCGTGGAGGTGTTCGAGCAGACCGAGACGATGCTCGACGCCAAGATCTACATCCACTTCAACGGCATCAAGCAGTATTTCCACACCCGCAATACGCAGGAGCGGCCTACCAAGATCGATATGGTGTTCGAGGACGGCCCCTTCAAGACCTTCAGCGGTTCCTGGCGCTTCACGCCGCTGCGCGAGGATGCCTGCAAGATTGAATTCCACCTGCACTACGAGTTTTCCAGCTTCCTGCTGGAGAAAATCATCGGGCCGGTGTTCAGCATGATCGCCAATACGTTTGTCGATGCGTTCGTCAAGCGTGCCGAAATGGTCTACGGCAATGGCTGAGCACGACGCCGGCACCGCGGCCCCGGTGCGCATCTCGGTTTGCTATGCCCGCCCAGGCAACGCCTTCCTGAAGGAGGTCGAGGTACCCGCCGGCACCAGCATTGTCGCCGCGATCGCAGCTTCGGGCCTGCTGCAGGCTTGTCCGGAAGTGGATCCCGCCACCATGCGGGTCGGCATCTTCAGCAAGCTCAAGACGCCGGATACCCTGGTGCGGGCCGGCGACCGCGTCGAGGTCTATCGCCCGCTGGTGGCCGATCCCCAGTCGGCGCGCAACCGGCGCGTGCAGAAGACCCGCAAGGGCGGCACGCGCGAAGGGCAGAAATGGCTGCGTGGCGGCTGACAGGCCCCGGCGCGGAGCTGCGCGGGCGCGCAGGTGCTCGGGTGCTCGGGTGCTCGGGTGCTCGGGTGCTCAGGTGCAGTTTTGCGCGAGCGTGGCGTTGATGCGTTGCAATTCGGCCTGCCGCTCGTCATCGTTCAGTTGCTGCGGCGAGCCATCGGGCGCTGACACGGCAATGCGGCGGTTCTGCTGCAAGGACGTCGCATAGTTGCGCGATTGCGCGCAGCGCACCTGGCGCTCCTGCGCGGCCAGGTCCTTGGCAGCCTGATCCGCTTCGGCCTTCGCCTGCGCGGCGCGGCGTTTCTCGAAGGCTTCCTCGGCACTTGCCATGGACTCTGCTTTCACGTTGCCATTGCCCTTTGCGCCCGGCGCCGGCGCAGTCTGGGTGGCGGCGGCAACGCCTGCGGGGCTGGCTGCCGCGGTTGCCGCGGCTGGCGAGCCGCCCGGCGGCTCGACCGGGCGCAAGCTGCCGGCAAAGCGGCCGGGTGCCTTGATCACGCGGGCGGCCGGCACCGAAGGCGGCGGCGGCACGTCGCTGTAGACCATGTGACCGCTGCCGTCGCGCCACTGCCATGGCGAATCCGCCTGGGCGGTGGCTGCCTGGCACAGGCAGGCGAGGGCGGCCAGCGTGGCGAGCTTGATGTGCGCGGTCGATCGTTTCATGGCTTAGCGTGTTGGGGCAGCCTGCGGTGATAGTGAATGCGGCAGCAGGGCGCGCAGGGCTGGAACCCCGCTGTGCGAGTGACGCGCGCGCCCTTGGCTGCCGGGATTGGCCGCTAGTTTAGGCAGACTTGTCGGCGGCGTGCAAGCGTACCGACCAGGCCACGCCAATCATCAGCAACGCGATGGCCGCGATCTCCAGCGGGCGCGGCAGGCGGTGGTCGAAGACAAAGCCGTACGCCAGCGCGAACAGCGTCTCGAATACGATCATTTGCCCCGACAGCGTAAGCGGCAGGCGGCGGCTGGAGATATTCCAGAGGTTGTTGCCGATCAGTGACGCACCAAGCGCCACGGCCGCGTTGACCATCCAGAACCACTGCCAGTCGCGGCCGCCGCTGGCCGCATCCAGGCTGTCGCCGGCCACCAGCCAGCCCAGCAGTGCCAGCAGCGCGAGCACCACCGATACCACGCCGGTGGAGATGCCGTACAGCGCGGACCATTCATTGCCGCTGTACTGCGGGTTGCGCTGCAGGTAGCGTGCGTTGTCGACCGCGTAGAGCGTCCAGCACACCAGCGCGCCAGCCGCGCACATCACGCCGGCCAGCCGTTGCCAGACGGTGCGCACCGCCTCACCCGCGGCAGCGCCGTGCGCGTGTCCGCCGCCGGCGAACAGGTCGATATTGATGCAGGCGATGCCGGCGGCCACCACCAGCAACGGCCAGATCAGGCGCGACAGCGGCACGGCGCCATGGTCGCGCCGGCCCATGATGGTGACGGAGATGGGCAGGATGCCGATGATCAGCGAGGTGGGGCCCACGCCGGCCAGCTGCACGCCGAACGCCAGYAGCACGTAATAGAGCAGGTTGCCGGTGAAGGCCTGGCGCAGCAGCGCAAGGCAGTCCGCGCGCGTGAGCTTGCGCGCAATGCGCTTCATCAGCGGCAGCGCGGCGATGAAGGCAACCAGCCCATAGGCCAGGTAGCGGCCGATCGCGAGTTCCCAGGGGGAGAATACGGGCAGCAGCTTGGGGGCGATAAACACCATGCCCCAGAAGGCGCCGGCCAGCAGGCCGCACAGTACGCCAATACCCATTGTGGCTTGCCTATCCCTGAAAAAAAGACAAAGAGCATAGCAGACTTGAACAAGGGCACTCGCAGGCGCGTCAAGAAACGTGCCATTCCTGTATAATTCGGTTTTGCGCCTAGAGGAATTGCTATGCGTCTTGTCCAGAAAGCACTCACATTCGATGACGTGCTCCTCGTGCCGGCCTATTCGTCGGTACTGCCCCGGGATGTTTCGCTCCGTACCCGCCTGACCCGTTCGATCGAATTGAACATTCCGCTGGTATCCGCCGCCATGGATACCGTCACGGAAGCCCGCCTGGCAATTGCCATGGCGCAGGCCGGTGGTATCGGCATTGTCCACAAGAACCTGAAGCCGGCCGACCAGGCCCGGGAAGTGGCGCGCGTGAAGCGCTACGAATCCGGCGTGCTGCGTGACCCGATCACCATTCCCCCCGACATGAAGATCCGCGATGTGATTGCACTATCACATCAATACGGCATCTCCGGTTTCCCGGTGGTGGAAGGCAAGACCGTGGTCGGTATCATCACCAACCGCGACCTGCGTTTCGAGGAAGAGCTGGATGCGCCCGCGCGCGCCAAGATGACGCCGCGCGAAAAGCTCGTCACGGTGGGCGAAGACGCATCGCTGGAAGACGCCAAGCGCCTGATGAACCGCCACCGCCTCGAGCGCGTGCTGGTGGTCAACAAGGACTTTGAGCTCAACGGCCTGATCACCGTCAAGGACATCCAGAAGGCAGTGGAACATCCGCTGGCCAGCAAGGATGACCGCGGACAGCTGCGGGTCGGCGCCGCAGTCGGCGTGGGCCCTGACAACGACGAGCGCGTGGACCTGCTGGTCAAGGCCGGCGTGGACGTGATCGTGGTCGATACCGCCCACGGCCACAGCCAGGGCGTGCTGGACCGCGTGCGCTGGGTCAAGCAGAACTACCCGCAAGTGCAGGTGATCGGCGGCAACATCGCCACCGGTGCTGCCGCGCGCGCGCTGGTCGATCATGGCGCCGACGSCGTCAAGGTCGGCATCGGCCCGGGCTCGATCTGCACCACCCGCATCGTCGCTGGCGTGGGCGTGCCGCAGATCACTGCGGTCTCCAACGTGGCCGAAGCCCTCAAGGGCACCGGCGTGCCGCTGGTGGCCGACGGCGGCATCCGCTACTCGGGCGACATCGCCAAGGCACTGGCTGCCGGCGCGCATGTGGTCATGATGGGCGGCATGTTCTCCGGCACCGAAGAGGCACCGGGTGAAGTGTTCCTGTACCAGGGTCGTTCCTTCAAGAGCTACCGCGGCATGGGTTCGGTCGGCGCGATGAAGGACGGCGCGGCCGATCGCTACTTCCAGGAAGACAATACCGCCAACGTCGACAAGCTGGTCCCCGAAGGCATTGAAGGCCGCGTGGCCTACAAGGGCTCGGTCACCGCCATCATCCACCAGATGTGCGGCGGCGTGCGTGCCTCCATGGGCTACTGCGGCAGCAGCTCGATCGCCGACTGGCACGAGACGTCCGAGTTCGTGCAGATCACCGCCGCGGGCATGCGCGAGTCGCATGTGCACGACGTGCAGATCACCAAGGAAGCGCCGAACTACTACATCGACTAAGTTGGTGTCAGTGAGTCGACCCGGCAGGTCTTTATGAACTGGCGGCTGTGCGGGATCCCCGGATCCCGCACAGCGCGCTGCAACTGCCGCAGCCGCAGCCCGCGATGTACGGGCAGTTACTCGGCGTGGCCTTGACCGGCCTGGCCTTGCTGCTGTGGCAGGCAACCGTCAACGGGCAGCTCACGGTGGCGGTGGCGCGAACAGTCGGGCAGGTCAACCTCGCCAGCGCGGTGCTGATCGTGGCGTGGATGCTTATGTTCGACCTGCCGGTGCAGGGTGCCGGAAAGATCTGGCTGCCGGTGCTGGCCGCGGTCCTGGCCTTCTTCGCCGCGGTGCAGATCCCGGCCGCCAAGCGCGTACGCGTGCGCGAACGCGAGCAGCGTGAACAACGCGAGCTGCAAAAAGAGACGCAAAACAAGGATGCCGGCACAGTCCCCGTGGCACGCCGGCCGCAATCACCCGAATACCGGCGCGAGCCGAGTGTCACGCCGCCGCCCGGCTATGGTCCGGGCACCGAAGTGATGACCGAGCCCGCACCGGACGAAACGCCATCCGCCCATCATGCACGACAAAGTCCTCATCCTTGATTTCGGCTCGCAAGTCACGCAGCTGATCGCCCGCCGCGTGCGCGAAGCGCACGTCTACTGCGAAATCCACCCGAACGACGTCACGGACGAATTCGTGCGCGAGTTCGCGCCCAAGGGCATCATCCTGTCCGGCAGCCACGCCAGTACCTACGAAGACCACCAGCTGCGCGCGCCGCAGGCAGTGTGGGACCTCGGCGTGCCGGTGCTGGGCATCTGCTACGGCATGCAGACCATGGCCGTGCAACTGGGCGGCAAGGTGGAGTGGAGCGACCATCGCGAGTTCGGCTACGCCGAGATGCGCGCGCATGGCCACACCGCGCTGCTCAAGGACCTGGAGGATTTCTCCACGCCCGAAGGCCACGGCATGCTCAAGGTCTGGATGAGCCACGGCGACAAGGTTGCCGAGCTGCCGCCGGGCTTCAAGCTGATGGCGTCCACGCCCAGCTGCCCGATCGCCGCCATGGCCGACGAAGCGCGCGGCTACTACGCCGTGCAGTTCCACCCGGAAGTCACGCATACCGCCAAGGGCCGCGACATCCTGGAGCGCTTCGTGCTGAAGATCGCGGGCGCCAAGCCTGACTGGGTCATGCATGACCACATCACCGAAGCCGTCGCCAAGATCCGCGAACAGGTGGGCGACGAAGAAGTGATCCTCGGCCTGTCCGGCGGCGTCGATTCCTCGGTGGCCGCAGCCCTGATCCACCGYGCCATCGGCGACCAGCTCACCTGCGTGTTCGTCGACCACGGCCTGCTGCGCCTGAACGARGGCRASATGGTSATGGASATGTTCGCCGGCCGCCTGCACGCCAAGGTCATCGCCATCGACGCGTCCGAGCAGTTCCTTGGCCACCTGGCCGGCGTGACCGATCCGGAGCAAAAGCGCAAGATCATCGGCCGCGAGTTCGTCGAAGTGTTCCAGGCCGAGGCCAAGAAGCTGACCAACGCGAAGTGGCTGGCTCAAGGCACGATCTACCCCGACGTGGTGGAGTCCGGCGGCACCAAGACCAAGAAAGCCACCACCATCAAGAGCCACCACAATGTGGGCGGCCTGCCGGAAACGCTCGGCCTGAAGCTGCTCGAACCGCTGCGCGACCTGTTCAAGGACGAAGTCCGCGAACTCGGCGTGGCGCTCGGCCTGCCGCCGGAGATGGTCTACCGCCACCCGTTCCCGGGCCCGGGCCTGGGTGTGCGTATCCTGGGCGAGGTCAAGCGTGACTACGCCGAACTGCTGCGCCGCGCCGACGCAATCTTCATCGAAGAGCTGCGTGGCACGGTTGCTACCGAGCAGGATGCCGCTGCCGGCATGTGCGAGCCTTCGCAAGTCGGCAAGAGCTGGTACGACCTGACCAGCCAGGCCTTTGCGGTGTTCCTGCCGGTCAAGTCGGTTGGCGTGATGGGCGACGGCCGCACCTATGACTACGTGGTCGCGCTGCGCGCGGTGCAGACCACCGACTTCATGACGGCGCACTGGGCGCATTTGCCGTACGCGCTGCTGGGCCGCTGCTCGAACCGCATCATCAATGAGGTTCGTGGTTTGAATCGCGTGGTGTACGACGTGTCGGGCAAGCCGCCGGCGACGATCGAGTGGGAGTGAAATCGGGTCCTTCGGGGACTATCGCCGGCCAGTGGAACAGGTTGGCGGTAGAACCCGGAGGCCGGATTAAGGCCCTCCCGTTTACTATCCAGACCAAATCGGTCTTTGACGGTAAAAACCCCCCTTTGGAAAGCACGATTTCATGCGGTTTTCCGGGCATGAGCAGGCTTCCTGGCTCCCGACGGTAAAAAGCCGTCACGACTCGATCTCTCAAACGGGATGCGGCTCACGCCGCTCGCCACTGTCGCTGACGATTCCCAGACCAGGCTCAGGCGCGGGCTCACACCGTGGCGTCCGGTAACGCCACGGGCTCGCACCAATGACGTGTCGGTCATCGCGGCGCTGCCGTTCCCTTTATAGCGCGGAACCGTTTCTTCGCGAACGCCGGGCGCGTCCATGGGCTTGGGAGGCTCAGAAAGCGACACAACACTGGATCCAGCGCCTCCCCAAATTTCGTCACCCACTCCACCATACCGATCAAAATTGCTACCTGCGCTGGCTCCCCAAGCACGAGCACGAGCAGGGGGAAACGCCGCCGCTCTAGTAGGAAAGCAATTGGCCGCCGCTGCCGGGCACCTGCGCCGCTGTGCCCAGCCTGTTCGTCGCTAGGGCGCGGATCAGCACGTCACGATTGGTAAGGATGTGCTCGCGCATCAATGCCTCGGCGCGGCCGACCTCGTGCAGCGCCAGCGCGTCCACGATGCGGTAGTGCTCCGCCAGCGCCTGCCGACTGTGGTCGCGCTGGTACAGCAGCATCAGGGCGTCATGGTCGTGGGGATGCGATTTGCTGTCGAAGATGATGGGCAACTGCCGCGCGCGGCGCACGGCGTCGGTCAGCCAGCTGTTGTCCGCCAACTCCAGCAGCGCGTAGTGAAAGTCGAGATTCATGTTCTGCCACAGCAGGGCCTGCTGGTCGTTCCACTCTTCCTCGTGCAGCACCCGCCGCTGAGCCGCCAGGAGGCCGCCCAGGCGCTCCTGTTCGGCGTGCATCAGGCCGCGCTCGCCGATCAGCCGGCAGCCCAAGCCCTCGAGCGTGGCCCGCACGGTGAAGGCGTCCTTGATGTCCTTGGGCTGGAAGCGGCGGACCAGGAAGCCGCGATTGGGCTGGTAGACCAGCAGGCCCTCGTCGGCGAGCCGGGCCAGCGCATCGCGCACCGGCGTGCGGGAGACGCCCAACTCCTGGGCCAGTGTGACCTCCATCAAGTGGGACCCGGGCGGAATCTCGCCGTCGAAGATGCGGTTGCGCAGGGTATCCGCGACTGATAGCGCGCGGGTCCGGGAAGTTTCGGGAGAGGACATCTTTCTGGATTGTGGATTCAGTCGGTGTGGATGTGTCGGCTGCGGATGAGATTACCCCACATTGTCCGCTCGCCGGCAAGGAACCGGCTGGTCTGCTCGGGCGTCGAGGGGAATCTCTCTGCTCCGCTGGCCTCGATCGCCTGGGCGAGCTGCCCGTCATCGAGCGCCTGCGCAAGGGCGCCATGTAGCTTGCCGATAATCTCCTTCGGCGTTTCGGCCCGCGTAAACAGGCAGGTCCAGCTATAGATCTCCACCGGGATGCCCGATTCCTTCAGCGTGGGCACGTCCGGCAGCGACGCGATCCGCGCGCGCGACGCCACCGCGAGCGGCCGCAGCGTGCCGCTGCGGATATGGGGCAGCACGGTGGCCGGATTGGAAAACATCATCTGCACCTGGCCGCCGATGGTGTCCGCGATGGCCGGCGCATTGCCGCGATAGGGGATGTGCGTGAGCACGACGCCGGTCGCCTGCGCGAACAGTTCGCCAGACAGGTGGGAAGTGTTGCCATTGCCCGCGCTGCCGAAGTTGATCCGCCCGGGCTGCGCCCGTGCCATGCGCAGCAGGTCCGCCAAGGTCTTCGCCTTCGATGCCGAATTGACGACGAGCACGTTCGGGCCGCGGCTGACGCAGCCGACCGGCGTGAAGTCGCGGGCCGGATCGTAGGGCGGGCGCGCCATCATCAATGGCGCGTTGATCTGCTCGGCGGGCGTCCCCAGCAGCAGGGAATAGCCGTCCGCCGGCGCGCGCAAGACCTGCGCGGCACCCAGCGTGCCGCTGGCGCCGCTCTTGTTCTCCACTACCACGGATTGGCCCAACTGCCGGGACAGGTTCTTCGACAGCAGGCGGGCGATCGTGTCGGTGGTCCCGCCAGCAGGGAATGGCACGACCAGCGAGAGCGGTCGCGCGGGCCATGCAACGCTCGTTTCGGCGTGCGCCCAGGAGGCGGGGCAGACGGTGCCGACGAGCGCGAGCAGCAGGACGGGGCGAGTCCGGCGGAGGGATTTCAGGGTAGGCATGTGCAGGTCTCCTTTCTTCTGTATGTATGCATATTAGCGTGATTAATGCTTCAAGCTTACTTTATTTGTTGAAAAAATAAAAACATGCATACATACTATTCGAACCACGACCAGCCAGACTCATCATGCGAAAGACTGCATTGCTCCAGAAACTGATCCATGCACCGGAACTCCTTGTCATGCCGGGTGCCTTTGACCCCCTGTCCGCCCGCATCGCGCAGGAGGCGGGTTTTCCCGCGGTGCAGTGCTCAGGCTTCGGCATTTCCGTGAGCCGGCTGGGACTGCCGGACTACAGCTTCCTCTCGCTGTCCGATATGGTCGCGGCCACGCAGCAGATAGTCGACGCCATCGACCTGCCGGTCATGGCCGACGGCGATACCGGCTTTGGCAATGCCGTCAACGCTTGGTATGCGGTCAAGGCCTTTGAGCGCATTGGCTGCGCGGGCGTCAATATCGAGGACCAGGTCATGCCCAAGCGCTGCGGCCACCTGGAGGGCAAATCCATCGCGCCGCTGGACGAAGCAGTGCAGAAGATCCGCGCCTGCGCCGAGGCGCGCGCGGATCCGGATTTCGTGATCAACGCGCGTACCGACGCGCTTGCCGTGGGCGGCATCGAGGAAGTGATCCGTCGCGGCAATGCCTACCTGGAGGCCGGGGCGACCATGATCTTCGTGGACGGCATGACGTCCAAGGAGTTGGCGCGGCAGGCCGTGCAGGGAATTCGCGGGCCGGTGGCGATCAATGTGGTCGAAGGCGGCAAGTCGCCCGAGGCCTTCACGTTCGAGGAGATGCAGCGCATCGGCATTGCGCGCGTGAGCCTGCCCGCCACGCTGATGCTGGCTGCCATCCAGGGCATGCGTGACGCGCTGACGGCGCTGCGCGCCAACGGCTACGCCGGTGGCCCCGGGGCGCGGTTGGCGGACTTTCGCGAGCAGCTCGAGCTGGTCGGTTTCAAGGAGGTGTTCGCGCTGGAGCAGCGCTATTTGGCCGGGCTGCAGCATCCCGGCACCGCACGGTGAGGTGAGCACTATGTATGCATCACCGCGCAACATCATCGAGAAGATCTGGGACCAGCATGTTGTGGCGCAGCTGGATGGCGAGCAGGCGCTGCTACATGTCGACCGGGTCTTCCTGCACGACCGCGCCGGGCCGCGCGTGCTGGCCGGCCTGGAGGAGGGGGGGCATCGCGTGGCGCATCCGAGCCTTGTGTTCGGCACCATGGACCACATCGTCGACACTCAGCCGGGCCGGTGCGACGACACGCTGGTTCGGGGCGGGCGCAGCTTCATTGAGGCCTTTCGCGCCGCCACGCAGCGCTCGGGCATCCGCCTGTTCGACCTGGGCACTCCACGTCAGGGCATCGCGCACGTGATCTCTCCGGAGCTGGGCATCGCCTTGCCGGGCACCACCCTGGTCTGCTGCGACAGCCATACCTGCACTGTTGGGGGCATTGGCGCGCTGGCATGGGGCATCGGCACTACCGAAGGCGAGCATGCCGTCGCCACGCAGTGCCTGGTGCGAAGCAAGCCACGGACCATGCGGGTGTCGTTCCATGGCAGCCTCGGGCCGGCGGTGTCGGCCAAGGACATGGTGCTGGCCTTGATCGGCAGGTTCGGCGTCAGCGGTGGCGACGGGCATGCCATCGAATTTTCGGGCGAGGCAGTGCGGACGCTGGATGTGGAGGGGCGGCTGACCTTATGTAATATGGCCGTCGAGTTCGGCGCCTGGACTGGTCTGGTGGCGCCAGACGCGCGTACCGTCGAATGGCTGGCGGGGCGGCCCTTTGCCCCTTCAGGTGCCGCCTGGGATGCAGCGGTTTCGGATTGGCTCGCGCTGCGCTCGGACGATGACGCGCACTGGGACAAGGAGCTGGAGTTGGACTGCGCGGAGCTCGTTCCCCAGGTGAGCTGGGGAACCCATCCCGGCCAGGTCGTGGGCATCACCGGCGCAGTGCCGCCTCCCGCCGACGCGGATGCCGAGCGCGCGCTCCGCTATATGGAGCTGCACCCCGGGCAGCCGATGCTGGGGACTCCCATCGACGCGGCCTTCATCGGCTCCTGCACCAATAGCCGCCTGCCCGACCTGCGCGCCGCCGCGCAGGTGGTGCGGGGACGACGCGTGCGCCCTGGCGTAAAGGCCATCGTGGTGCCCGGATCGACCAGTGTGAAGCATGCCGCAGAAAGTGAGGGCCTGGATCGTGTGTTCACGGAAGCAGGCTTCGAGTGGCGCGAAAGCGGCTGCTCGTTGTGCTTCTTCGCCGGCGGCGATAACTTCGACCAGCCTGGCAAGCCCGGGCGCCGCGTGATCACCAGCACCAACCGCAACTTCGAGGGCAGGCAGGGCCCGGGTGTGCGCTCTCACCTGGCCAGCCCGGCAACGGTGGCGGCCTCAGCCATCGCCGGCTGCATAGCCGATCCACGTCCGCTGCTGCGCTAGGGAGCATCACATGGAACAGTTCATCCAACTGAAGGGAATCGCCGCTCCGCTGATGCGAGCCAACATCGATACCGATCTTCTCATTCCCTCGCGCGAGATCAACTCACCCGGGCGAGATGGCTATGGTGAGAAGCTGCTCGCGCCTTGGCGCTATGAAGCCAGCGGGAGCGGGAACGGACAGCGTGTCGAGCGCCCCGACTTTGTGCTCAATCGCGAACCCTACCGCCGGGCGACGATCCTGCTGGCCGGCGAGAACTTCGGCAGCGGATCCTCGCGCGAGGCCGCCGTCTGGGCGGTGCGGCAGTTTGGCTTTCGCTGCGTCATCGCGCCGTCGTTCGGCGCGATCTTCCAGAGCAACTGCTACCGCAATGGCGTGCTGCCGGTGGTGCTGCCCGCGAATGAAATTGCCGTGCTGGCTGCCGAAGCCGAGCGGGAGGTGCTGGAGCTGACCGTCGATCTTGAGTCCTGCACGGTGCGGCACCCGCAGGGCCGCTGCTTGCCGTTCATCGTCCCCCCGAGCGAACGCACCCTGCTGCTCGAAGGGCTCGATGCCATTGGCCTGACTTTGAAGCGCCGGGCCGAGATCGAGGCGTACCAGGCGGCGCTGCGTGAGACGCGTCCCTGGGTTTTGGCCGTAGAAGAGCCGCTTTGACATCTCAGGTGGCCAGAGACCGTGCTGGCCACCTCATCTCACCTCACCTCACCGAAACGGTTCGATCCAGACCATGACAAACACTGCATTCATCGGACTCGACTACTTTGTCGATATCACGCACCCGGACGGCAAGATCGCGCATTGCATCTCGCGATGAGTGGCGTCGTTAAGACGCCTCGATGCCGCTCCAGACCTCAGCTTGGGGTGGCTGGATCTACACGACGCTCGTCTTCACAAGGTTGCGACCGCCGCCCTTCGCCGCATAACAAGCAGTGTCCGCTGTCTTTATCCAGGCATCCCACGCCCCGCCATTCCGGTCGCTCCAGGCCACACCGATGCTCGCGGTAACGCTAACGCGCCCGCCGTCGATCACAATGGACATTGCTTCGATTCGCTTGCGAAGCCGTTCAGCGACCGCTCTGGCAGCTTGCTCGTCGACGTTCGGAAGAAAGAGCGCGAACTCCTCGCCTCCGTATCGCGCAAGGACGTCCCCCTCGCGCAGTCCATCTCGGACAGCTGTAGCAACCGACGCCAGCACGAGGTCTCCCACAGGATGCCCGAATCTGTCGTTGATCTGCTTGAAGTGGTCCACATCCAGGATCGCGAGAGCGCTGTTTGCGAGCGGCGCTGGAGGAAGGCGCCCCAGGAACCATCGGCGGTTACCGACGCCGGTCAGCGCATCGGTGTCCGCTGCAAGCTGAAGACCCGCTTCGCGCCGCTCCCTGACGAGTGTCACAACCAGCAGTGCAATCCAGAAATTGAAGAATATCTGAAGAAAAAAGGCAGTCGAAAAGTCAAATTCCGATGGAATATCGAGAACGATGCAAACGAGGCGCACAGCATAGATCAGCGCACTCACCAGGAGGCACGCAGCCAACGGACGACGCACAGGCAGTGGCTCGCTATGTCGGTCCTGCCATATCTCGACTGCCGAAGCTGCGAGGGACATTACCGCGGTCAGGTGAAAGACGCTCGCCCGCTGAGAATTCACAAGCGGGAATCCCGACACTATGCCAAACATGAACCATGCTGCCGGCACGAGTACGACAATCCAGTAAAGGCTCCGGCGGCGGCCACTTAGGCGCCGTATGCCGTCCCAGAGCAGCGGATAGGCGATCGTCCCTAAAAGAAGACTCAAATGCGTCCACAGCCAAAGCGGTAAGGCGGCCCGCTCCCCAAACGCAGCCAGCACTGCACCAATTGCCAAAGCAATCAAAGCAACGGCGAGACGCCCTAAACCCGTGCGCCGGGACGAACGCTTGCGGCTATGCAAGATTGCCGCAGCGCCTGCAATCAACGAGGTGTTGTGCAGAAGAATAATGGTGCCCACATCGAAAGTCGGGTGCATATAGCCCCTTCGGCTCCCATACACGAATTATCGAAGAAGCACTTTTCCACAAAGATGACTGGCGCGATTGGGATTTGCCCCAGCCCAAATCGCGCATGCACAGTGACTCGCCGCGGAACCGGGCAGCGACGCCCACTTTGGTATCGAAGTGGACGACGCGCTCGAAATGGCAGCGCAAACCGAAGTATAGCTGCGGCCGGGCCGGCGAACCGTCGCTTGTCTGCTGCGGATTCAACCTGTCGATGCAACGGATTGATGGCATCGTTCAGCCGGTGTATCGAAGTCTGGTGTCTTTCGGGGGCGCTCATTGAGCCGCCTCGCTCCGGCTAGCCCCGGCGGGCCTGGCGCTCAGAAGACGTGGCGGATGCCGACCAGCGCGCCAATCATGTTCTTCTGTCCGGGCGCCTGTGCGTAGCTGAACAGGTAGCCGATGAAGGGGCCATCATTGGCCAGGCTGCCGTTATGCGCCCACGCGGTCGTGAGATAGACGTCGGTTTGCCCCACGCGTTCATACAAGCCCGATGGGCGTCCCGTCAGACGAACCGTGGGATGGGTCCTCGTTGCGGCGTCTGGTCCGGGAGCGCAATCCCTTCCCGGTCGATGTAGCACCACCCCCATCCCTCAGGCGGGTCATACCCCTCAATGATTGGATGTCCGGTTTTCTCGAAATGCGCGCGTGCATGCTTGAGGGGAGAGCTATCGCAGCAGCCAACGTGACCGCAGGATCGGCACAAGCGAAGATGCACCCACGGACTGCCCACTTTGATGCATTCTTCGCAACCCAGAGCGCTTGGCACGACATCGCGGATCGTATTCGTATGGTCACAGGTCTTCATTCCACCTCCTTTGTCAGTCTGCTGAAGTAACTGTGGATCTGGGAAATGGCAGCGGCTCCATCGCCGACTGCGGCAGCAACGCGCTTGGTCGAGCCAGCGCGGACGTCGCCGATTGCAAAGACTCCGGTCATGCTGGTCTCGAGCGATGAGGTCGATGCGCCAGTAAGAATGAAGCCCTTGTCATCCGTCGCGATCGAATCGTTGAGCCAGCAGGTATGCAGCGTCGCACCGATGAACAGGAACAGGTGGCAGATGTCGTAGTGCGTCGAGGTCCCGCTGGCGCGAGAGCGGAGTCCGGTGGATTCATCGCCAAGAGCCGTCAGCTTCGGGAAGTTTGGCGGTGGTTGGCGTGAACCAGCGCGGCGTCACGCGAGGCGAGTTTCGATCGGCAACCCGGATTTCAACGTTTTCGTAAATACCAATCAACCTTTGGTATGGTCGATCAGCTCGAAGGCATCTCAGGATGCTCGAGTCGGCCGGCGATCCCCGCGGCCTTCACGTCTGGATCCCGCTCAATTTCCTCGCGACGCCAATCCCCTAAGGCTGTGCTCATGATTTCGGGCCGTGGCCGCTCCTTTCACTTGCGCACGGTTGGTTCGCGCGTCGATCCCCGTTGTCTCGTGCAATCCCAGGTGATATCAAAAGTTTTGAACGACATTGACAATACCGATTGGCTGTTCACACACTTTCCTTCGCTATAGTTCTTCACATGGACGGCGCGGATACGCAACAGAGCGAACAAGGTGCCGCCATGCAAGAACCAAAAATCATTGAATAAATTTCATCGGAGATATCACATGTCGAACGCCAAACTTGAAGTCCTGACCCCGCGCAACAGCCAACTGATCATCATCGACCACCAGCCCCAGATGGCTTTTGGCGTGCAGTCGATGGACCGCCAGACCATGAAGAACAACGTCGTGGGCCTGGCCAAGGCAGCGAAGATCTTCGAGGTGCCGACCACCATCACCACGGTCGAAAGCGATTCGTTCTCCGGCTACACCTACCCCGAACTGCTCGACGTCTTCCCCGGCAAACAGACGCTGGAGCGTACCTCGATGAACTCCTGGGACGACCAGAAGGTGCGCGACGCGCTGGCCGCCAATGGCCGGAAGAAAGTGGTGGTGGCCGGCCTGTGGACCGAGGTCTGCAACACCACCTTTGCGCTGTGCGCGATGCTGGAAGGTGACTACGAGATCTACATGGTGGCCGACGCTTCAGGCGGCACGACCAAGGAAGCGCATGACTACGCCATGCAGCGCATGGTTCAGGCAGGCGTGGTGCCCGTGACCTGGCAACAGGTCATGCTGGAGTGGCAACGGGACTGGAAGAACCGCGAGACGTACGACGATGTGATGGCCGTGGCCAAGGAGCACTCGGGCGCCTATGGCATGGGCGTCGACTACGCCTACACGATGGTCCACAAGGCCGAGCAGCGCACCGCCACGAAGCACGAGTCGCTGGCGCCGGTCCATGCACAGGTGATCGAGCGCTAATCCTGCATTCGCGGGCTGGACGCTCCAGAGGGCGTCCAGTCGCGGCTTGAAGCAAGATCGCGATCTCAAATGAAAAAGGGAACTCCCATGTCCAAACTACCTTTGCTCGAACCCGCCGATTGTGCATTGATCCTCGTTGATGAACAGGCAGGCCTTGCGTTCGCTGCGGGTTCTCAAGACCCCCAGATTCTGCGCAGCAATGGCCTTGCGGTCGCGAAGACGGCGGTCGCTTTTGGCTTGCCGGTTGTGGTCTCCACCTCGGCCTCGAAGGTGTACAGCGGCCCATTGATGCCGGCGTTTCGAGACGTGCTGCAAAACGTCACGCCGATTGAACGCCGCAACATGAACCTTTGGGAAGACGATGCGGTGCGCGACGCGATTACGGCTACCGGAAAGCGTACGCTGATCATCGCCGGCATGCTGACGGAGGCCTGCGTGAGTTTCCCGGTTCTTTCAGCGTTGTCCGAGGGATATCAAGTCTACGTCGTCGCCGATGCTTGCGGTGGGCTGACACCAACAAGCCATGACCTCGCGTTGCGACGGATGGCTTCCGCCGGCGCAGTCATGACTTCCTGGCTCCAACTCCTTCTCGAATTCCAGAGGGACTGGACTCGTCATGACACCTATGAGAAGGCCCGCTCGATCGTGGTTGAGCATGGTGGCGGGTATGGCACGGGCCTCGCGTATGCGCGTGACATGATCAAGCCGGCATGAGCCGCCTCAATGTAGGCGCTTAATGCTCTGCGAGCCGCGCTGGCAAAAGAAGCCGGTCTCGGACGGCGGCTCGCCGCGCTGATCCGGCAGGCCAATATCCGTGTCGACTGACCTGCCGCTCGCGGGGGAGAAGTGGTGGCACTCGGGTTCAGGCTACCGGCTTGCGCCCGACGCTGCGAATGAGCTGGGTGACACGCCCCATGTACTGGTCGAAGTACTGGTTGGCCTGTGCCTGGCTGTCGATGGGCCGCGCGACGGTGCGGCCTTCGGCTTCGAGCTTGGCTCGGATCTCCGGTTTGGCTAGCGCGTCCCCGATCGCACCGCGCAGCAAGGCGACCCGTTCGGCGGGCGTGCCCTGCTTGACGAAGTAACCACCGCCGATCACGTATTCGAAGTCGGGCATCTGCCGGCTTTGCGAGATCAGGGGGATGTGTCTGAGCGGCGCAGGCAACGACCTCGAAAAGCTCGTCAGAACCTTGAGGCGGCCCTGTCCCTGCATGCTGTCGAACGCGGACTGGTAGGGCAGGATGGCAAAGTCCACCTCGCCGCCGGCAACGCCCTGCAGCGCGGGGGCGGCGCCCTTATATGGCACGTGAAGGAAGGGCGTGCCGATGCGGGTGCCGAGGGCGTCGCCCATCAGATGATAGATCGAGTCGATGCCGACGGTGGCGTAGGTCAGCGGCTTGCTCTTGTTCTGCTTCGCCAGGTCGAGGAACTTGTCCAGTGTGTCGGCAGGCAGGCCGCTGCGCACTAGGAGCACGATATTGGCGTCGCTGATGGGGGCCGCCAGCATGAAGTCCTGGGGCTTGTAGCGGGCTGCGGGATTCAGCAACGGGGACAGAAACACCTCGTTGATCGAGCCGTGAAAGAAGGTATACCCGTCGGCCGGCGCGGCCAGCACCTTGTTGGCGCCGATCACCCCGGTGCCGCCTCCATAGTTCTCGACGACCACCAGCTGCTTCACGCTCTTGCCGATGGACTCCCCGAATATGCGTGCAGACGTATCGCTGGCACCGCCCGCCGGATAGGGCACCACCAGCGAGAGGGGCCGGCTCGGGAAGATCTCCGCCGCGAAGGCTGGCAGGGTCGTGAGCAATGGGGAGCCGGCAGTCAGGCCGGCGTATTGCAGGAAGCGGCGGCGGGTGTGCGAAATCATATTTGTCTCCTGTCGTTCATTTTTTTTAAGCGAGATAGCTTCGCGCGAGGCTTGCCCAGAATGCGGCGCCTACCGGGAGGGCCTCGTCGTTGAAGTCGTACATGGGGTTGTGGACCATGCAGCCACCGTCTTCGCCGGTGCCATTGCCCAGGCGGACGTAGGCGCCGGGCCGATGTTCCAGCATGTAGGCGAAGTCCTCGCTGCCCATCACCGGCGCTCGCGCCACGACGTTCTCCTCGCCCAGCAGGCGGATCGCCACCTCGCGCGCACGCTCGGTCTGGCAGTCGTGATTGACCAGGACGGGATACTTGCGCTCGTAGACCACGTCGGCGTCGAGCTGGAAGCTGCTGGCCTGCGTGACCACGAAATCCTGCAGGCGGGCTTCGATGTGGGCGCGCACGCTGGGGTCGAGCGTTCTCACGCCAATCTTGACCGTCGCGGTTTCCGGGACGATGTTGTAGGTCGCGCCGGCCTGGATGGAGCCGACGGTAATGACCGCCGACTTCAGCGCATCGATCTCGCGGCTGACGATGGACTGCAGGCCAAGCACGATGCTGGCCGCACCCTGCATCACGTCGATGCCGTGATGCGGCATGGCGCCATGGGCCGACCGCCCGGTCAGTGTCACCGTGGCGCGGTCGAACGAGGCCATGGCCGGACCTGTGATGAGGCCGATCTGCCCGACCGGCAAGCCCGGGGAGTTGTGCAAGGCATAAACCTCATCGCAGGGAAATCGCTCGAACAAGCCGTCTTCCAGCATGCGCAACGCGCCGCCTTCGTTCTCCTCGGCCGGCTGGAAGATCAGGATCAGCGTCCCATTGAAATCGACGGACTCGGCCAGATACCGCGCCGCGCATAGCAGGATGGCCGTGTGCCCGTCGTGACCGCAGGCGTGCATCTTGCCGGGCAAGGTGCTGGCGTAGTCCAGCCCCGTCTTTTCCTGGATAGGCAGCGCGTCCATGTCGGCGCGAATGCCCAGGGTCCGCTTGCCGCGCCCTTTCCTCAGTGTGCCGACAACGCCCGTCGTGCCCAGGCCGCGGTGGACTTCGTAGCCCCAGCCCCCCAGCAGTTCGGCGACGAGGTCACTGGTGCGATGCTCCTCGAACGCCAGTTCGGGATGAGCGTGGATCTGGCGGCGGATCGCCACAAACTCTGGCGCGATGGCCTTGATGGCGCGCCGCAGGTCGGCGGGGTAGGGGCTCATGGGCTCGTCGGTATCAGGTGAATTGCCAGATTATCTTCGGATGCTTCCGTCGTATCCATGACAACTCTGGGGGCAAATCGTTGTATAAACGACAACAGTCAGACAACAATCAGACGACGAGTCAGGGATAGCGGATGGAAGACATGCTGGATCGGAAGCGGGCGCTGTGCCTGCTGCAGATCATCGAGACGGGCTCCGTGCGGGGCGCGGCGGAGGTGCTGGAGCTGGACCCCTCGGTGGTGAGCCGCGCGGTGGCCAAGCTGGAGGAGGACACGGGCCTGACGCTGCTGGAGCGGCGCGGGCGAGGCGTGGTCGTCACCGACGCCGGCCGCATGATCGCACTCTTCGCCCGCCGCCAGCAGGACCTGCACGACACGTTCCTGGCCGAGGTCAACAACCTGAAGAACGCCCAGCGCGGGCACATCGAAGTGGTCTTCGGGGAGGGCTTCATCGACCTGGTGTTCGAGCCGGTGCTGCGCGAGTTCCTGGTCGCACATCCCGACGTGACCTACAACATCCGGGTGGCGGGCACCGAAGAAACGGTACGCTGCATCCTGGAAGACGTCGCGCACATCGGACTGGTGTTCCAGCCGCCCAACGACGAGCGCCTGCGCTCGCACTACTCGCGGCTGGCACCAATCCGCCTACACGTTCGCAAGGACCATCCGCTGGCGCGGCGCCGCAATGCGCTGACACTGGCGGACCTGGCGCCGCACCAGGGAGCGGCGCTGGTCGAGTCCTTCGGCGTGCGCAAGCACGTACAGGCGGCGGAGTTGGACGAGCACATCACGCTGAAGCCCATGCTCGTCACCAACTCGTTCAAGGTCTTGTGGGAATTCGCGGCGATGGGGCTGGGCTACATCATGACGCCGCGCTCGGTGGCGCTGAAGGGCGCGCAGTTTGCCGATCTGATATCGCTGCCGCTGGCGAATCCGATCCTCAATAACAGCCGCATCCACGTCGTCACGCGAGCCGGGCGACCGTTGTCGCCGGTAGCCGGCACCCTTCTGCGGCACCTTGTCAAGGCGTTGCCCTCGGTCTGAGTTCACGCCAAGGGCAGGCTGTCGCGTGTGACTCCCAGTCTCGCTTTCGGGGTCATCGTACCATCGCACCTTTTGTCCAGAACCCCGTTTATTGCCATAATAGCGACCGTTTCTGACCAGATCCTGCAAGGGGCCGGTCAATCGTCTGTTAGTCGTAAGGCACTTTTTTGAGTGGCGCATGGAAGAACAAATCACCGTCTACGCTTTCCCGGTATTCCTGCTCTTGATGCTGGCGGAACTGGCTTACGGCCTGTTCGCCGGTCGCAATACCTATCGCCTGAATGATGCCCTCAGCAACCTGAGCCAGGGCTTGCTAAGCCAGCTGGTGGCCAGTGTCAGCCAGCTCTTTCAGATCGGCCTGTACGTCTTGACGTGGCGCCGGGTGGCACTGTTTCCCCATGCCGGCCTGTGGGGCAGTGTCTGGGGTTGGCTGCTGGCGATCGTGATGTTCGATTTCTGCGACTACTGGCTACATCGGGTCGGGCATGAAAGTGCGGTGTTCTGGGCCGCCCATGCCGTGCATCACCAGAGCCAGGATTTCAATCTGTCCACCGCGCTGCGGCAGGAGAGCACGGTTGCCTTCCTGGGATGGCCGTTTTACTTGCCGATGGCGTTGGCCGGGGTTGCCCCGCAGCAGTTTGCGCTGGCCGGCCTCATCGTGCTGCTATACCAATTCTGGATCCATACCGAGCACATCGGCAAGCTGGGCTGGTTTGACCGCGTGTTTTCCTCGCCGTCCAACCATCGTGTGCATCATGCGGTCAACGACCAGTACCTGGACAAGAACTACGGCGGGATGCTGATCATCTGGGACCGGCTGTTCGGCACCTTTGCCGAGGAGGAGGAGAAGCCGGTGTATGGTACTCGCAGCCCCCTCAATAGCTGGAGTCCGCTATGGGCGGTGGCTTCCGGTTATGTGCCGCTGTGGCAACTGGCGCGCCGTGCGCCACGCTGGCAGGACAAGCTCAAGGTGTGGTTCAAGGCGCCGGGCTGGCTGCCACCCGGCGTGAGCGATGATAGTGCGCCCTTTGACCTGCAGCGTGCACGCCAGCGCTTCGATCCGCCGCTGGTGGCCGGCGCCGCGCCAGCGGCCCTGCTGCAGTTCGCGCTGCTGATGATGGCAAGTGCCGGCTATCTGTGGCAAAGCGATCAGATGGGGAGCGGCCTGCTGTGGGGGCTGGCACTGTTGCTGATAGCCGGTCTGGCTGGTCTGGGCGCCCTGCTGCAAGGGAGGATGCGGCCACGCAGCCTGCTGGGGCTGGATGTGCTGCTGTTGTTGCTGCTGGCCGGATTGCTGTGGCGCTGACTGGCACCCAGCCGCCAAGTGAAAAAACGGTGGGCTGGACACAATAAAGGCGACATCTTCTCTCAGGGCCGTGCGTGCACGCTCCCTGAGGTAGGCACTTCGGCTTCCCGCATCGTTCTTGATCAAATCCCGCGGATTCGCACGCGCGCGACGACCACGAGGTTGACCGGTCCCAGCCTCATCTGGGTGCGCAAGATCTGGAGCGCCTGGTCGATCAGCGAAGCCTTTGCCCGAGGCGCTGCCGCGACAAGGAAGCGCTCCTCGAAGGCCTGGCGCTGATCGTAGCAGTTGAACGCGATGGCTGTGGCCGTCAACAGTCCCAAAGCCCGTCGTAGATGATCAAGACAAAACGGGGCGACGTCATCCAGGCTCCGCGAAACTGCGCCTTGTATGGGTCTTGCGATACTACCGCGATGAAGCTCGGGCCTGTTGGTCGGATCGAGGCCGGTCCTCACGGTAGGCTTCTACCAGATGGTGTGCAGTTTCCTGCATAACATTGGGGTGACGCCGGAAACGTGACCGGACGATCGTTGCAACGGGGAGGGCGCGGCGTCGATCGCAGTGCACGGCAAGAAACGGCGCCGCGACCACATGGCCCGCGGCGTCCTTTCGCAGAAGGGTCTTTTTCTGTATCCTTAAACCCGATTGACGATGGTGCCGCCAGAGCCGTCGCCCCGCAAATCGCTCCATCTCCCGCGCGAGAAAATGCTCTGCGCGCTTGTCGGTAAGAGCGACGGTAAGGCCCCAAGTTAATCACAGCCAATCCCATTCACCACGCGGGTTTGTGGCGGCCTGTTAATCATGGAGTGGGAGTAAATCCCGTTGGGAAGCATTGTTCGCTAGTTGATTGATTATTAAGGCCCTGTTTTTGCAGGGCTTTATATTTCGGATTACCGTCTGGTAGTTCGCGCATTTTTAATAATGCCATGGCGCATGAGGGCTCGCCGGTTCCGGCCATGTCCTGCGCCATGGCGTTCGCCTGTCAAATTATCCGTATGCGGCCGCGTTTGTGAAAAGCATCGATGCATTGCACGGCACCGGCGCGGCGGCGGATAATAGTGGCTACATCATTTTGAGCATCATTTTTAGAATTCCCCATGGAAATTAAAGTCAACTTTCTCGATAAGCTACGCCTTGAAGCCAAATTCGATGACTTCACGGTAGTGGCCGACCAGCCTATCCGTTATAAGGGCGATGGCTCGGCGCCTGGTCCCTTCGATTATTTTCTGGCCTCATCGGCCTTGTGTGCTGCTTACTTTGTGAAGTTGTACTGCGTAAGCCGAAATATTCCTACCGAAAATATCCGCCTGTCGCAGAATAATATTGTCGATCCGGAAAACCGTTACCAACAGATTTTCAAGATTCAAGTTGAGTTGCCGTCGGATATCTCGGAAATAGACCGCCGAGGTATTTTGCGCTCTATCGAGCGTTGTACAGTGAAGAAAGTGGTGCAGGCCGGACCCGAGTTTGTCATTGAAGAGGTAGAGAACCTAGATGCCGATGCTCAGTCGTTGCTGACGTTGAAGCCGGCTTCTGACGCCAGCACCTATATTGTGGGCAAGGATCTGCCGTTGGAGCAGACCATCACCAATATGTCGGGCGTTTTGGCAGACTTGGGCATGAAGATTGAAATCGCTTCGTGGCGCAATATCGTTCCCAATGTGTGGTCGCTGCATATCCGTGATGCGCACTCGCCCATGTGTTTTACCAATGGCAAGGGAGCGACCAAAGAAAGCGCGTTGGCGTCGGCGTTGGGAGAGTTTATCGAGCGCCTGAATTGCAACCATTTTTATGGCGGTACGTTCTGGGGCGAAGACGTCGCCAATGCGCCGTTTGTTCATTACCCGAATGAGCGCTGGTTCCAGCCTGGCCCTGAGGATGCGCTGCCGGCTGAAATTCTGGATGCGTACTGCCTGGAAATTTATAATTCCGATGGCGAATTGTATGGCTCGCATCTGTACGACACTAACTCCGGCAATGTACAGCGCGGTATCTGTTCGCTGCCGTATGTGCGGCAGTCGGACGGCGAAGTGGTGTATTTTCCGTCCAACCTGATCGAAAACCTATTCGTCAGCAATGGCATGAGTGCCGGTAATACCCTGGCCGAAGCGCAGGTGCAATGCCTGTCCGAGATTTTCGAGCGGGCGGTAAAGCGCGAAATTCTGGAAGGTGAAATCGCATTGCCTGATGTGCCGCACGAAGTGCTGGCGAAATACCCTGGCATTCTGGCCGGGATTCAGGGCTTGGAAGAGCAAGGCTTTCCGGTGCTGGTCAAGGACGCGTCGCTGGGTGGGACCTATCCAGTGATGTGCGTCACCTTGATGAATCCGCGGACAGGCGGTGTCTTTGCCTCGTTCGGCGCGCACCCAAGCTTCGAGGTGGCGCTGGAGCGGAGTCTGACGGAATTGCTGCAGGGGCGCAGTTTTGAAGGCCTGAACGATTTGCCTCAGCCCACTTTTGTCAGTAACGCCGTGACTGAATCAAACAACTTTGTTGAGCACTTCATTGATTCCAGCGGTGTGGTGTCGTGGCGCTTTTTCAGCGCCAAGGCGAATTTCGAGTTTGTTGAGTGGGATTTTTCTGGCCAGGGTGAAAACTCCAATGCCGAAGAAGCCGCAACGCTGTTCGGCATTCTCGAGGACATGGGCAAAGAGGTGTACATGGCGGTGTATGACCAACTGGGCGCCGTGGCCTGCCGGATTTTAGTGCCCGGTTATTCGGAAGTTTACCCGGTAGAGGATTTGATCTGGGATAACACAAACAAGGCGCTGTTGTTCCGCACCGATATCTTGAACTTGCATCGCCTGGACGATGCCGGCCTGGCAGCTCTGCTTGAACGGTTGGATAACAGTGAGCTGGATGAGTACTCCGATATTGCCACTTTGATCGGCATCGAATTTGACGAGAATACGGACTGGGGGAAGCTGACAGTTCTCGAGTTGAAGCTGCAGATTCATCTCGCCTTGCAGCAATTTGAGGAGGCGCAAGAGCTGGTGGGAGCCTTCCTGCAGTACAACGACAACACGGTCGAGCGCGGATTGTTTTACCAGGCCCTGAATGTGGTGCTGGAGGTGCTGCTCGATGACGACCTGGAACTAGACGACTACGCGGTCAACTTCCGTCGGATGTTTGGCAACGCTCGGATGGATGCGGTAATGGGGTCAGTGGACGGCAGCGTGCGCTTCTTCGGGTTAGCGCCAACGAGCATGAAACTGGAGGGTCTCGATAGGCACCACCGCCTGATCGACAGTTACAAGAAATTGCATAAGGCGCGGGCCAATGTGGCGGCTACTGCCAGTTAGGTTGACGAGCCATGGCTGGATGCGCTGACGCCGTTCATCCCCCAGCACAGATCTGGCCAGATCGGCATTAACCGGCAGCATCTCACGGAGAGAACACGGATGGACGCTTTTTCGGCGCTGGCGGACGCCAGCGGCATCACCTTGCCAGCTATGCTGAGGCAACTGATCGACGCAGGCCGCACCGGCTACGGCGCCGACATCGAGGCCTGGCGCACCGACCGGGAGGCTCGCACGCTGGCCGCGCAGCCGGTGCTTTCCTGCGCCTATGATCTGGAGTGGATCGACGCGAAGCAGGCTGGCGAGTTCATCGCCAAATGGCTCAATCCGGCCTTCCAGCACGGCCGGCGCTTCCTGCCGTTCGCGCAGACCGGGGCCGGCGACGCCTACTGCTTGACGCCGCTAGCCAACGGCGACATCGGCGTGGCGCTGGTCTGGCACGACCGCGGCAAAAGCCGGATCGAAGCCGCTTCATTCGCGGCCTTCGTCTATGAGATCCTGGTGCGCAGCGCGGCGGACTTCTCGCATCTGCTCGACGACGATTTCAGCCCCGCCGAGGCGGTACAGTGCGTGGCGGCGAACATCGAGGCCTTGGGGGTGTATCTGCCCGAGGCGATGAGGGCCGGACTGGAGCGCGTGCTCGCCGATGCCTTGCCGGAACCCGATGACGAGGCGGCGAAGATGATCAACGACGAGACCGCGCAGGCAGCGCTGGCATTGCTGCCGGAGGTGGAAGACGCCGCGTTTGCGGTGGTGGCGCGGTGGGAGTGTCGGAAGCAGTGAGGTGGTCGCACTGCCGCCCTCCGGCGCATTGGCCCTGCAGGCATTTCCCAGTGCGCCGTTGACAATCCAAGGCTTTGCCATCTTCAAGTACTAGTACGAGTTTATGCGGGCAATACGATTATCAGCGTCGTCGTGCCCCATCTTGAGCAGAAGCTGGCGGACGCACCTGTTCCATCATGAACTCGACGAACGCACGCACGCGCGATGGCAGCAAACGGCCGTGCGGATACATCAGGCTGACGGGGCGCATGCGCCCGGCAAAAGCTTGCAGGACCTCGACCAGCTCGCCTTGCGCGAGGTCCCGCTCGACGACGAATTGGTAGGTCTGGAACAGTCCCGCGCCCGCTCTGGCCAGCGTCACGCCGGCCAGCACGTCTTCCGCGCACATGTAGCTTCCCGTCGAGAAGATCTCCTTCTCGCGCCCCCCTTCCTTGAACAGCCACGAGATCTGCCGCCCGCTGCTCGGTAGATCGAACTGGATGCACTCGTGCTGGTCCAGGTCCGACAGCGTTCTGGGTACCCCTGCGCGCTTCAGGTAGGCGGGGCTCGCGACCACCACCAGTGCCGCGTCTTCAAGGTGCCGGGAGACCATCATCGAGTCCGGCTGCGCGCGGAAGCGGATCGCCACGTCGAAGTTTTCCTCATGGAAATCGACGTTGCGGTTGCTGATGTGGGCTTCCACCTTGATCAGCGGGTACTTGGCGCGAAACGCGGGCAGGAGCGGCAACAGGCGATGGTGCCCGTAGGTGGTCGGCGCGCTGATGCGGATCGTGCCCGAGGGCTGCACCTGCTCGCCGGTGACCTTGCGCTCGGCTTCGACCAGCTGATTGAGCGCGGCGCGGCATTGTTCGAAGTAATCCTTGCCACCTTCAGTCAACCGGATGCTGCGCGTGGAGCGCACGAACAGGCGCACGCCGAGGCGCTTTTCCAGGCGCGAGATCGAGCGGCTGACGGCGGCAGGCGTGACGCCTGCGGTATTGGCGGCCGCCGTGAAGCTGCCGGCCTCGGCGGCCAGGCAAAAGAGCTCGATGCTGCCGAGCAGGATGTCGTCGAATTGCCGGTGCATATTCTTTACGCCATGTAATAGGACAAGTGTAGCAAACCCCGTTTATTGCGCTCGACAGCAGCAATATAGTTCCTCCACACCGGTGACGGCTTTGGAGTCCGGCACCGGACCCTGAATCTGAATTTGAATCTGGATCCATCGGAGGACCATCATGCGCAACACCGACAACACCGACAACACCGTCGTCATCACCGGCGCCACCAGCGGCATCGGCCTGGGCTTGGCCGAAGCTTTCCTCAAGGCGGGCTACAACGTCGTCGGCACCGGCCGTTCCACCGAGCGCCTGCAAGCCACCGCCGGGCGGCTGAATGCCGGTGAGCGCTTCCTGGGCGTGGCGGGCGACGTCGGTAAGCCCGAATCGGCGCGCCAGGTCTTCGCGCAGGCCATTGCCAAGTACGGCAAGGTCGACGTGCTGGTGAACAACGCGGGCATCTTCACGGCCAAGCCGTTCGTGCAGTTCACGCCGGACGAAGTGGAGGAGCAGATCTCCACCAACCTGAAGGGCGTGCTGTATCCGTCGCAGGAAGCGGCCAAGCACATGAGCGAACGCAAGCGCGGCAAGATCATCAACATCACCGCTTCGCTGGCGCTTCAGCCGCACGGCGGTGTGCCTGCGCTGCTGGCCGTGGCCCTGAAGGGCGGCATCAACCAGGCCACGCGCGCGCTTGCGCTGGAACTGGCGCCCCACGGCGTGACGGTCAACGCGGTCGCCCCGGGCGTCGTGGACACCCCGATGCATGCCGCTGAAACCCATGCGGCACTCGGCAGCCTGCACCCGCTGGGCCGCATCGCCAGCATCGCCGAGATCAGCGACGCCGTGCTTTACCTGGCCAAGGCCGACTTTGTCTCCGGCACCGTGCTGCCGGTGGACGGCGGCTTCAGCGCAGGCCGTTGAATCCGGCCGCCGCGGCCGGACATGTGTCCTGCCGCGGCCCGGAATCCATCGCTCTCATCTCGAAACGTCAATCCATGCAGGAGGCCGCCATGCCTTTCGTCAGCATTCGCATTACCCGCGAGGGAACCACCGCCGAGCAGAAAGCCCAGGTCATCAAGGAAGTCACCGAGACCCTGGAGCGCGTGCTGCACAAACCGCCCGAATGGACGCATATCGCAATCGAAGAGGTGGATACCGACAACTGGGGTTTCGGGGGCCGGACGACCACCGAGATTCGCAAGCAGCCCAGGTAAGCAACTGGCTGCGGGGGGATGGCCGGGTCTGTTGGCGCGCTGGGCTGCCCTCCATCAGGCACCACGGACGTCGCCTGGATGTGTCGCGAACAAGCGAGTATGTACCTCTGTGTGGCAGTGCGAAGGCCGGATACATTGCGATACACGCGGTGCCGAAGGCCGCCATACAATGGCGGCGAAGCTGACTGGCTGAACCCTTCCAATCCTGCCGAGGTGAACCCGATGGAAGCGCACGTCGACCATATCCTGATCGTCGATGACGACCGGGAAATCCGTGAACTCGTTTCGACCTATCTCACCAAGAACGGCCTGCGCGTGACGGTGGCGCCGGATGGCCGCCACATGCGGTCGTTCCTGGAGGCCAATACCGTCGACCTGATCGTGCTCGATCTGATGTTGCCCGGCGATGACGGCCTGGTGCTGTGCCGCGAATTGCGGTCCGGAAAGCAAAAGGCCACGCCCGTGCTGATGCTGACCGCGCGCGACGATGAAACGGATCGCATCATCGGCCTCGAAATGGGCGCGGATGATTACCTTGCCAAGCCCTTTGCCGCGCGCGAGCTGCTGGCGCGCATCAAGGCCGTGCTCCGCCGCACCAGGATGCTGCCGCCCAATCTGCAGATCACCGAAGCAGGGCAGATGCTCGCGTTTGGTCACTGGCGATTGGATACCACCGCGCGCCACCTGATCGACAGCGATGGCACCATCGTCACGCTGAGCGGCGCGGAGTACCGGCTGCTGCGCGTGTTCGTCGACCATCCGCAGCGCGTGCTCAACCGCGACCAGCTCCTCAACCTCACGCAGGGCCGCGAGGCGGACATGTTCGAGCGCTCCATCGACCTGCTGGTCAGCCGCCTGCGCCAGCGCCTGAGAGACGACGCACGCGAACCCAGCTACATCAAGACCGTGCGCAGCGAGGGCTATGTTCTTGCGACGCCGGTGGAGATCAAGGAGGCCCGCCAATGAGCACAACGAGCACGATGAGCACATTGAGCACACTGAGCACGCGCCTCCGGCCCTGGCCGCGCTCGCTGGGTTCGCGCTTGTTCCTGATCTTGCTTGCCGGGCTGGTGATCGCGCATGGCTTGTCGTTTGGCGTGCTGTTTTCCGAGCGCTACATGACAGCGCGCGAAGTCATGCTCGGCACGCTGGAAACCGACGTCGCCACCTCGATTGCCATCCTCGACCGCGTTCCCGCCGCCGAGCGAGCGCAATGGCTGCCGCGCGTGAATCGCGGCAACTATCAATACATATTGGGGCCGGGCTCGCCGGGCGTGCCCGAGATGACGCCACGCGGCAAGGATATTGCCGCGCGGATCACCCAAGCCAGCGAAGGCCGCTTTCCGGTCACGGTGGAGTCGATCCCGGGCGACGGCAAGCAGTTGCAGGCGCACCTGACGCTGAGCGACGGCAGCCCCCTGACCATCGACGTGCATCCGCGCATGATCCCGATCGCGCAGTGGCTGCCTTATGTGCTGGTGATCCAACTGTTGTTGCTGGTCGTATGCTGCTGGTTCGCCGTACGCGTGTCGATCCGGCCGCTGGTGGCGCTGGCCAATGCCGCTGATACGCTCAATCCCAACAGGAAGACGCCGCCGCTGGCCGAAACAGGCCCCACCGAGCTGACGCGCGCCGCGCGGGCGTTCAATGCCATGCGCGAGCGCATCGCCCAGTTCATCGAGGAGCGCGTGCAGATCCTGGCGGCCATCTCACACGATCTGCAGACGCCGATCACGCGCATGAAACTGCGCGCCGAGCTGGCAGAGGACTCCGAGGAGAAGCGCAAGATGGTGCAGGACCTGGCCGAGATCGAAAGGCTTGTGCAGGAAGGGCTGGCGTATGCGCGCTCCACGCATGGCGATGGCGAGAAGCCATCGCGAATCGACCTCGGATCGTTCATCGAGAGCCTGGCCTACGATTATCAGGACACCGGTAAGACAGTGACCATCGAGCAGAACGTCGGCGGCGCCATCGTGACGCGCCCCCATGCGCTGCGCCGGATCCTGACCAACCTGATCGACAACGCAATCAAGTTCGGCGGCGCGGCGGAACTGCGCGTGGACCGCGAGCACGACACCGTGATCATCGAGGTGCTCGATCGCGGCACGGGCATCCCGGAAGACAAGCTCGAAGCCGTGCTGCAGCCGTTCGTCCGGCTCGAGGGCTCGCGCAGCCGCGAGACCGGCGGCTCCGGCCTGGGCCTCGCGATTGCACATCAGCTTGCGGTGGCCATCGGCGGCTCGCTCAAGCTGCGCAACCGTGAAGGGGGCGGGCTGGCAGCGATCGTCAGGCTAGGCTGATCAAAGGGGAGGGTAGAGGCCAGCTTGGTTGTTCGGCGGGGCCACGGTTTCAATGCGCCGCTGTCCGCTTCGAAGCGGCCTGGCCACGCTCGCGGCGACGAGCCTGACCAGGCAACGCGGCGTCAGAGTTGGTCTGCGTCGATCACGGCTCTGGCAAAGTCCTGCGGCGCTTCCTGCGGCAAGTTGTGGCCAATGCCACCCGTGATGAGCCGATGCTGATACTTGCCTGAGAACTTGCTGGCGTAGGCACTCGGTTCCGGGTGCGGCGCGCCATTGGCGTCGCCTTCCATCGTGATGGTGGGCACACCGATGCTCGGAAACGCAGCAAGCCGCCGTTCCAGATCGGCGTATCGGGCTTCGCCCTCGGCAAGGCCGAGCCGCCAGCGGTAGTTGTGGATCACGATGCTTACGTGGTCCGGGTTGTCGAAAGCCGCCGCGCTGCGATCGAACGTGCGGTCGTCGAAGTTCCATGTTGGCGAGGCGAGTTGCCAGATCAGCTTCGTGAACGCGTGCCGGTGCTGCGCATAGCCGACCCGCCCGCGCTCGGTGGCGAAATAGTACTGATACCACCATTGGAGCTCGGCCTGCGGCGCAAGCGGCTTTCGGTTGCCCTCGACACTGCCGATCAGGTAACCGCTGACGGAAACCAGCGCCTTGCATCGCTCCGGCCAGAGCGCCGCGATGATGCATGCCGTCCGCGCGCCCCAATCGTAGCCGGCGAGGATCGCCTTGCTGATGCCCAGCGCGTCCATCAGGGCGAGGGTGTCGAGCGCGAGCGCCACCTGCTCGCCATTGCGAACCGTCGCGGCCGACATGAAACGTGTGCTGCCGTAGCCGCGTGCATACGGCACGATCACGCGGTACCCCGCCGCCGCCAGCGCCGGTGCGACGTCGACAAAGCTGTAAATGTCATACGGCCAGCCATGCAAGAGGATGACGGGAGGGCCATCGGCAGGACCTTCCTCGGCATAGCCGATATTGAGTTCGCCGGCAGTCACCTGCTTGATTGTTGTGAATTGGGCATGCGTACCCGGCCGTGCGGTTGGCGGGCGTGCTGCCGTCTGGCTGGATTCCGCGTGCGCCAGGTCAGACAAGCCAAATGGCGCGGCGGCCAGCGTGAGCGCGGCCGAGCCAAACAGGCGGCGCCGTTTTTGATTGATCGGTTCGGACATGGTTCTCTCCATTGGGACTGATGCCGATGGGAAGCATCGGCGACCGACGTATCGCGCCTGTTTCCCGAACCCTTCGATTTGAAACGTTGCGTATCCGGCAGGCCGCCGGATACAGAGCGATACAAAACCGCATCACAGATCGCGGCCCTGTGCCGCGTCCGCGCCACTTTCCGCAGGTTTTTGCATGCGTCTGTATCACGCGGCCACCGGGATACGTTTCCAGACAGAACAGGGCCCGACGTGCTACGTGCCCGATACGTCGACCGCCTTTAATACGTTCCGTGGCCCGATGCCGAGCACATGCGAAGCGATCTCAGGCCGCGCAATACCCAGCGCAAATCCATCTCAAGGAAATTGATCATGAACCGCATCGAGAACGTCCTGTACACGGGCAAGGTCCACGTCACCGGCGGCCGCGATGGCCAAGCCCATAGCAACGATGGCCGGCTGAATCTGAAGCTGTCCTCACCGGGCAGCAGCGGCGCCGGCACAAACCCTGAGCAACTGTTTGCCGCGGGGTGGTCGGCCTGCTTTATCGGGGCCATGGGCCGCGCCGCCAGCCAGATGAAGATCAAGCTGCCAGCGGACCTTGCGCTGGATACCGAGGTGGACCTCGGCACCACCGATGACGCCTTTTTCCTGCAGGCCCGCCTGAACGTCAGCCTGCCGGGCCTCGACCCGGAGGTGGCGCAAGCGGTGGTTGAAGCGGCGCATCAGATCTGTCCGTATTCGAAAGCCACGCGCGGCAACGTCCACGTTGAACTGCATCTGGTCTGACCCGTGCCGTGATCCGCCCGATGCCGTCGGGCGGATCGTATGCGCGCCAACTCCGTGGGCGCAGCTTCCCACTCCTTACGCACTTGCGTTTGTGTTTCAGTGCATTTCTGTGGCATGACAGCCGACCCAATCAGCGCGGAGGCATTGCTGGACAGCCGTGAGCGTTCTCTGGCTTTACCGCTTGCCCTCCACCACCTCTAGTGCGAAATCCCTGAGAAGCATCTGCCGGCTTGCGTTCAGTATTTCCTGCCCGAGCCTGGGATTGGCGCCGGCTACCGTGCGCGACAGGATGAGCGCGCCTACCATCTCGCTGTAGAACGCGATCGCCTCCCGGCGCGCGTCCTGGCTGTCTCTGCCTTCGGCGCGTTGCTCCGCGACGAGCCCCGTCAAGGTTTCGATCATCTCCTGCAAGCCATTCGCAAAGCGCGCTTGCGCCTCGTGGCCTAGTCGGCGGACGCCGCGGTGAGGCCGCTACCGCGCAACCCTGCCCGATATCACTGCAATGCGTGCCAGACAGATAGAAGTCGACCTGTCGCCTCAAACGGTTGCCGCCCGGTGCAATTTGCGCTGCGATCGCTTGCTTCAGATCGTGGTTGGCTTTGTCCATCGCAGTCGCCACGACTTCGGCCGCTAGCGCACCAACCCTTGCTCAAGCCGATCCGGACGAGGCAACCGAGGCCGAATCGAAAAGCGGCCTGCCCATGTTCGGGAACAGCTTTCCGCGCTGACTTCAAGCGTCATCTCCATCGGAGACATCATGAAACTCACAGGTAACACCGTATTCATCACCGGCGGTGGTTCGGGCATCGGCCGCGGTCTCGCCCAAGCCCTCCACAAGCTCGGCAACCAGGTCATCATCTCCGGCCGACGCGCGGAGCGTCTGCAAGCACCCTGGGTCCGCACCGAGCTGATGAACAGCAGCGAGGAGGAGCGCGCGATGCCTCTCGAAGCATTCATCGCGGGCGCGATCGAACAACTGGGCACAGTTGCCAACGAAATACTGGTGGGCCCCGCCGTGGACATGCGTGCCAATCCGGGACCAAACGAGCACGCCTGGGTCAACACGTTTAACGATCTGATGGCTGCCGGTTGAGCATGCGATTGCCTGGAAGGAGCCAGGCAATCGCACGATAACCCATACCCATCGGTCTTCTCTTTTACTGCCCATCGGTGAACCAATGCCCACGGAAGCTGATTTAGGGGGGCATAGTGCCTATCATTCGGCTGTATGTGCATTTTCTTCAGGGCTGTGAATCAAGCGTTCAGCGGCGTTTCGCGCGATCCTTCGACGCGCAAGCCGATTGCGCAGCTGGCCGGCCACAAAAGCGCTGACGATCAGCAGCAGGTAGAGGATTAGGAGATTGTGACGCCACGCATCGAGAGCGAGCTGGTGCGCAGCCAGTTTCGGATCGGGCGCCGGGAGGCTAGCTCGACTCGCCACCACGGCGCGGGTCATCCGCACAAGGCCTGCCGCCGACAGGAGTGGCACGAACACGAGCAGAGCGAGCAGGGCAGGCTTGGCGCGGCGCACCATCGCATAATGGCGCAAGCGGAGCCACAGTCCCAGGCAACCGTGTACCCAGCCCGGGGCGAGCAATGCAACCTGCAGGCCCTGCGTGCCGCTCGTGATCAGCATGATCACGATCCGCTCATAGTTCGGCTCGAAGCCGTAGAGGGAGGCCGCAAGCCGGCGGCGCACTGGTCACATGATCGGCGCTTGCCATGCCGAATCCACACGAGACCCGAACACGGGATCCGATTCAGGTGGCGGTTCCGGGAATAAAAATGGCATGCCGGCGGTCTTGCTGTTAACTCACTGCCGGTCACGGATTGCGGTTACAGCAGACACTTCACAATGGCCGATCCAGACACCGCGCAGCGTTTCGAGACGCTTGTATTGCCGCATATGACCTCGGCCTTCAATGTTGCGCGATGGTTGACGCATAACGACCAGGATGCCCAGGACGTGGTGCAGGAGGCGTACCTGCGCGCGTTCCGGTTCTTTGGCGGATTCCGCGGCGAGGATGCCCGTGCATGGCTATTGAGCATTGTGCGCAACACCTTCTACACCTGGCATCAGCAGAACCGGGGACATGCAGCACAAACCATGATGTTCGAGGAAGACATGCATAGCCTTGAGACGAGTGTGGCCGACCATGATGACAGTCCTGAAGCCATGCTCATACGCAGCCAGAGCCAGAAGCGGGTGCACAAGGCGTTGCTGGGCTTGCGGCTGGAATACCGGGAGGTGGTCGTGCTGCGGGAGCTGGAGGATTTGTCGTACAAGGAAATCGCCACCATCGTGGGCATCCCGATCGGCACGGTGATGTCTCGCCTGGGCCGAGGCCGCCAGCAACTCGCGGCGCTGCTCGCCCCGACGGATCAGGAGGCGTGATGGATCACAACCAAGCGTTTGCATTACTGCCGGGCTATCTCGACCAGGAGTTGAGCCTGTCCGAAGCACTCGAATTCGAGCGCCATCTTGCTGACTGCGAGCAGTGCCAACAGGCCTATGCACAGCACCGCCAGGTGAGTGCGCAGCTGCACCAGGCGGATTTGCGCGTTGCGGCGCCGCAGGAACTGGTGAAACGCATCAAGGCTGCGCTGCCGGTGCGCCGCACGCTCTGGCAGCGGCTGGGTGAGCGATTTGGGCGGTGGGGAGGCGGCGGGTCGCTGGCCTGGGCGCCGGCTGGCGCTGTGTTGATGAGTGTGGTGGCGTTGACCTGGAGCGTGGGGCTGTACCTCTCGGTGCCATCGAGCGAGACGCGTCTGACCCAGGAACTCGTGGATAACCATATTCGCTCGCTGCAGGTCAATCACCTCTCCGATGTGATTTCAACCGACCGGCATACGGTCAAGCCGTGGTTTGACGGCAAGCTGGACTTTGCGCCGCCGGTGGTCGATCTTGCGCAGCAGGGGTATCCGCTGATCGGCGGCCGCCTGGATTACCTGAAGGGGCGGGCGGTAGCCGTGATGGTCTATCGCTACAAGCTGCACCCGATCAATCTTTATGTGTGGCCGGGCAACGACGCGGGCGCCACGCCCCGCATCTACGCGCAGCAGGGCTATCACCTCGCCCACTGGAGTGCCGCGGGGATGAATTACTGGGCGATTACCGATGCCGGCGAAGCTGAACTGAATGGCTTCATCACGGACCTGCGCGCGCATCCTGCTTCCTAGCCGCCGCAGCGCGGTACACACCGCGGAACTTCGCCTTCGCCACCCGCGACGGCTTGGTGGTGGCGCTCACGAAGGTGCAAGGCTCGACGGAGTTTGCGTCGCTTGGCGTAACAGGCCCGTTTACGGTAGTCCGAGGCCGCCCAGCGGGCCGCGCGGTTTCCCGTGGCTCTATTGATCCTTGTATAAATGATGACATCACCACAACTCGGCCTGCTTCCAGCACGCGGCAATGATGCTAGCGCGTTGCTGTGCGCTGCGCAGCCGATTGCGGGCGGTCGTTTTGAGTTCGGTGAGCGAGTGTGGGCAGAAGTTGG